>JBJTWN010000142.1:0-7421 GCA_046081785.1 Cyanobium sp.
GCCAAGTCCTGCCGGAGAATCACCACTCCCACCTGGCCGCCGCGGAGTTTCTGGCGGTAAGCCACGGCCTCCAGGCTGGAGAGCTCAACGAGGCGGGTGCGAATGACCATGGAAAAATAGATCGTGCCTTTGCCAAGGTAGTGGCGATCAGATGAACCGCCCACAAGGGCTCAGCGGCTGAAATGGGCCTTGGCGTCGTAGAGCGTTTCGCTGGTGATGGCGATCAGGCCCCGCTCGCGGGCAAAGGTTTCGGTGTTGCGCCGAACCTTGCCCCGCACGAAGAAGGGAATCTTGTGGAGTTCCGCTTCCCCATCGGCGGTCCACACCGGATCGCTGGCCGTGGCAGGGGCCTCCACCAGCGCAGGATCCGCCACCGCAACGGCAGCGGAGGGCTCCATCCTTGCCATGCCAGGGGAAGCGGCCAAGCCTGGGGACGGCGGAGCAGCCGACGTCGCCATCTTTTGCGCCGGATCGAGGGCGGGGGTCACCGATGGCGCTCCATCCCCCAGGTGGCTGCGGTGGCCATCCACAAACTCAAAATCGTGGCGGAACATGCCGATCAGGTGTTCCTCCAGACCCATCATCAGCGGATGCACCCAGGCATCAAAGATCACATTTGCTCCTTCCCAACCCATCTGAGGGGAATAGCGAGCAGGCACATCCTGCACATGCAAGGGGGTGCTGATCACAGCGCAAGGGATACCCAATCGCTTGGCACTGTGGCGCTCCATCTGGGTGCCCAGAACCAGCTCCGGCACCGACTCGGCCATCGCTTTCTCCACCACCAGATAGTCATCGCTGATCAGGGCCTCCAGGCCAAGCTCCTTGGCAGCGGTCCGCACCTCACGAGCCAGCTCCCGGCTGTAGGTGCCCAAGCCAACCACTTCAAAGCCCAACTCCTGGCTGGCGATGCGGGCGGCGGCGATGGCATGGGTGGCATCGCCAAAAATGAACACCCGCTTGCCGGTGAGGTAGGTGGAATCCACGGAGCGGGAATACCAGGGCAGGCGGGACAGACGCTCGCCTTCTGCTGCGCGCTGCGGCGAAACTGGCGCAACAGCTCCATCGGGCCCCTCAAGCCCGAGAAGCGTGGTGAGTTCAGCCAAAAATGCCGAGGTGGCCGCGATCCCAATCGGCACGGTTTTCACGGTGGCCATGCCGAAGCTGCGCTCCATCCAGCTGCACACCGTCCCCGCCACTTCCGGGTAGAGGCACACGTTGGCGTCGGCCAAGGGAAGCCGCAACAGATCGGCCGGCCTGGCTCCCAGGGGAGCCACCACGCCCACATCCACACCGTGCTCGCTTAACAGGCGAGTAATCTCCCGCACGTCATCACGGCAGCGAAAGCCAAGCAGGGTCGGCCCCAGCAAATTCACCCGCGGGCGCCGGCACTCCTCCTTCCAGCGCGTGGGAGCGATCTTCGGGCTCCCTGGCGGCGGCATCTGCTCCTTGAGCAGGCCGCGCACCAGCTGATAAAACGTTTCGGCTGCACCCCAGTTTTCTTTTTTGGAATAGGCCGGCAGCTCGAGGCTCACCATCGGGATGCCGCCCAGGTCCATGCCTGCGGCCAATGCCCCCGGCTGGTCCTGGATGAGCTCTGCGGTGCAGCTCTCACCCACCAACAGGGCCTCTGGTTGAAAGCGCTCCACAGCCTGGGCGATGGTGCGCTTGACCAACTCCGCCGTGTCACCCCCCAGATCCCTGGCCTGGAAGGTGGTGTACGTCACGGGAGGGCGCCTGTCGCGCCGTTCGATCATCGTGAAGAGCAGATCGGCGTAGGTATCGCCCTGGGGGGCGTGCAACACGTAGTGCACCCCTTCCATGGAGGCCGCGATGCGCATGGCGCCCACGTGGGGGGGGCCTTCGTAGGTCCAGAGGGTGAGTTCCATGGGATCAGGAAAAAGAGAGGGCGCCGCGACGGCGCAGGGGGCGGGCGAAGAGTTCTGCCAGCTCGCCGGCCTGATCGCAGCCGTGAATGGGGCTGAAGACCAGCTCGATCGACCATTTGGTGGCCAGGCCCTCGGCTTCCAGCGGATTGGCCAAGCCGAGGCCGCACACCACCAGATCGGGCCGCTCAGCGCGCACCCGCTCCAATTGGCGCTCCACATCCTGTCCCTCGCTCAGTTGGGTGCCCGCCGGCAGCAGGGCCTGCTCAGCGGCCATCAACTGGCGGTCCAGGTAGGGCACACCCACCTCCACCAGCTCCATGCCGCACTCGCGGGCCAAAAAGCGGGCCAGGGGGATTTCCATCTGGGAATCGGGCATCAAAAACAGGCGCTTGCCCTGCAGCACCTTTCGATGGGGCTCCATGGCCCGGCGACCCCGCTCCAGAAGAGGGTGGAGCACGCCAGCCACGGTCGCTGCGTCCAAGCCAAAGGCAGCGGCCGCCGCCTCCATCCACAGGCGGCTCCCCTCCACACCGAAGGGATAGGGGCTTTCGATCAGCTGGCCGCCGCGGTGGGCCAGGGCCCGGGCGGTGGCGCTCAGAAACGGTTGGGCGAGCAGGAGCCGCGTGCCCTTGCCGATCGGCGGCAGGTCGGTGGAGCGACGGGGGGGAAGGCTGCGCACCCGCGGGATGCCCATCCGCTCAAACAGGGTGGTGAAGCGGTCTTCCACCGCATCGGCCAGGGTGCCCACAATCAGCAGCTGCTCCTCATCACTGGAGGGCAGCAGGGGGAGGAGGGCCATCAGGGCCTGGTCTTCCCCCTGGGTGAAGGTGGTTTCAATGCCGCTGCCGGAATAGTTGAGCACCCGCACCCGGCCGGCCATCTGCTGGCTGAGCCGCTCAGCGGCCCGGGCCAGATCGAGCTTGATCACCTCGCTGGGGCAGGAGCCCACCAGAAACAGGGTGCGGATCTCCGGTCGCCGCTCCAGCAGCTCGCGAACCAACCGATCAAGTTCATCGTTGGCGTCCGCCAGCCCCGCCAGATCCCGTTCCCCGAGAATGGCGGTGCCGAAACGGGGCTCCGCGAAGATCATCACCCCTGCAGCGCTTTGGATCAGGTGGGCGCAGGTGCGCGATCCCACCACCAGAAAGAAGGCATCGGGCATGCGGCGGTGCAGCCACACGATCGAGGTGAGGCCACAGAACACCTCCCGCTGGCCACTTTCCTTGAGCACCTCCGGCAGCGCCCCGCCGCTGTCAGCGCTGGAGACACCGGTGATGCCAGACCCGGTGGCTCCGGCGGGGGTGACGACCATGGATGGGAGGGCATTGACCCCTCAGGGTTAGCTAGCCCAGCCCGCCGATGGGGCGGGTCGTCACAACTTTTGGGATGGGCGCAGCCAGCCTCTGAGGAGAGAATGGCTGCATGAGCCAAGCCACCCTGCCTCCCCCCCCAGATCCCTCTGCCGAGCTGATGCAGCGCGCCGCAGGGGTGCGTCGCAGCGCCATGGCTCTCGCCCAGCGCAGCGATGGGGAGCGGCGAGCGGCCGTGCAGGCCATGGCCGATGCCCTGGATCGCTCGCAGGAGGCGATCCTGCTCGCCAACCGGGCCGACCTGGAGGCCGCCGAAACCGATGGGTTGGTGCCTGCCTTGGTGGCGCGGCTCAAATTGGATGCCGCCAAGCTGGCCGCGGCCATCGAGGGGGTGCGCCAGGTGGCAGACCTGGCCGATCCCCTCGGCCGTCGCCAGCTCCACACCGAGCTGGATGAGGGGCTTGTGCTGGAGCGGATCACGGTGCCCCTGGGAGTGTTGGGGGTGATCTTTGAAGCACGACCGGATGCGGTGATGCAGATCGCCTCGCTGGCGATCCGTTCCGGAAATGGCGCCCTGCTCAAAGGGGGCCGGGAGGCCGCACGGAGCTGCCAGGCCATCCTGGAGGCGCTGAAAGAGGGGCTGGCCGGCAGCTCTGTGGACCCCAGCTGCCTGGAGCTGCTCACCAGCCGGGAAGAAAGCTTGGCCCTGTTGAAACTGGAGGGATTGGTGGACTTGATCATCCCCCGAGGCTCCAACACCCTGGTGCGCTACATCCAAGACCACACACGCATTCCCGTGCTTGGCCACGCTGATGGCCTCTGCCATCTCTATGTGGATGCGGCCGCCGACGTGGAGCAGGCGGTGCGGCTCAGCCTGGATGGCAAGGCCCAATACCCGGCGGCCTGCAACGCCATCGAAACCCTGCTGGTGCACCAGGCCATCGCCCCCCGCTTTCTGCCGGCGGCCATCAGGACGCTCCAGGAGGCGGGGGTGGAGCTGCGGGGCGATTCCCGCGCCTGCGAGCTGGGCGTGCCCAGCCCCGCCAGCGACGCCGACTGGGACACGGAATACTCCGATCTGATCCTCAGCGTGAAGGTGGTGGCGGATCTGGAGGAGGCCCTGGCCCACATCGCCCGCCATGGCTCCCGTCACACCGAAGCCATCTGCACCAGCGACACCAGCACCGCCGAGCGGTTTCTGGCGAGTGTGGACAGTGCGGGGGTGTATTGGAATTGCTCCACCCGCTTCGCCGATGGCCATCGCTACGGATTTGGCGCCGAGGTGGGCATCAGCACCCAAACCCTGCCACCGCGAGGGCCGGTGGGGCTGGAGGGGCTGGTGACCTATCGCTACCTGCTGCGCGGACAAGGCCACATCGCCGCTGACTATGCCAGCGGCAGCCGCCGCTTCCAACACCGCCCCCTGGGCCTGTGAGCGCCATCCAGCCAAGCCCAGCCGGCGGTGCGCCACCCCTGGTGCTGGTGCATGGCCTTTGGGACACGCCCGCCCTCTTCAACAGCCTGCGGCGGGAACTCGGCGATCGGCGGGAGGTGTTCATCCCCCATCTGCCCCACGGGCTGGGGGTGGTGCCTCTGGAGGAGCTCGCCGCCCAGTTGAGCCAGGCCGTGGAAGAGCGCTTTGGCCGGGAGCAGCCTCTCGATGTGATGGGCTTTTCCATGGGCGGGGTGATCAGTCGCAGCTGGATCCAACTGCTGGGGGGGAACGGGCGTGTGCGCCGCTTCACCAGCGTGGCCAGCCCCCAACAGGGCACTTGGACCGCCCAGCCCTGGCCGGGCCAGCTGCTGGCCAGCGTGGGAGACATGAAAGTGGGCAGCCCCCTGCTGCAGCGATTGAATGGGGATCCGGAGGCCCTGCAAGGCATTGACTGCTGTTCTCTCTACTGCTTGGCCGATGTGATGGTGGTGCCTGGCTGGAGCGCCGTGCTTCCGGTGGGCCGCCGTGAAGTGCTGCGCCCCCTTCACCTGCAACACCACGAGCTGATGGCCCACCCAGCCTCCGTGGCCCAGGTCACCCGAGAGTTGTTGCGGCCCTAGGGTTGGGCCTCGATTCGGGGAGAAGGTGCAAGCAGCCGTCACCACAGGTCGCTGGAGCGAACTCACGGCCATCAACTGGGCCAAGGTCCTCACCATCCTGTTGCTGTTGGGGTTGGCCGTGCGCTTCGGGGTGCCGGGGATCCGCCAGGTGGTGTATCTCAGCCTGCACATCAGCTACTGCCTCTGGTGGCTTTTGGAACAGTGGTTGTTCCCCCAGAGACGGGAGCAACTCTTCACCGACAAAGTGGGGCCGCTGCGCTTTGGCTTCGCCCTGCTGTTCATCGGGGTCCTCTACAGCCTGCCAGGGGTGTTGGCCTTTTTGAACCCCGAACCGATCTCCTTCGTTGCCCTGGCGCTTGGGTTGACCCTGTTCAGCTTTGGCAGTCTGATCAACGCCACGGCCGATGTGCAGAAGATGACGGCCAAGGCGATGGGCGGCGGCCTGGTGGCCGATGGCATCTGGCGCCGGGTGCGCCATGTGAACTACCTGGGTGATCTGCTGCGCTACCTCAGCTTTGCCGTGGTCGCTGGGGTGGGCTGGGCCTACGTGGTGCCAGCGCTGGTGCTACTCCTCTACCTGCAGCGCATTCGCGAGAAAGAACAGCGGATGGCAGCCAAGTATCCGGATTTCGCGGCCTACCAGCTGCGCAGCGCCCGACTCCTCCCCGGGATCTGGTGAACCATCTCCTTCCGCGCCTGCCTGCCCCGCCCCTGCAGCGGTGCCAGACCACCGGGATGGGCCGGCTGTGGACCGGCGCCGCAGCGAAAGTGGCGGGGATTGTCTTGGCGATTTCTGTTCCCGCGGGAGGCCCTGGCTTCGCTGCACCGTTCCCCCCGCCACCGCCACCGCCACCCCCGCCAGCGCCGAGCCCCGGACCCTCGATCGCTCCAATTCAGCCGCAGCGCATCGGGCCGGCCAAGCCGCTGTTGGGGGTGTGGTTCACCCTCAACGACATGGGCACCCTGCGGGATCGCTCGAAGCTGGAGGAGGCCGTGCAACAACTGGGCCGGCTGGGATTCACCACCCTTTACCCGGTGGTGTGGAACGGCGGCTACGCCTATCACGCCAGTGCGGTGACCCAGCAACGCAAGCTTCAGGACTTCACCGTGCGCGGCCTGCAGGGGCAAGATCCCCTGGCGGAGCTGATCAGCCTGGCGCAACGCCAGGGAATGCAGGTGGTGCCCTGGTTTGAATTTGGCTTCATGGCCCCGCCCAGCTCCGAGCTGGCCAAGCGCCACCCCCAGTGGCTCACCCAAACCCGAGAAGGGGCCACCACCTCGATGAGCGCTGCCGGGGAGGTGGTGTGGCTCAATCCCTTCCGCCCGGAGGTGCAACAGCTGCTCACCGATCTGGCCCTGGAAGTGGTGACGCTCTACAACGTGAACGGCGTGCAATTTGATGATCACTTCAGCCTGCCGAACAGCTTCGGCTACGACGCCTACACCCGGGCCCTCTACCGGCGCGAGACGGGCCGCAGCGTGCCGGCCAATGCCCAAGACCCAGCCTGGCTGCGCTGGCGAGCCGACAAGATCACAGGATTTTTGCGGCGGCTGCGAACAGCTCTCAAGGCCCGCAACCCCAATCTGTTTATCTCCCTCTCTCCGAACTATGCCGATTTTGCTTACAAGCTACAACTGCAGGATTGGCGCACCTGGGTGAAGGACGGCTTGGTGGATGAGGTGGTGGTGCAGCTCTATCGTCCTGATCTGGAGAGCTTCACCGCAGAGCTCAATCGCCCCGAATTGCAGGGGAAAAAACTGCCGATGTCTGTGGCGGTCATGGCCGGGCAGCGCATGCGCCCGACAGCCATGCCCCTGCTGCAAGGGAAGGTGGAAGCTTTGCGGCAGAGGGGGCTGGGGGTGGCGTTCTTCCATTACGCCCCCCTTTGGGAGGCCACAACGGATCCTGCCGGGCGACTGAGGGAGCTGGGGGGGATTCTGGGGGAACGTTGATCGGCAAGGGATCAAATCTGCTCAGGTGGCTCTGTAGACGGCAGTGATGGTGCACGGCACCCCTCTCCATCGTCCCCATCTCCGGCCAGAACGCTCCACCGCAACGTCATCAGCACCGAAGGCTGCAAAGCCCGCCAGCGGTGGCCGATTCCCGCCCCCCAAAGCACAAAATCCCCGGGCTGCTCAAGCAGCACCACCAGCTCCTCCTCCCCCC
>JBJTWN010000143.1:0-17321 GCA_046081785.1 Cyanobium sp.
TGATGCGGTGATCTTTCCAACTTGTCGAGATCGCAGCCGCAGTGATCGTGATGCCTCGCTCCCGCTCCTGCTCCATCCAGTCGGTGACCGCTGCACCGTCGTGCACTTCGCCCATCTTGTGGACCACACCGGAATAGAAGAGAATTCTTTCGGTCGTCGTGGTTTTGCCAGCGTCAATATGCGCGGCGATACCAATATTTCTGACACGATCTAGTGGATAGGCGCGGGCCACGGGGGTCGTCTCCGGGAAGGTAGCGGGAAAAAGCGGGCGATACTCTACAGAGTGCTTGGTTGGCCTGAGTCGGATCTGCCCTGGAAATCCGACTCAGCGAGGAGATCAGTAGCGGTAGTGGGCAAAGGCCTTGTTGGCCTCGGCCATCTTGTGCGTTTCCTCGCGCTTGCGAACGGCGCTGCCTGCCTCATTGGCTGCATCCATCAGCTCGCCAGCCAATTTCTGGGCCATGCTGCGTCCATTGCGAGCACGAGAAAAATTCACCAACCAGCGCAGAGCCATGGCGGTGCCACGTTCTTGACGCACTTCCATGGGCACCTGGTAGGTGGCCCCGCCCACACGGCGGGCCCGAACTTCAACCAGCGGCGTGGAATTCCGGACAGCAGTTTCGAAGAGCTCGAGGGGGTCGCCACCGGTGCGCTCATTGATCAGGGTGAAGGCATCCGAAAGGATGCGCATGGCGGTGGACTTCTTGCCATGCTTCATCAGCCTGGCCACCATCATCGAAGCCAAGCGGCTGTTGAACTGGGAATCAGGAAGGACGGGACGCTTTTCAGCGGCGTTGCGACGGGACATGGAAGTTGGGCAGGGCGGCGAGAGAAAACGACGGGTGGCAGATCAATCCTTGGGGGTCTTGGCGCCATATTTGGAGCGCGCTTGACGACGGTCTTTGACCCCGGCAGTGTCGAGCGTGCCGCGGATGATGTGGTATCTCACCCCTGGCAGATCTTTGACCCGACCTCCACGGATGAGCACAACAGAGTGCTCCTGAAGATTGTGACCAATCCCTGGGATGTAGGCCGTGACTTCAAAGCCGGAGGTCAGTCGCACCCTGGCGACTTTCCGCAGCGCCGAATTGGGCTTCTTGGGAGTGGACGTGTAGACGCGTGTGCAAACGCCACGCCGCTCGGGGCAGGCGCGCAGGGCGGGTGACTTGGTTTTGCGCGTGAGGCGCTGCCGCTCGGTGCGGATCAGCTGCTGAATGGTGGGCATCGAGGGCCGGAGGACTGCTCTGGGGTTCGTGGTCGGACGTCCGACCGTTGACGACAATCCATCACCTTACTTCCCCGTGGTCCAGCCCCCCTTCAGCGGGGTGAAGGCGGCCCCACAAGCGCAGGAGCGAATCCCTTCCCCCCCTCGCATCACAAAGCCAGCGCCGCTGAGATCTCCCCGGTAGTCCAGTTGAAGCCCGGCCAGAAGGTCCTGTTGGTGGCTGGGGGCATAGAGCGTGATGCCATCGGCTCGAGCCACCGGACTTCCGGCCAAATGGCCCGCCCGAAGCCGAAGCACCCACTGCTCACATGTGCCCGCGAGCAGATCGAGGTGCATCATCCCAGGGGTCCCGGCCACCGCAGCCTGGCGACAAAGCTCAGCCGCGGCGGCCGATGTGAGACGGAGGGTCTGGCCCCTGGGCACGGGCATCGGAAGCGCTGCCTCGCCAGTCTGGCAGGCGAGTCTGCGGGGGGTTGGGTTCCTGCCCCATCGACCCTCAAGGGCTCGCCGCAGGAGCCGAACCCCCCGCTTCAACGGCCGACCGGCCCCTCTCTGGGACTGGGCCGGTCGGGGAGGCAGGGGCAAGGCGGCTGGCGGTGGGAAGGACCGCCCTGGGAACCAAGCCCAGGCCGTTGTGCACCAAGGAGGTCACGCCGCGGCCCTTGACCGTGTGCAAGCCTCCCATCACCAGACCGGTAGAACTGCCGCCATCGAGGTTGAGAGCATCCTGCAAGCCAATGGACTGCAACAACCGGGCCGTCTCAGCCAGAGTGGGCCCCTGGTTGTCCAGCCCTTCCACGGTGAGCAACCACAGATAGCGGCCATCACTACCGATCACGGTGCGCGGCGCACCCTGCTGGAGAAAGGCAGGACTGAACCCTTCAGCCAGCCCATCCAGGACAACGCGTCCCCCCAGGAGCAACAACGGGCCACCGCCCATCACATTGGCCGCCAAACCGAGTTCGTTGCTTGGGCGGCTGGCGAGCTGGAGACGCTCCCCCGCGTTCCCTGGGAGGGGGGCGCCGCCCCGGGCCACCAACAGCTCCTCCCCGGGCAGCAGCGGCACACCCAACGCCAGAGCCGTGCGGTCGTAGCGGCGCTGCACCAGGCCGTCACGCAGGGCCACGGCCTGCTCGGTTCCTGCCAGCGAGCGATATTGCGTTCCCCAGTCTGCGGTGTAGCGGGCCAATCCCCGCTGGACGTAGCCACTGTTGACCGCCACCACCGGCCATGGCCTGCCGCTGCCATCGCTCAGCCATTCCTGGAGCGAGAGCCGGCCAAAACGGGGCAGGGTGCCAAGGTCCCAGGCCACAACGCCGCGATTCAGGATGGGCCCGGACAACCATCGTCCCTGGTCGCGCAGGGCTCCGAGCGGCAATCGGCGCACCCTGTTGAAATAGCCCCCGTTGATCGCCACCAGGGCGTCGTAGCGCCGGGCCAGGAGAGGGAGGGAGGTCAGCCCCTCCATGCCAGCTCCCCGGCTGAGGCTGCGCAATTCGAGGGAGCTGCTCTGGGGATCGATCCGCACGCTGTTGATCCGCAGCCGCCGCCCGCCGAGAGATCGCACGTCTTGGCTCCAAAACACCTCCGAGCCCAGCAGCGCCTGCAGGCGGGGATCCAGGCCGGAGCGAGCGGAGGGGACCGCCCCCGTGTCTAACGATGACCTTGCCACCGTCAGGTCGAGCACCACTCTGGCGGGTTGGCCCAGGGTGAACACCCGCTCGGGAGCGGCAGAGGCGACCAATGCCCAACCCGCCCCCTCCCGCTGGGGCTGGAGGCCCAAACGACGCAAATCCTCAGAGAGGGAATCGGGCAGCTGCACCGCCAACCAGATCCGACCCTCTCCGCTGCGCACCACGGCCGGAGCGCTCAGATCCAACACCACCCGGCGACGGCCTGCCGGAGCTGCGCTGGCCCTCACCCGACGCAGCAGGGAAGGGGGCCCCTGCAGCTGAAGTTCACCACCCTCCAAGCGGGCAGACAGTCCATCCGGCGCCAGAAAGGGCGCCACATCCACCGCCACCTCATCGGCCAAAGCCCTCTGCTGGGCTGGCAAAACGATCTGATTTCGGCCAAACCACTCCAACTCCAAAGCCCCATCCGCCCGGGTGCGGCTGCTGAATCCCAACTGTCCCTGCAACACCTCGAGCGGCAACCAGAGCTGGCGTGGCCGTTGATCAGACGGGCCTGACCAGAGCCAGGCCGCCCGCTGGCGCAAGCCGTGGATGCTCAACAACTGACCCGCCAAGACCCCTTCAACCCGTCCCCCGGGGAGGGCTCCTTCAGCGCGGGGCCGGGCCCCCTGGGGGGTGGGCAGATCAGCCTCGACCGGCGAGGGCACAGGGGGTGGCGGGGGGGGGAAGGAAGCCGGCAGGCCCCCGGGTCCTGGGCCTGCCGACAGGGGAATCGGCCATGCGGTGGCAAGGGCGCAGAGGGCAGCCAAACCAACCAGCGGCTTGCGCATCGTCTCCTCCTCCCCAACCAGCTCAGATCCAGAAAGGTAGACCCGGTGAACGGCGCAAGAGTGCTGCTCCCTAGGATCCTTTATTGAACACTTTGCCGAGGGGCTCCCAACCCTCCTGCAGCAGGCCAACCTGCCGGCAGCGGTAGCCCACACCAGCCCATGCCACTTCCCTCCGACGCCAACCGCTCCAAAGCCCCATGGCCCCAGAGCGACAGCCTGCCTCCCGAGGCGGTGAGCGGAGAGAAGGATGCCTGCGGCGTGGGGTTCATCGCCCACATGGAGGGCGATGACAGCCACTGGATCCTGCAGCAGGCCCTACGGGGGCTCCGATGCATGGAGCATCGCGGCGGCTGCGGCGGCGATGCGGATTCCGGAGATGGAGCGGGGCTGCTCACCGCCATCCCCTGGCCTTTCTTCGAAGCGGTCTGGCCAGAGGTGGCGAGCATCAGCAGCGAGAGCGTCAGGGGGCTGGCGATGGTGTTTCTGCCCCAGGACGAGGAGCGGCGCCGCGTGGCGAAAGACATTTGCGAGCAGGAGGCGAGCAGGCTGGGGCTCCGCAGCCTTGGCTGGCGAGCGGTGCCCGTGGATGAGTCTGTCCTTGGCCCCCTCGCCCGCCAGACAGCCCCCGCCATTCAGCAGTGGCTCCTTGAGGCCCCCGAGGCATCCAGGAGGGTCGCCGACGACGTTGACGCGGTGGAGGCCCTGCTCTTCCGCCTGCGACGGCTGGCGGTCGACCGAGTTCGCGAAGTGTGGGGGAGCGGCACCACCGAGCTGTATTTCGCCTCGATCAGTGCCCGCACCCTCGTCTACAAGGGCATGGTGCGCTCAGAGGTTCTGGATCGCTTTTATGCAGATCTTCGCGATTCACGATTCAGCGTCAATTTCGCCGTCTATCACCGCCGCTTCAGCACCAACACCCTGCCGCGCTGGCCCCTGGCCCAACCCATGCGGCTGCTCGGGCACAACGGCGAGATCAACACCCTTCTCGGGAACATCAACTGGGCCAGCGCCGCCGAGGCCAACCTGGAAGTGGTCTGGGGAGAAGCCGCAGCGGATCTTCGTCCCCTGGTGAATGCGGCCTTCAGCGATTCGGCCAACCTCGATGCCACCCTCGAGCTGATGGTGCGCAGCGGCAGGCCCATCACCGACAGCCTGCTCACCCTGGTCCCCGAGGCCTATCAGGGCCAGCCGGATCTCGACTCCCGGCCCGCGATCCGCGCCTTCTACGAGTACAGCGCCTGTCTTCAGGAACCCTGGGATGGACCTGCCCTGCTGGTGTTCAGCGATGGGCGCACGGTGGGAGCAACGCTCGACCGCAACGGCCTTCGACCTGCCCGCTACTGCATCACCCGTGACGGCTTTGTCGTCATGGGTTCGGAAACGGGAGTTGTGGAACTCGAGGAGAGCCAAATCCTGGAAAAGGGCAGGCTGGGGCCGGGCCAAATGCTTGCTGTCGACCTGCTGAGGCGTCGCCTGCTCCGCAATTGGGAGGTGAAAGCGGAAGCGGCTGAGCGCCACCCCTATGCCGCCTGGCTCGCGGAGCACCGCCGCAGCCTCCCCCCAGGCCCCTGGCGGGAGGAGCGGCTTGTGGGCGAACTCGAGCTGCTGCAACTGCAAACCGCCTTCGGTTTCACCGCCGAGGATCTGGAGCTCGTGATTGAGGAAATGGCCGCTCAGGGCAAAGAGCCCACCTACTGCATGGGAGATGACATCCCACTGGCGGTGCTCTCGAACCGTCCTCACCTTCTCTACGACTACTTCAAACAACGCTTCGCCCAGGTCACCAACCCGCCCATCGACCCCCTGCGCGAACGGCTGGTGATGAGCCTGGAGATGCACCTGGGGCGTCGCGGCTCAGCCCTGCGGCCCGATCCAGCCGGTGCCGCCGTGTTGCATCTGGCGACGCCCGTGCTCAACGAATCCGATTTGGCCACCCTGGGCAGCCAGGGGCTGGCAGTGGCCACACTCTCCACCCTGCTACCGGTGGCCGAGGGGCCTGCAGGGCTCAAAACGGCCCTGGACCGCCTCATGTTTGAAGCCGAAGCTGCCGTGCGCAGTGGCAATCAGATTCTGGTGATCTCTGATCGCATCGGAGGGGGCATCACGGCCTTGTTCAGCACGATCCCTCCCTTGCTGGCGGTGGGGGCGGTGCACCACCACCTCTTGCGCAAGGGATTGCGCTTGCAGGCCTCCATCGTTGTGGAAACGGCCCAGTGTTGGAGCACGCACCACCTGGCCTGCTTGATCGGATACGGAGCGAGTGCCGTCTGCCCCTGGTTGGCATGGGAGACCACCCGCCATTGGCTCGCCCATCCCAAAACCCAGTCTCTGATCGAACGGGGCAAAATACCGGCCCTGACGGTTGAGAAAGCACAAAGCAATGTGCGGCAAGCTTTGGAAGATGGTCTGAGAAAAATTCTCTCCAAGATCGGCATCTCCCTTCTGGCCAGCTATCACGGTGCTCAAATCTTCGAAGCCATCGGCATTGGTGCCGACCTGATCGAGCTGGCCTTCCGAGGCACCACAAGCCGCATCGCAGGCTTGAGCCTGGCCGATCTGGCAAGCGAGACCCTGGCCTTTCACACCAAGGCCTTTCCCGAGCTGAATCGCGCCAAGCTGGAGTTCATGGGTTTCGTGCAATACCGCACCGGCGGCGAATACCACATGAACAGCCCCGAGATGGCCAAGGTGCTCCACTCCGCGGTTGCCGCCGGTCCGGGCTACGACCATTTCACCACTTACCAGAAACTGCTCGAAGGCAGGCCGCTCACGGCGCTCCGCGATCTGCTGGAGCTCGCCACCGCCCCCACACCGCTTCCGCTGGAGCAGGTGGAAAGTGTGGAAAGCCTCTGCCGTCGCTTCTGCACGGGCGGAATGAGTTTGGGGGCGCTCTCTCGGGAAGCCCATGAGGTGCTCGCCGTGGCCATGAATCGGATTGGCGGCAAGAGCAACAGCGGTGAAGGGGGCGAAGACCCCGTGCGCTTCGCCGTGTTGAACGATGTGGATGGCGCCGGCCACTCCGCCTCCCTGCCCTCAGTGAGGGGCTTGGTGAATGGGGACACGGCCTGCTCCGCGATCAAGCAAATCGCCTCGGGCCGATTCGGCGTCACCGCCGAATACCTCCGCAGCGGCAAGCAATTGGAGATCAAGGTGGCGCAAGGGGCCAAACCCGGCGAGGGTGGACAGCTCCCCGGCCCCAAGGTGGACGCCTACATCGCCGGGCTGCGGCACAGCAAACCAGGGGTGGCGCTGATTTCACCGCCCCCCCATCACGACATTTACTCCATCGAGGATCTGGCCCAGCTGATCTTCGACCTTCATCAGGTGCATCCAGCTGCCAAGGTTTCTGTGAAGCTGGTGGCAGAGATTGGAATCGGCACCATCGCCGCAGGAGTAGCCAAGGCGAATGCGGATGTGATTCAGATCTCCGGGCACGACGGCGGCACCGGCGCCTCACCCCTCAGTTCCATCAAACATGCCGGAAGCCCATGGGAGCTTGGTCTCACCGAAGTGCATCGTTCTCTGTTGGAAAACGGGCTGCGGGATCGGGTGCTGCTGCGGGTGGATGGTGGCTTGAAGACAGGCTGGGATGTGGTTGTCGCCGCCATGCTCGGCGCCGAAGAGTTTGGTTTTGGCTCGGTGGCGATGATCGCCGAAGGATGCATCATGGCCAGGGTTTGCCACACCAACAACTGCCCTGTGGGGGTGGCCACCCAGAAGGAAGCTTTGCGCAAACGCTTCACCGGCCTGCCTGAGCATGTAGTGAATTTCTTCCTCTTCGTCGCTGAGGAGGTGAGGCAATTGCTCAGCGTGCTTGGCGTGGCCAGATTGGATGACTTGATCGGCCGCAACGACCTGCTTCGCCCGCGCCAGGTCACCCTGACCAAGACATCCTCGCTGGATCTGTCTTCCCTGCTGGGGCCCATGCCCGAGGCCACAGATCGCTCATGGCTCCAGCACGATCCCGACGCCCATGGCAACGGGCCGATCCTGGAGGATGGGCTCCTGGCCGACCCTGAGGTGCTCCAGGCCATCGAGACCCACGGCCGCGTCTCCCGCAGCTTGGCCATCGTCAACACCGACCGCAGCGTGGGCACGCGCCTGGCTGGCGAAATCGCCGAGCGCCACGGCGATGCAGGATTTCTTGGGGAGCTGGATCTGACCTTGATCGGAGCCGCAGGCCAAAGCTTCGGTGCCTTCCTGCTCCAGGGGATGCACTTGCAGCTGGTGGGCGAAGCCAACGACTATGTGGGCAAGGGCATGAACGGCGGCACCCTCACCCTGATTCCTCCGCCCGGCCGCACCGACCCCGAGGATCAGGTGATTCTGGGCAACACTACCCTCTATGGGGCGACAGGCGGCGAGCTTTATGCGAGGGGCCGGGCCGGTGAGCGCTTCGCCGTGCGCAACAGCGGGGCCAAGACCGTGGTGGAAGGCACTGGCGACCATTGCTGCGAGTACATGACCGGGGGCGTGGTGGTGGTGCTGGGAAGCACCGGCCGCAACGTGGCCGCTGGCATGACCGGCGGTGTGGCCTTCCTTTTGGATGAAGAGGACAGCCTCGGGCGGCTCCTCAATCCCGACACCGTTGCCATCCACCCCTTGAGCACCCCCGAACAGGACGCGCTGCTGCGCCCCCTGCTGGTGGGGCATGCGCATCGCACAGGCAGCCACAAGGCTGAAGCCATCCTCAAGGATTGGGCCAGTTGGCAGGCTCGCTTCAAAGTGCTTGTGCCCCAGAGCGAACTTGCCACTGTGGGACTTGCCCAGCGGGAGAAAGTGGTGATCTGAGGGAGCGGCGCAGCGTTAGCGGGGGTGCTCGCGCATCAGGCGGTGCACCTCTCCGGCGTGGTAGCTGCTGCGCGTGAGCGGACTGCTCACCACCTGCAGAAATCCAAGATCATGCTCACCCTCGCAGCGAAACGCCTCGAATTGCTCCGGCGTGACAAACCGCTGCACAGGCAGATGCTTCGGTCCAGGCGAGAGGTATTGACCAATCGTGACGATATCAACGCCCTGGCATCGCAAATCGGCCATCACAGCGCTCACCTCCTCATCGCGTTCCCCGAGACCGACCATCAACCCGGATTTCACATAGACCCGGGGCCAACCGTCGTGCACCTGCTGCAACAGGGTTAAGGAGCGGGCGTAATCACCCTGGGGCCGCACCTGCCGGTAGAGGCGAGGCACGGTTTCGATGTTGTGGTTGAGCACATCGGGAGCCGCGGCCATCACCCGGGCCAAGGCCGAGGCATCGCCGCAGAAATCGGGAATCAACAGCTCGATGGTGGTGAAGGGAGAGCGATGCCGCACCTGCTCGATGCAGGCCACAAACTGCTGAGCGCCGCCATCCTCCAGATCGTCCCGATTCACGGACGTGATCACCACATGGCTGAGCCCAAGGCGCTGAACAGCCTCAGCAAGCCGCTCCGGCTCGCTGGGATCGAGGGCGCGCACGCTCCGATCAAAGTCGATATCGCAGTAGGGGCAGGCCCGGGTGCAGCCAGGGCCCATGATCAAAAAAGTGGCCGTGCCGCCCGCGAAGCACTCGCCGATGTTGGGGCAACTGGCCTCCTGGCAAACCGTGTTCAAATGCAGATCAGACAGCAGATCCGCCACCTGGCCGATTCGCTCGCGCTGCGGGGCTTTCACCCGCAGCCACTCGGGCTTGGCAGCGGGTCCAGAGCACTGCCGCGATGGGCTGGCCGAGTGCAAGGGGGCTCTCCCAACAAATCGAGCAACAGTCAACCTTAGACAACCCGAACCCTGCGTGATAGACCAGGGCTGCTGATCGATCTCCTACACTGGCCTCACGGGATGTAGCGCAGCTTGGTAGCGCACTTCGTTCGGGACGAAGGGGCCGCAGGTTCGAATCCTGTCATCCCGATTCGCAGCTCCTGGCCTCCAGGGGATAGCCCCTGGGGGTGAGCAGGCGGCCTGCCTCGGCACGGGTTTGGCTGTTGCCGACCAGCACCAGGGTCACCATGTCCACCGCCTCGCAAGGCAGGGTGGCCAAGGTGTAAGTAGAGCAGCTCTCGCCAGGGCGGGAGAGCTGTCGGGCCAACAGCACAGGAGTGGTTGGGGGACGGTGCGCCAGGAGCAGCTCCCGGGCCCGCTCCAATTGCCAGTGCCGATCTTGGGACCGGGGATTGTAAAGAGCCACCACGAAATCCGCTTGCGCCGCGGCGCTCAGCCGGCGTTCGATCAACGGCCAGGGGGTGAGGCGGTCGCTGAGGCTGATGGTGCAGAAGTCGTGCATCAGGGGAGCCCCGACCCGGGCCGCCGCCATCTGCAGGGCCGACACGCCAGGGTGCACCTCGAACGGGGGGCGATCCAGCTCGGGCAGGGACCACCAAAGCTCCAGGGCTAAGCCCGCCATCCCGTAGATGCCACTATCGCCCGAGGAGATCAGGGCGACGGTCAGGCCCTCGCGAGCCAAGGCGAGAGCTTCGGCACACCGCGCCAACTCCTCAGTGAGGCGACCATCGACGCGGAGTTGATCGGGGCGGCGGAGGGGTTCCAACAGGTCGAGGTAGGGCCCATAGCCCACCCAAACGCTGCACTGCGCCAACACCTTGCGCACCTCTCCAGTGAGCAGGGACAACGCTCCGGGGCCACTGCCCACCAGGTGCAGGCTGCCCCTCTGGGGCGCCCATTGGCGCTCCGCCAGGGCGATCGCCAGGGTGGCGGCCCCCCGCTCCTCGGGCCCCGCCCGGGCGATTCGCTTCGGCACCAGAAGACGATCAGGGGGGATCGCTGAGGGGTCCTTGCCGAGGTCCGCCTCGGCCTGGGCGGCGGCCAGCAAGGCGCCAGCCTCAGCCACGCTGGCGGTGCCCATCTCCCGTTCCACCACGGTGGAGGGGTGCGGCACCGCAACGGCGGCCAACTGCTCGGCGGAGTAGAGCCGCAGAGGCCAGCCACGGCGGTCCGCCAGGGCCAGCAGAGCCTCCTCATCGCCTTTGCGGGTGCAGCTGGCGAGCCCTGCCACCGCCTGAGGGGCCAAACCTTCCGCAGCCAGGGTGGCATCGACCAGCCCCTCCAACAGCGAGAGGCTGGTGTGCCTCTCACACCCCATCCCCAGCCAAAGGCAGGGGGGGTGCCAGCGGCAGTCCTCGCCCCGGCGCACGCTGATCGCCAGCGTGCCTGGAGCCACGCCTTCCTCGCCGGGTGGGGAAGGTGCGGGAGAGAGGGGCTGGGCGGCCTGCAACTGCTGCCAGCGCACCTCTCCGCATTCCTGGCGCACAGGCCAGGATCCGGCCTGCCCCTGCCGAGACGCCGCCACCATCAGGGCCGACCAGTCCCCCTCGCCTTGGCGCCACCCCCATGCGGTGCCGAAGACATCGAGGGGCAAAAGACCCTGGCTAGCCGACTGTCCCGTGATCACAGCCGTTCCATCCAGAAGCGCAGCCAGCTCACGAGCCAGAGCCTCTGCCCCGGCCCCATGGCCGCCGAGCAGGGGCACCACCCAACGCCCCCGCGGATCGAGCACCAGGACGGCGGGATCTGTGCACTTGTCGGCCAGAAGGGGCGCCACAAGGCGCATCACCATCCCGCAGGCGCCAATGGCCAGAATCCCTGAAACCTTTGGCCAACAGCGGCCGAGCCAAGCCTCTGGACGCTCTTCGGCATGGGGCCAGCGGATCAGGAGACCATCAAAGGCCTGCTGGAGTTGCTCGAGCAAAGGCACGGCCGTGGGGCTGAAGCCAATGGCCGCCAAGAGCTTGGGGTCTTTGCGCTCGATGCTCATCGTTTCAGGCGCTCCCGCAGCCTCTGCAGGGGGCTTGGTTGGGGCTGCCGTTTCAACGTGCCATCGGGGTTGACTTCCTGCCTTGCCGTCAAAGGCTGCGAGGGAGTTTCTGGCGGCAGCTCGCCCACGGGTGCAGGCCCCTCGGGACGCTCGTCCGGGGCAGGACGAACGGACACTGTCGGCCCTGAAGGCTGGCTGACTGGAGCCACAGGAGCCGTTTCCGGTTGCGTTGTGGGCTCGGGCACTGGTCCAGGTTCAGGTTCGGACGCCGGCGGCGGCCCGGGGGGGGGGGCCTGATCGATCAACCCTCTCCTCCCCGGAGCTCGGCAGCGGAGCAGCGTCCTCCTCTGGCAAGCCTGATCCGTCGGTGCGATCAGCGACGAGCGGCGGTGGAGGCGAATCGGGCAGCGGGCTCTCCTCTTCCAGGGCGTCCTGGGGTGGCGGAACAGGCTGGGTCGGGGACCCCGCTGGTTGGGGGGGCTCAGGCAAAGGCACATCGCCTGGCGGCGGTTCTTCGGCCGGGGCAGGCATCAGGAGCGAAGCGGGCTGCTCCCCGAGAAGAACGGCCGTCTCCAGTGCCGTCAACGCTCCGAAACGCGGTTGATCGTTCGCAACGGCGGGCGGCACGATCACTTCTTGCAAGAGACTATTGAACGGTGGATTGAGGGGCTCCCCCCGTCCATCCAAAAGCTCCCAAAGGAGGGCATTGCTGCCAGGCTGCCAGCCCTTGAGCCAAAGGGGGATCTGCCGATCCAGAAGCACGCTTTCCCCATTGAGAGTGACCCGCAGCCGCCAGCCCAAGGCCTCGGTGCGCAAGCCTTGCAACGGCGCATCGATCAACAGCCAATCCAGCAGCAGGGGCGGGGCGCCAGAGGGGCCGACCGGGCTCACGGGGATGAGTTGGGGCGTGCCAGGCGGGGGGAGGGTGGCGGAATTGGGGGCGAGGCGATGCACCCGAATCTGCTGCAGGGCAGCAGGGCCTTTGTGCGCCTCTCCCCAGGGCTTGGCGGCATAAACGGTGAGCAGGTGGCTGCCCGGGGAGAGCGGCGGCATCTCCACCTCGGTCTCCACCACAGGGCGTGGCGGATGTCCATCGAGCTGCACCACCAGGTGGGGGCCCATCCCCAGGGGAGCAGCCTCCACCAAAGGCCAATCGGACACCTGCAGCCGCAAGCTCCAGGGTCCATCCGGCAGGAGGCTGCCGTCGGCGGGGGCCAGGATGCGCACCTGGGGATCGCGATCCTCAAGCGCCACCTGCAGCCTCTGCACCCCATCCGGGGGGGGCACTTCCTGCAGCCCTTGCCGCGCCAGCCCGCTCCCGGGGCGGGGAGGGGTGGGCGTCGCCCGCCCCGGCAACCGCCAACTGAGGGCCTGCGCGGCCGAGGGGGTGCAGAAGAACAGCAGCACCAGGGCCCAAGCCAAGGTTCGCGCAAGCCAGAGACGGCGCTGCCGACCACCCACGTTGGAACTCCTCACGAACCATCCATTCTGCTGAGCCATGGACACCACCCCAGTCCCTGGCCCAAGCCTTCGCCGAGGCAGCAGCACCAGAGCAAGCCAAAGAACGCGCCAATCAGATGTGTCGAAACACAGGATTTGAATATAAAGAATCCACCAGCAGATGCCTGTCACAGCCTTGAAAAGCCCGGGATTGAACCTTTGTAACTGGCGACCAAAAACACTTGTTTTCGACCCCTATACTTCCGCCAGCGGTCCCCTATCGGGGCCCCAAGCGCCAGTCGGCACAAGGGTTTTCCCTGCCGACTGGAGCCCATGGAGGGCACAGGCCGCTTGCGGTCTCACCCCCCGTGGGCCCCACCGATGGCCCGGCCTCGCCGGAGCGCCATCGAAGGGGTGGACCACCCACCTCGATTCCGTCCCTCGAGGAACCTCTCGATGACCATCAGCCCACCAGAGCGTGGGAAAAAGGCGGAGGAGCTGGTCGATCGGAACCCTGTTCCGGCGACGTTCGAGCTTTTTGAAAAGCCCGGGCACTTCGACCGCACCCTCGCCAAAGGTCCCAAAACCACCACCTGGATTTGGAACCTCCACGCCAACGCTCACGACTTCGACAGCCACACGAGCGATCTTGAGGAGGTCTCACGCAAGATCTTCAGCGCTCACTTCGGCCATCTGGCCGTCATCTTCATCTGGCTCAGCGGCGCCTTCTATCACGGTGCACGCTTCTCCAACTACAGCGGCTGGCTAGCCGACCCTCTGCACGTCAAACCAAGCGCGCAGGTGGTTTGGCCCATCTTTGGCCAGGAAATCCTGAATGGTGACGTGGGTGCCGGCTTCCACGGCATTCAGATCACCTCCGGTCTCTTCCACGTCTGGAGAGCCTGGGGTTTCACCAATGAGTATCAGCTTCTGTGCACAGCCATCGGCGCTCTCGTCATGGCTGGTCTCATGCTGAATGCCGGTGTCTTCCACTACCACAAGGCAGCTCCCAAGCTCGAGTGGTTCCAGAACGTTGAGTCGATGCTCAACCACCATCTGGCCGGTCTGCTTGGGCTGGGTTCCCTCTCCTGGACAGGCCATCTCTTGCACGTGTCGCTGCCCACCACGCAGCTGCTCGATGCCATTGATGCAGGCCAGCCCCTGGTGTTGAACGGCAAGACCATTGCCTCAGTGGCAGACATTCCGTTGCCACACGAATTCTTCAACCTGGATCTGCTGACCCAGCTGTTCCCTGGATTCGGTGCGGGCATTTCGGCCTTTTTCACCGGCAACTGGGCCGCCTACAGCGATTTCCTCACCTTCAAGGGTGGCTTGAATCCTGTGACCGGCAGCCTCTGGATGACCGACATCGCCCATCACCATCTGGCGATTGCGGTGCTCTTCATCGTGGCGGGCCACATGTACCGCACGAACTGGGGTATCGGCCACAGCATCAAGGAAATCCTTGAGGGCCAGAAGGGCGATCCCCTGCTGTTCCCAGCCCCGAACGGGCACAACGGCCTCTTCGAATTCCTCACCACCTCTTGGCACGCACAGCTGGGCATCAACCTGGCCATGCTCGGGTCGCTCACAATCATCGTGGCGCACCACATGTATGCGATGCCGCCCTATCCCTACATCGGCGTTTCCTACCCCACCCAACTGTCACTCTTCACCCATCACATGTGGATCGGTGGCTTCTTGATTGTGGGGGCTGGGGCCCATGCGGCCATCGCCATGATCAGGGATTACGACCCAGCCAAGAACGTCGATAACGTTCTCGATCGGGTGCTCAAAGCCCGTGATGCTCTGATCAGCCACCTGAACTGGGTGTGCATCTGGTTGGGCTTCCACAGCTTTGGCCTTTACATCCACAACGACACGATGCGCGCCCTGGGTCGTCCCCAGGACATGTTCAGTGACACGGCGATCCAGCTGAAACCTGTCTTCGCCCAGTGGATCCAAGGGCTTCACGCCGCCGCCGCCGGCACCACCGCACCCAATGCCCTCGCCGGCGTGAGTGAGGTGTTCAACGGCAGCGTGGTGGCCGTGGGCGGCAAGGTGGCCGCCGCGCCGATCCCTCTGGGAACGGCCGATTTCATGGTGCACCACATCCACGCCTTCACGATCCACGTCACTGTGTTGATCCTGCTGAAAGGTGTGTTGTATGCCCGCAGCTCCCGGCTGATTCCCGACAAGGCGAATCTCGGTTTCCGTTTCCCCTGCGACGGCCCCGGCCGTGGCGGCACCTGCCAGGTGTCGGCTTGGGATCACGTGTTCCTCGGGCTGTTCTGGATGTACAACTCGCTGTCGATCGTGATCTTCCACTTCAGCTGGAAGATGCAGAGCGACGTGTGGGGCACGGTGAATGCCGATGGCACTGTTTCACACATCACCAACGGCAACTTCGCCCAGAGCGCCATCACCATCAATGGCTGGCTGCGTGATTTTCTGTGGGCTCAGGCCGCACAGGTGATCAACAGCTACGGCTCGAGTTCCAGTGCCTATGGCCTGATGTTCCTCGGTGCCCACTTCATCTGGGCCTTCAGCCTGATGTTCCTCTTCAGCGGCCGTGGCTACTGGCAGGAGCTGATCGAGTCCATCGTCTGGGCTCACAACAAGCTGAAGGTGGCGCCGGCGATTCAGCCTCGTGCGCTTTCCATCACCCAGGGCCGTGCAGTCGGCGTCGCCCACTATTTGCTGGGTGGCATCGCCACAACCTGGTCGTTCTTCCTGGCCCGCATCATCGCGGTCGGCTGACCTCCACCTGACCTTTCTCAATGGCAACGAAATTTCCTTCGTTCAGCCAGGGTCTGGCACAGGACCCGACAACCCGCCGAATTTGGTACGGGATTGCCACGGCTCACGATTTTGAGAGCCACGACGGCATGACCGAGGAGAGGCTTTACCAAAAGCTTTTCTCCACCCACTTCGGACACCTGGCCATCATTGGCCTGTGGGTTTCGGGAAACCTGTTCCACATCGCCTGGCAAGGCAACTTTGAGCAGTGGGTCGCCGATCCGCTGCATGTCCGTCCCATCGCCCACGCGATCTGGGATCCGCACTTCGGCCAAGGCGCCATCACGGCCTTCACCCAGGCCGGCGCCTCCTCACCCGTGAATGTGGCCTACTCCGGTCTCTATCACTGGTGGTACACCATCGGGATGCGCACCAACGCCGAGCTCTACCAGGGATCCATCTTCATGATGATCCTCTCGGCCTGGGCCCTCTTCGCCGGCTGGCTGCATCTGCAGCCCAAGTTCCTTCCCTCGCTGGCCTGGTTCAAAAACGCGGAATCCCGCCTGAACCACCACCTAGCTGTGCTCTTCGGCTTCAGTTCCATCGCTTGGACTGGGCACCTGGTGCACGTGGCCATTCCTGAATCCAGGGGTGTGCATGTGGGCTGGGACAACTTCCTCTCGGTGGCCCCCCACCCTGCGGGACTTGGCCCCTTCTTCACCGGAAACTGGGGTGTTTACGCCCAGAACCCCGACGCAGCTGGCCAACTCTTCGGCACCTCCACGGGCGCCGGCACTGCGATCCTCACCTTCTTGGGTGGCTTCCATCCGCAGACGGAATCCCTCTGGCTGACGGACATTGCGCACCACCACCTGGCAATTGGTTGCATCTTTGTGATCGCCGGCCACATGTACCGAACCAACTTCGGTATCGGCCACTCGATCCGCGAAATCCTTGACGCCCACAACCCACCCAAGGGAACCCCTGGAAATTTGGGAGCGGGCCACAAGGGGCTCTACGACACGATCAACAATTCCCTGCACTTCCAACTTGGTTTGGCCCTGGCCTCCCTGGGTGTGGTGACCAGCCTCGTGGCGCAGCACATGTATTCGCTGCCCTCCTACGCGTTCATCGCACGGGATTACACCACCCAGGCTGCGCTTTACACCCACCACCAGTACATCGCCATCTTCCTGATGTGCGGTGCCTTTGCCCACGGTGCCATCTTCTTCATCCGGGATTACGACCCGGAGGCCAACAAGGACAACGTGTTGGCTCGGATGCTCGAGCACAAGGAAGCGATCATCAGCCACCTGAGCTGGGTGTCGCTCTTCCTTGGCTTCCACACCCTCGGCCTCTACGTCCACAACGATGTGGTGGTGGCCTTTGGAACTCCCGAGAAGCAGATCCTGGTTGCGCCCGTGTTCGCCCAGTTCGTGCAAGCGGCAAGCGGCAAGGCGCTCTATGGCATGGATGTGCTGTTGGCCAACCCCAACAGCCTCGTGAGCAATGCCCCTGGCCCTGGCGCCGTCTGGCTGCCTGGCTGGCTGGAGGCTGTGAATGCAGGCAACAACTCCCTGTTCCTGCAGATCGGCCCTGGCGATTTCCTGGTGCACCACGCCATCGCCTTGGGGCTGCACACCACCACCTTGATCCTGGTGAAGGGTGCCCTGGATGCCCGGGGTTCCAAGCTGATGCCCGATAAG
>JBJTWN010000144.1:0-2800 GCA_046081785.1 Cyanobium sp.
CCCTGAGTTCGGCTGTCAACGACGATTGAGTCATTCGTCGGTTGGTGGCGTGCGCAAGGGGCTGCATTCGCGCGATGCTGCGAACCGCCCCCTGAACGCATACCAGGCTTACGATGGCGTCCATCAAGCGACGGGCATTGGTGGGGGTGCGGAGGAGATAGGCGGTTTCCTCCAGGGCCTTGAAGTCGTCCAGCGACACCATCACAACCGATGGCTCACCATTGCGCGTGATGATCATCGGCTCATGGTCTGCACAGACGCGCTTCATGGTTTGCGCCAGGTTGGCCCGGGCAGCCGTGTAGGAAATGGCGTCCATGGCAAACGACAAACTCTGTACAGGATAGCGTACAGGGGGTGGATGGATCGCGGGGTGCAATCAGGCCACGAAGCCCAGGATCTGGCCCACGATCTCCAGCACTGGCTCGAGCTGCGTGTCGCTGAGGAGGCCCATCGGATGGGGCCGGGCACCACGGGCTTTCCAGTCGAACGACTTGAGTTGATGGCAGAGCACGTAGCTGTGGGCGTCAGGCCGATCTGGGATGGGGCCCAGATCGACTGCCAGGGAGGAGCCTTGATTGAATGCCGCTGACGTCATCGCACAGCCCACCACAAGACCCACGGCAGCATGGAATGGGGCTGGCGAAAGCACCAGAAAGGGATGGTGATTTTTCATCTCGCGACCGGCCTGAGGGTTGTGTTTGATCCAGATCACCTCACCGCGGTCAGGCAGCCAGGAGGCCAGGCGTTTTGGCGGTGTCATTCGATCACCTCAACACCGGTGGGCTCCCAGGCCATCGCCTCGGTCGGCTCATCCGGCATGGGCACATAGGTCGCCAAGCGTTCGACAAGGCTGAGGCGAGGCTGCACGGGCCGGATCAGCACGCCTTCTGCCACCACCTTGAGCTCCACCGTCTGGTTGTCATGCAGCCCCGCCTCGCGGGCAATGGCGGCCGGCAGGCGCACGCCCAGGGAGTTGCCCCAGCGGCGGAGGTCCTGACGAGGGAATGGCATGGCCATAGCGCGTTGGCGTTTAAACGCAAGTTTAAACATTTCTCCGTGTTGGGAGGGGGCGGCTTGCGCTGAATGCCGCTTCCGCGGTGGGCCCAGGCACCGTTTCCACTGGTTCAAGGATGTCCAGATTGATGGTTCAGCCCTGAATGGGTTCACCCGAGGTTCGGTGAGGTGAAGTGCGCCACGAGCCGACCTTCAAAGGCTCGCTTCAGGATCGCCTGCCGCAGGATGCCGCAGCGCTGGAGACTGGCCTCCACGGTGGCCTCGACTTGATCGAGGACGGAGAAGCGGCGGTCGACTTCGGCGATAATCGACTGTTGCTTGTCGAGTGGTGGGATCGGGATTGGCAACAGACGGCAATTCGAGATTGAGAGGTTGACCTGGCTGGTTGTTGTCTTCGACGTGGCTCTTAACCACGCTTGTGCCGTGCTGGAGCGCAGGTATATCGCGAGGAACTTTGGCATCAGCTCGGGAGTAGGTCGGAATCTTGCGATTGCCTGATTGATGTTCCACTCTGCATTTTCACCGCTTACAAGTGAGACCTTCCCGAGGGGAGGGCCCACAATGTTCGTCAAAACGTCACCAGGTAAAGTCCTCGACCGCTTCATCTTTGTCGAGTGATACTCGGCTTCGACGTATGTGGGCTGATTGTTAGCGAAGTCAAGCTTGCCGTCAAAGGTTAGGTTGTATACTTTGATAAACGGTATTTTGTTGTGATCATTGTGGGAGGAGAGGCGTTCCTTGGGCGGAGTTGTTCCGCTCTCAACGCTTTCGCAAGCCAAGCGGGCTTCGAGAACTCGCCAGGCTTCGTTGACATTGGCATCTTTTCTTCCCCCTAATTCGGTTCCGTCTACCCTGCGCAAGGCTGATGGATTGTCTTGCCTTGATATTGCCAGCAGGTGGTGGGTTGATTTTTTGGCGGTGAGCCTCCCCTCCACCGCCGCCTTCAGGATGCTGGCGCGGGCCTGCTTGAGCTTGTCCTGAATGCCCTGCAGGGTGCTGACGGTTTCATCGAGGCGGGAGAGTTGGGTGTCGATCTCAACGACGATGCTCTCTTGAATCTCAATGGGCGGAAGGGGAATGGGGAGGGCGCTTAGGTTCTTTTTGCTGATGGAAGCGAGGTTCGTTGTCTGCTTCCCGGTTGCCAGGAAATAAGCCCTTGCTTCGTTGGTGTTGGCGTAGTAGGCGATCCACTTCGGAATGGCCTTGCCATCACGGATGCGGGCGCGGAACACATGGTTCTGATGGATGCACTCGCTGATCTGACCTTGCCAGATCCAACCCCGCCCGAGCTTGTCGCGGTCCCCGCCTTCGTTCAGCAGAATGTCACCCGGCTCAAGCCGGTAGCTGGCGATGGCACTCTCTTTGGCGGGGATGGTTTTCACCTCCGACAGATCCAGCCGCAGCCGTTGCACATTGGCCACGCGCAGGTAGGGGACTTCGCGGTAGTCGTCGCCTTGTTTCTTGGCATCCTTGGTGATCCCCGAAACGATCTCGCAGATCGCCCCCAGCGGTTCCGCCGACCAACTCACACCCTCACTCACGCCGCCACCACCTCATTCAGCTCCGCCACGAGCCCCCCCAGCTCCTCGCCAAACAACGCATCCACCTTCCCCAAGCCGCCCTGCTGCGCAAACGGTGGTTCGTCCAGATCCTCCAGGCGCACCTCCAGGTCCACCACGATCTGATCGCGGATCAGCTCCAGCCAGCGCAGCTGCTCCTCGCTGAAGCGGCGGCCCCGGTTGGCCTGCTGGGCCAGCCAGCCGGCGAAGCGTTCAGCGGCCTGATC
>JBJTWN010000145.1:0-7639 GCA_046081785.1 Cyanobium sp.
TTCTCGGGCTCGCATAGTGGTTGGAGTGGCAACAGCAGCACTTATATTTCCCTCACCGTATCGAATCCCCTCACGGCAACAACTTCCACCAACAACTCCACTCTGAATTTTACGGGCAACACTGTTTCCATCACCGGACAAGGTCAGGGTCCTGGAGGCAGCCTCTTCACGGGCACAACTGGGGGATCTGCCTTCATTCAAAGTTTCAACAACCAAGGCGGTGTCACCCTCACCGGCAACACCTTTGACGAGGCCGGCTATCTGAGTTCTTTTAATTTCTTTAATTCTCCCACGGTAACCTCGCTTGGTGCCTATTCAGTCACCGGGAATACCTTCACGCGAACGGCCAATCAAACTGTGCGCACAAGAGGAAACCGACTCGAAAATGTCAATGTGACCCTGAGTGGCAATACGTTCAACAACGGTGCTTTCATCGACCTGCTGGGTAAAATCAGTGGCGTAACGTTTGGCGCCAATTCTTTCACCAACACCCTCGCCAACGGCTTTGGCATTCGGCTCACCAACCCCATCACCGGCAATCCGTTGGTAGGCACCTTGCCAAACATCACGGGCAACATCACGTTCTCCGGAGCCGCTCTGCCTTTGAAGCTGGTGGATGCCACTAACAACAGTTTCAAATTCCTGCAAAACTCCACTGGAACCACTGGAGCCACTGCCACCATCACTGTGAATGGTTTGGTGTTTGATCGCTTGATTGCTGGCGGTCAAGGTAATGATAATTTGGGTATTTCTGGTGGAGCAGCATATCGAGATTGGATCAATGGTGATGATGGCAACGACACGATCAATGGCTTTGCCAACAACGACTTCTTGCTTGGCGGCAACGGAGCAGATAGCATCAATGGCGGTGCAGGTGGTAACGACACTCTCGTTGGCGGCAGTGGTAATGACACTCTGATCGGTGGGGGTAGCGCCGATACCTTCAGATACCAAAGCCAAGCCGATGGCACCGACGTCATCACCGACTTCTCGACGGCCCAAGGCGACAAGCTGCAATTTGTGGGGACGGCCTTTGGAGGATTGGCCGCCGGCGGGCTCAACGCCGCCAATTTCGTCTCTGGCAACCCACCTGCTGCCGGAGCTGCCGTGCCCACGTTCCTCTTCAACACCAGCACCAGGCTGCTCAGCTTTGATCAGGATGGCAACGGTGGCGCATTCAGCGCCGTGAGCATCGCCACCCTCAACATCTCCACCCTCACCAACACCGACATCGTCATCGTCTGATCCGTGCCGGCCTCGCGTTGCACTGCAGTTGCCCTCCGGCCACGGCCGGAGGGTTTTTTGTTGGCCTCGCTGGGCTGATGGCTGTCTCGACTTCGCCCTCTGGCTGGCGCGGCCGGTCTTGGCTCTTGGGCATGACGCCAGCGCCAGAGCCTGAGCTGTTGTTAGCGTCCCAAGCCCTGGCGGCTTCGGACCCTTGCCTGACACCGTTCCCCCAGCCTTCGGTGCCCGGCACCGACTCGCTCCCGGCTCCCAGCGCGTGCTGCTGGTGCGCTTGCCCTGCAACCCCATCTTTCCCGTGGGGCCGATCTACCTGGCCGACCACCTGCACAAGCAGTTTCCTGACCTCCAGCAACAGCTCCTCGATCTGGCGGCGGTGCCTGTGCTTGATGTGAAGGCGTTGTTGCGCAAGGCGGTCGAGCAGTTTCGCCCCACCCTGCTGGTGTTCTCCTGGCGCGACATCCAGATCTACGCACCGGTGGATGGACGAGGGGGCAACCCTCTGCAGCACTCCTTTGAAGTGTTTTACGCCCGTCACCCACTGCGGCGCCTGCGGGGAGCCCTGGGGGGGCTGGGTCTGATGGCGGCCTACTACGGGGAGTTGGTGCGCAACATCCGTCTCGTTCGCCGCGGTCTGCGCTGGGCGCGGCGCCATGAGCCAGAGGCCCGCGCAGTGCTAGGCGGCGGGGCCGTGAGTGTGTTTTACGAGCAATTGGGCCGCTGGCTGCCCCGAGGCACGGTGGTGTCGGTGGGGGAGGGGGAGCTGCTGTTGGAGGCGATGGTGCGAGGAGAGCCCTTGCAGGGGCAGCGCTGCTATGTGGTGGGAGAGGCCCCGCGAGCGGGCCTGATTCATGAGGCGCCGGCGCCCCTGGAGAAAACCGCTTGCAACTACAGCTATATCGAGACGATCTGGCCCCAGATGGGCTGGTATCTGCAGGGGGGGGATTTCTACGTGGGGGTGCAGACCAAGCGGGGCTGCCCCCACAACTGCTGCTACTGCGTCTACACCGTGATTGAGGGCAAGGCGGTGCGCGTCAACCCGGTGGACGAGGTGGTGGCGGAGATGCGTCAGCTCTACGACCGTGGCGTGCGCGGCTTCTGGTTCACCGATGCCCAGTTCATTCCCGCCCGCCGCTACATCGACGACGCCAAGACGCTCTTGCGGGCCATTCAGGCCGCCGACATGACCGACATCCATTGGGCGGCCTACATTCGCGCCGACAATCTGGATGCTGAGCTGGCCGAACTGATGGTGGCCACGGGCATGAGCTATTTCGAGATCGGCATCACCTCCGGCTCCCAGGAGCTCGTGCGCAAGATGCGCCTGGGGTACAACCTGCGCACCGTGCTTGACAACTGCCGTCTGCTGGCCGCAGCGGGCTTTCAAGAGCACATCTCGGTGAACTACTCCTTCAACGTCATCGACGAGCGCCCCGAGACCATCCGCCAGACCGTGGCCTACCACCGGGAATTGGAGGCGATCTTCGGGGCCGACAAGGTGGAGCCAGCGATCTTCTTCATCGGCTTGCAGCCCCACACCCACCTCGAACAACACGCCTTCGACACCGGCAGGCTGCAGGAGGGCTACGACCCGATGAGCATGATGCCCTGGACGGCCCGAAAGCTGCTCTGGAATCCCGAGCCGATGGGGCGAGTGTTTGGCCGCATCTGCCTGGAGGCCTTTGCCCAAAACCCGGGCGATTTCGGCCGCACCGTGATGGCCCTGCTGGAACGCGACTATGGCCGCGCTCCCCTGCAAGAGGCCCTTAAAGCTCCCGTGGAGGGTCGTCCCGCCCTGGCCACGGCTTTGCGTTGAAGCGAGCGTTGCTGGGGACCCCCTGGACAGGGACGCCGCGGCATGGCGTCATGGGCTCCCGATCAAGAGGGATCCATGCCTCTTTTCCTGCTTCGTGATGGTGCCATCCGTCGCTGTGCCTCCGTGCCAGATGGCCTGGCCTTCACCACCTACAACGATCGCCATCAGCGCCTGATTCATGTGGTGCTCGATGCCGAGTCGGAGCGGCTTCTGCTGCGGGCCCAACCGAAACGCCCCCGCAAGGGCGGACGACGAGGAGGGGAACATTCCGGGGATCAATCCTTGGCGGCCTGAGGCAGCGCTCAGAATCTGAAGTCTCCATCTGGTTACACCCCATGCCTGATCTGTTTTCCCCCCTGCGCATTGGGGCTCTGGAGGTGCCGAATCGGATTTGGATGGCACCCCTCACCCGCTGCCGGGCCGAGGAGGGGCATGTGCCCGGGCCCTTGATGGCGCAGTACTACGCCCAGCGGGCCAGCGCCGGGCTGATCATCGCCGAGGCCACGATGGTGATGGAAGGGAATTCAGCCTTCTGGCATGAGCCCGGCATCCACAACTCCGCACAAATCGAAGGCTGGCGGCTCACCACCGAGGCGGTGCATCGCGCAGGAGGACGCATCGTGCTGCAGCTCTGGCATGGCGGCAGGGCCTGCCATCCCCTGCTCAATGGCGGCCGCCAGCCGGTGGCCCCCAGCCCCATCGCCATCGAGGGCGATGAGGTGCACACCCCTGAGGGAAAACAGCCCTATGTGGTGCCCCGCGCCCTGGCCGACGAGGAGCTCCCGACAATTGTGGAGGGCTTCCGGCTCGCCGCCCGCCATGCCATGACCGCCGGATTTGACGGGGTGGAGGTGCACGGCGCCAATGGCTATCTGCTGGATGAATTCCTGCGGGATGGCAGCAATCACCGCGAAGGGCCTTATGGCGGCTCGATCGAGAATCGGGCGCGGCTGCTGCTGGAGGTGTTGGATGTGGTGTCGGCTGAGACGCCCCTGATGGGGCTGAGGCTCTCGCCCTTGAACAGCTACAACAGCATGGTCGACAGCGACCCCGTCGCCTTGATCCGTTGGCTGGCCCAGCGGCTCAACGATCTGCCCATCGCTTATTTGCACATGATGCGCGCCGATTTGCTCGGACTGCAGCACGGGGATGTGCTCACCCCGGCCCGTGAACAATTTCGCGGTGTGCTCGTGGCCAACATGGGCTTTGGCGCGGCCGAGGCCCAAGCGGCCATCGAAGCTGGCACGGTGGATGCGGTGGCCTTTGGCACCACCTTCCTCGCCAATCCTGATCTGCCGGAGCTCTTCCGCCGCGGTGCGCCTCTGCAGGCACCCGACCCGGCGACGTTCTACTCCTCTGGTCCCGTGGGCTACACCGATTACCCAAGCCTGGCCCCCCAGCCCTGAGCCGCAGCCAACCAGCAGCCCAAGGCACCTCCACAACTCGGGAGGGGCATGGTTCTGAATTGGAAAAAGAATCGGGGGCTTGTCTCCACCACCCGGGAGCCTGCCCAAAGTGTCAGCGTCCCCTCGAGGAGTGTGATGGCCCTCAACGAGTACCCCCGCGATCAGGCCTTTTCAGGCGTGATCGGTCGCACCCGCGACGTCTCCAGCCCCGCCTGGCCCCGGCCTGTGCGGGCCAGAGCGGACGCGCCGAATGTGGTGATGGTGGTGCTGGATGACACGGGCTATGCCCAGTTGGGCTGCTTCGGCTCACCGATTCGCACCCCCCACATCGACGGGCTGGCGGAGGGGGGACTGCGCTATGCCAATTTCCACACCACCGCCCTCTGCTCCCCCACCCGGGCCTGCCTGATCACCGGCCGCAACCACCACAGCAATGGCATGGCTTGCATCACCGAGGGGGCAACGGGCTTTCCCGGCAGCAACGGTCAGATCCCGTTTGAAAACGGTTTCCTCTCTGAGATTCTGCGGGATCAGGGCTACAACACCTACGCCGTGGGCAAGTGGCACCTCACCCCGGCCCATGAGGGTTCCGCGGCAGGCCCCTACGACCGCTGGCCTCTGGGAAGGGGCTTTGAGCGCTTCTACGGTTTTTTGGGGGGCGACACACACCAGTACTACCCCGAGCTGGTGGCCGACAACCACCAGGTGGAGCCTCCCCAATCGCCCGAGGAGGGCTACCACCTCACGGAAGATCTGGTGGATCGGGCGATCGGCTTCATCGCTGATGCCCGCCAGGTGGATCCAGCCAAGCCCTTTTTCTTGTATTTCGCCCCTGGCGCGATGCATGCTCCCCACCACGTGCCCAAGGAATGGGCTGATCGCTATGCGGGCGCGTTTGATGAAGGCTGGGATGCCTATCGCGAGCGGGCGTTTGCCAGGCAGAAGCAGCTCGGGGTGATCCCCGAACGTTGCGAGCTCTCGCGTCAAGATCCGGATGTGAAGCCTTGGGAGGCCTGCAGCCCGGAGGAGCGACGGCTGTATGCCCGGATGATGGAGGTGTTTGCTGGCTTCTTGGAGCACACCGACCATCAAGTTGGCCGGTTGCTCGATTTCCTGCGCCGCATCGATGCCTTTGAGAACACCATCGTGGTGGTGGTCTCCGACAACGGCGCCAGCTCGGAAGGGGGGCCGAACGGCATGGTGAACGTGAACATGTGGCACAACAACCTTTCCGGCACGGTGGAGCAGCAGCTGGTGGTGATCGATGAGCTGGGCGGCCCGAAGCACTTCAATCACTACGCCTGGGGGTGGACCTTTGCCGGCAACACCCCCTTCCGCCGTTGGAAACGGGAGACCTACCGAGGCGGCATCGCCGATCCGATGATCCTGCATTGGCCGAAGGGCATCCCCGATGGCGGCCAGGTGCGCTGGCAGTATGCGCACGCCATTGATCTTGTGCCAACCCTGCTGGAAGCCCTCGGTATCGAGGCGCCCGCTGCGCTACGGGGTGTGCCCCAGAGGCCGCTGGAGGGGGTGAGCTTGGCCGCCACCTTTGCCGACCCCAACGCGCCCGAGGCCCACCACACCCAGTATTTCGAGATGATGGGTCATCGCTCGCTCTATCACGAGGGTTGGCGGGCGGTGTGCCCCTGGCCAGGGCCATCCTTTCAGGAAACCGGGCGATTTTTCGGTGCGCCGATCAGCGCCGACGAACTCAAGCGCCTCGACGGCGAAGCTTGGGAGCTCTATCACGTGGCGGAAGACTGGGCCGAAACCCGCAATCTGGCCGCCGAGCAACCCGAGCGGCTGAGAGAGCTGGTGGAGCGTTGGTATGGGGAGGCCGAGCGTTACCAGGTGTTGCCGATCGATTCCCGCGGTTCCACCCGCCTGCAGGATGAGCGGCCCGAGGCTGCGCCGTCCCGCGAGCGCTACACGTTTTATCCCGGCACCCAGATGGTGCCAGGCACCGCCACGGTGAACGTGATCAACCGGGCCCACAGCATCACCGCCGAGGTGGAGATCCCGGCAGAAGGCGCCGAGGGGGTGTTGCTCTCCTATGGAGGCAACGAGGGCGGCTACAGCTTCTATCTGCAGAACGGCCATTTGCACTATGTGCAAAACGTGGTGTCTGCGGCGTTGCTGCAGGTGAGTTCGATCGAGCCGGTGCCGGCGGGCCAACACAGCCTGCGCTTTGAGTTTGAGCCCACGGGCCCGGCTGACATCAAGGCGGGCAAGGGCGTGCCCGGAAGGGGGCAGCTCTATGTGGATGATCAGCTGGTGGGCCAGGCGGAGTTTGCCGCCACGGTGCCGATCACCTACGGGCTGGGCGGCGGCCTGGTGTGCGGCGCCGATCCGGGTTCGCCGGTGACGACCGCTTATGCGCCTCCATTTGCGTTCACGGGCCGCTTGGAGGAGGTAACCGTGGATGTGAGTGGCGAGTTGATCCGCGATGGCGAGGCGGAGATGCGGCTGATCCTCAGCCGGCAGTGAGAGCGGGGGCAAAATGGTCGAGGAGTTCGCCAGCCACCCGGCCCGGCTCCTCGTGCTGGATCCAGTGGGAAACGCCTGGAAACAGGAGGCACTTTCCCCGGGTGCAAAACGCCAGGCTTTCAATAGCCATCTCTCGCGAGAGAAAGCGATCCTCCTCTCCCCACAGGATCAAGACCGGCACCGCCACCTTCCCATCGGTGGGCCTTGGCGCGGGAAAGCCGTAGCGAAGGGCAGCCCGATACCAGTGGATCATGGCCCGCAGGCTGCCAGGCACGGCCCAAGCCTCCCTGTAGGCCTCGAGATCGGCTGGGTGGAAGGTGCCCGGCCGGCTGGAGGCCACCAGGCTCTGCACAAGCGGTTGGTAGTCGTGGCGCGCCAACTGCCACTGCGGCAGCGCTGGCATCTGGAAGGCAAACACATACCAGCTCTTGCGCAGCTGCCGGAGGGAGGTGCGGAGCTTGCGCGAGAACACCCACGGGTGGGGGACGTTGAGAATCGCCGCCCGCTGGATGCGGTGTGGGTGAAACAGGAGCAACCACCAAAGCACTGCGGCCCCAAAGTCGTGGCCGGCGATGCAGGCTTGCTCGACGCCGAGGTGGTCGAGAAGGGCGAGCACATCACCTCCGAGACGGTCCACGCCGTAGGCACGGCATTCGGGAGGCTTGGCGCTGAGGTTGTAGCCGCG
>JBJTWN010000146.1:0-36147 GCA_046081785.1 Cyanobium sp.
GGTCCTGTCTAGACAGATAAGAGATCTCTTATGTCTGTCTCTCAGGAAGGCATCAAGGGTAAAGTTGGCATCACCACCGCCATCTCCAATTATTGCAGAGCCAAGTGCGCCAGGCCTTGGCTGAGATGCCCCACTCGCGACCCATGTAGCAGAACACACCGATCAGGAAGTGGAACACCACCAGCTGGTAGGGACCACCGTTGTACAGCCACTCATCGAGGCTGGCGGCTTCCCAGATCGGGTAGAAGTGAAGGCCGATGGCGTTGCTCGAAGGAACCACAGCACCGGAGATGATGTTGTTGCCATACATCAGGGAGCCGGCAACGGGCTCGCGGATGCCGTCGATGTCCACAGGGGGAGCAGCGATGAAGGCAACGATGAAGCAGATGGTGGCGGCCAGGAGGGTGGGGATCATCAGCACACCGAACCAACCGACATACAGACGGTTGTTGGTGGAGGTAACCCACTCACAAAACTGGTTCCACGCCGAAGCGCCGGAGCGCTGTTGGAGAGTGGCTGTCATGAGAACGGAAAAGTGCCTTGGAGGGCGGAAGGATGGTCGTTTAAACCGACTTACCTAATGTAACGGAAGTTTTCAGCTTTATGAGGGTGGATTAGCCCTGGAGCGATCAGCCCTATCAATCACTTTCATAAGCCAACTTTATGGATCATGGAGTGAAGGCACCGTTTCAAGGTGCGTGATCCGTCTCTTTGTAGGGTCAGATGCATGACTGCTGCCCTGCCTGAGGCCCTTCTCACCACCCTGGGCCGTTTCTCCGAGTCGGCGCGCCTTAGTCCCGCGGACTGGCTGGTGCTGTTGCATCCAGTCTTGATGATCTTGTTCGTCTACCCGGTGGTGGGGGCCACAATCCGGCTGGGGATCCTGGTGCGAGAGCGGCGGCTCGAGATCAATCCGATCGCCGCAACGGTGCCGGAAGAGCATGTGGATCACGGCCGCTGGGTCACCACCGGCAGCGTGGTGGCGGTAGTGCTGGCTCTGGTCGCCAATCTGGTGCGCAATGGGGCCGTCACAGGAAGGACTCTGTTGTTGCCGCCGGTTGCCGTGGCGCTGTGGGGCTGCCTTGCCCTCTGGCGGGTGCGCCGCGCCACTGCCCGAGCCGCCTGTGCCCTACTGAGCTGGGGCGCGTTGGCCCTTCTGGTTGCCCAGCCACCGCTCTGGTTCCGTGGCATCAGCCCGTGGAAGCCGCTTTGGGGAAGCCATGCCATCAGTGGTGTGTTGCTCTGTGGCCTGCTGCTGTTCGCCATGGCGGCCGCCCCGGAGATCCGCACTCGCCCGGCCTGGCGGAAGCTCCACACGGCGGCTGCCTTCCTCACCGCCCTGCTACTGGCGGTGCAAGCGATCAGTGGCAGCCGCGATCTTCTGACGCTTCGCTGATGGCACCCACCTGCAGCATCATCAATGCCCCGGTGAGGATGGCGAATGGATGATTCGCTCATAATCGTGACGCGAAGGTGGCCACCAGCATCGCAATCGAGCTTATTTCTCACAAGCGTTTTGCTTTGATTCGAATCTTGCCGATTCGCCCCTTCCTCCCAGATAACTCTCCCCAAAACACTTGCCTCCATGGCAAAACAAGTTGGCCTGGCGCACGAAAATCGACGGGTTTGGCCAGCTAGGGTGAAAAGGCTGGCTGCTGTGTCCAGCTGCGGATTAGCGAGAGATCGATGCCTCAGACGACCCTTGAGCGACCCGAGCGATCGGAGGGCTGGCTGACCTGCAGCACTCGCACTCGAAGGCCTCGGGGGCAAGCTCCCGAGGGGCAGCCGATGGAGCAGAGAGGATTTGGCAGCAAAAAAGCGGGCAAGGGGGGGAAACGAAAGGGGCCGGGCAAAGCGAATCCGTCCCTCAGCAAGGGCGATTGGGGTCCTTTGGGCAAGCATCCCCACCTGGAGGCGATCAAGGCCCGCCAGCGGCTGCACCTCCCCCTCTCAGGACGGTTGACCGTGGCAGAGGTGAACCAAGCCTGGAAACGCTGCGCCAGTGAACACCATCCAGACCGGGGCGGCGAGCACGACACCATGCAGCTGGTCAATGGAGCGAGAGATCTGCTGCTCGGCCGAGACCTCAGCTGATCCGGACGCCGCATGGACCCAACTCCCACCGCCGCGCCCATCGCCCATGGCGGCACACCCGCTGAACCACTCACGGTTGCCTTCTTTGGACTCGGGGCCGTTGGCTCCTCCATGCTCATCTGTCTCTCTGAGCTGGCGGAACGGGACGAGGTGCCCCTGCGCTTTGTGGTGGTGGTGCTGAACGTTGACCTGGCCCGCGACGCTCTCTTCCACGCTGAACGGCTGTTTGATCGGATCGACTTTGTTGGCCTGCCAAATTTTGCCCCCCTCTTCGATGGCAGCGCACCGGAATTGGAGCAGCTGGCTGGGGCGCATGTGCTGGTCAACGCCGCCGATCCCCGTTTCAACCGCCAGCTTCTGGAGCTAGGGCTGCGCCTGGATGCCCATGTGGTCGATTTGGCATCGGACATGTACGACGCCGAGACCGAGCGCTCTCTCACCTTCTCCCAATACGACTTTGATCAGGCCTACCGGGAGCAGGGCCGCACGGCCTTGATCAACCTCGGCATCTCCCCGGGGGTGACCAACTTCCTGATCGGCCTGCGCCTCCATCAGCTGCGCGGCTCCCGCCGCCGTGATCTGAACATCGAGAGCGTGGATCTCTATCTGCTCGAGGACATCGACGCTGATGAGATCGTGTTTTCCTGGTCTCCTCTGGTCGCCCTTGAGGAGCTGGCGGAGCGACCCCGTCTGCTGCGGGACGGACGCATCCAAGTGCTTGAGCCCTTCAGCTCCGCCCGTGAGCACCACTTCCCCGGCGAAGTGGAGGCCACCCGCCAATACCCGCTTTACCAGGAAGAGCTGCTCTCGCTGCATCGCTCCTTCCCAGAGATCGAATCGATCGGCATCTACACCGGTGGCTCGGAAGTGGAATTGGTGAAGGCGCTGTTCCAGCTCAACCTGCTCTCCAAGCGCACCCTTCCCCAGCAGAGTGAGCTCACGGTGGAGGCCATGGTGCGAGCCATTCTGCCTGGCATGAACAAACCGCGACGGATCGAGGATTATCTCCGCAGCGGCGTGATTCGCCGCGCCCACTTCGCCGCTGCCGCCGAGATTCGCTACACGGAGAATGTGCGCAACGATCGGCAGGTCACGATCGAGACTGTGGGCCTCAGCTACCTGCGCTACCGAGGTCTGCTGGGTAGCCCCTACGCAGGCGCCACCTACATCTCCTACCCCACCGCCGTGGGGGCAGCGATCCTGGCTTGGCAAGCCCTGGCCTTCCTGCGCGAGGACGACGGCGACATCAAAGGGGTCATGAGCGGGGAGGATCTGGCGCGATTGCTGCCCCGTTCGCGGGCCGACGCCATTCGCCGCGACCTCGTGGCCTGGGATATCGACCTGTTCGAGACGGTGCGCGATGCCACTCCTGAGGTTGGTTTTCACCATGGCTGAGTTGAGGCGCGGGTCGCAGACCCTGCAATAGCAATGGCGAGACATGCATCTCTTTACCCTGCTTGGCGCGATTCGGATCGCCATGCTCTGGTTTTCAGATGCGCTGGAGGGCTTGAAACGTGAGCTGTGGATCGGGCTTTCCCAGATCACCGCCCATTTAGGCGTGGTGATGCGCACGCCGCTGCTGGTGGTTTACGCCCTGATTTTGTTTCTTCTCTATGGCCAGCTGCTGCGCGGCAGACGGATGCCCCGCGTGCTTGAGCTCTAGGGGTATGGGTGATGTTGAGCACAAACGCCGTCTACCGTTTTTGTTTTGGCTTGGGGATGGATTTTTTGGCGGCTTCCCAGTTCAAAGGCGTCAGCCGCCTTGGCAAAATCCTTGTTGCCGGGCATTCGCTGATGGTGCTGGATGTGGCGGCAATTGCTTTGGCCCGCCTCTATCAGCCAGTGCAAAATTGGTGGCTGACGGAAGGCCCCTGCGTCGTGGTCAGCCGGCAGAGCTCTGCTGACGCACTCGCCTCACCGCCAGCCCTGCCTCCACCGCCGTGACCGCAGCCAACAGCAGCAGCCCGATCAGGCCGATCAGTTGGTTTTGTCTCTCCGTGGCTGCATCGGCTTGTCGGCCCAGAACGGCCCCTGCCACGAACCAGGCGGAAGCCAGGCCGGCGGTGATCCAGTAGGCCTTCCAGCGCCGCTGATAGAGGTAACCGGTGCCCAAACCAGGCACAACATTCAGCACAACGGCCACCCAACCGGCGGAGGCGGCAAGAATCTGCTCACGGGAGAGGGTCATCGCTGGCAGGTACGGAACCCCACTCTGGCCGAGGGGCTCTGGCATCGGCTGGATCTGGATGCGGTGAAGGTCACAGCCACCCCGGCAACCCGCGCATCCGGCAAGCTGTACGTCCAGATCCTCCTGCCAGCCTTGCCCTCTCTTCGCCTCCCACGCTTCGTTCTGGCCTGCCTCACGGCGCTGGTGATGCTGCTGGGCACGGCCCTGCCCGCCTGGGCAGATTTCAGCCTGCCGCCCCTGCCCTACGCGGCGGATGCCCTGGAGCCCGCCATCGACGCCACAACAATGACGATCCACCACGACCGTCATCACGGCGCCTACGTGGCCAACCTCAACGCCCAGATCCCCACCAACCCGGCCCTGGCCAACCTCAGCCTGGAGGCGCTGCAGGGCCAAATCGCGGCGTTCCCGGTGGCTGTCCGCAACAACGGCGGCGGCCACTGGAACCACAGCCTGTTTTGGGCGGTGATGGCCCCGGAGGGCCGCGGGGGCACCCCCTCGAAAGAGCTGCTCGCCGCCATCAAGCGCAGCTTTGGCTCGCTGGAGGCCATGCAAAGCCAGTTCAACAAAGCGGCAGTGGGGCGCTTCGGCTCGGGCTGGGCCTGGTTGATCCGCAAGCCCGATGGCAGCCTCGCCATCACCAGCACCGCCAATCAAGACAACCCCCTAATGGATCTGCCCGGCATCGAGCGGGGCACGCCGCTACTCGGGCTGGACGTCTGGGAGCACGCCTACTACTTGAAGTATCAAAATCGGCGCCCCGACTACATCCAGGCCTGGTGGCCCCTGGTGAACTGGAAGGAGGTGAACCGGAGGTACGCGGCGTCCTGATGCTGTTTTTGCGGCTGCAACGTTGGAGTGTGCCTCTTCTGCGCCTGCTGCTCTGGGCCGTGGCGCTGGGGTATCTCGTGGTCGAAGCCAGGGAGGTGGCCAGCCAGCGCCAGCTCACCCAGATCACGCTCTTTGCCGTGCTCTTTTTGGTGGCCAACTTTCAGATCAGCTTGGCGCGAGCGCTTGAGCCCAACCATCAGGAATCCGTCCCCCTCCTGCAGGCCTCGCTCACCATGTTTCTCGCCTCACTTTTCTCCGTTCTGGACGGGGCGATGGATCACCTGTCCGCCGCCCTGCGGGATGGCATGAGCAGCGGCCTGCGGCCAGCCATCTTTTTCTTGGGCTGGACGGTGAATCTGCTGAGTGTGGCGCTGGCCTTGGCCTCGATGGAGCTCTTCTTTCGCAGTTTGCGGCGGTTGACCGCCCAACCTTAGGGCTGCATCGTTGAGCCTTCCCGCCGCCCTCTGATGACCGGCAATCTGCAGGCGATCGGCTTTCTTTTGACGTGGGTGTTGGGCTGGGCAATCGGCGGCTCGCTGCTCGATGCGGGCTTGACCAACGCTGGCCTTGCGTCCTCAGAGGGGAGTGCCGGGGGCTCGGCGCTCAGCTTCCTGCTCTGGAGCCTGCTCTGGGGCGGCGGTGGCCTTTGGCTTTACCAGCGCTGGACCCAGCCCCCCCGCCCCAAACCCTGAGTTGAGGGGGGCGTTGCCGAGACAACGCAGCTTGGTTTCAACCGGCCACCAGCCGCCGGAAGGTTTTCTTGCCAAGCTGCAGCACACGCCCATGCAGCTCCTCCGCGCTGGCAAACTCCCGGGCTGGATCGGTGAGTTTCTCGCCGTCGAGCCGCACACCGCCCGCCTCGATCTGGCGGCGCGCTTCGCTGCTGCTCTTGCACAACTTCAAGGCCCCTAGCAGGTAGAAGGCGGTGGCCGGAAACGACACACCCGTCAGGGAGGCTTCAGGCAGGGCTGCCTCCGTGGCAGGGGACAGAGAGACTTGCCCCACTTCTATTGCGGCCCGGGCATTCAGATGGCCACCGGGAAGCCCCACCATCCGCCCTGCACTGGCCTGCGCCTCCAGCGCCACTGCTTCACCGTGGCGGCTGGCGGTGACCGCCAAGGCCATGGCCTTTTGGCGCTGGCGGGGATTGGCAGGCAGGGCCGCCAAATCCAGATCGGTGAGCAGCGTCAAATACTCCTGCACGGCCGCGTCGGGCACCTTCTCCAATTTGGAATACATGTCCAGCGCTGGCTCCGAGAGACCAACCGTGTTGGCCAGGCTCTTGCTCATCTTTTGCACCCCATCGGTGCCCGGCAGGATCGGCAGCAGAAGGCCGAATTGGGGGCTCTGGCCAAAGTGGCGCTGCAGATCGCGGCCCATGGCCACGTTGAACTTTTGATCGGTGCCCCCCAGCTCCACATCGGCCTCCACCCGCACCGAGTCATAGCCCTGCAGGAGCGGGTAGAGAAATTCATGCAGGGAGATCGGGGTGCCGTTGCCATAGCGGTTGGCGAAGTCTTCCTTGGCGAGCATCTGGCCCACGGTGCTCGTGCCAAGCAGCTCGATCACCTGGGGCAGATCCAGCCCTGCCAACCACTCGCTGTTGCGCCGCACCTCCAAACGCCCGGGAGTGGCGAAATCCAACAGGGCCCGCTCAGGCGGCTGGCCCAACCCCAACTGCACCAGATAGGTGTCGGCATTGGCTTCCACCTCAGCGGCGCTCAACTGCACGCGAGTGGTGCTCTTGCCGGTGGGATCACCGATGCGGGCTGTGAAATCGCCAATGATCAACACCGCTGTGTGGCCAGCGTCTTGAAAAGCCCGCAGCTTGCGAAACAGAATGCTGTGGCCCAGGTGGATGTCGCTTCCGGTGGGGTCGATGCCGAGCTTCACCCGCAGAGGGCGACCCTGGCGTTCAGCGGCCCCGAGCCGGGCCGCCAGGCTGTGGTGGGGGTCGGCCGCCAGCTCACCGCTGCCAGCGGGAAACACATCGGCGAGGCCTCGCCCCAGCCAGGCCGGCAAGTCTCCAGGGGTCTCCCCGCCGGGGGGGGCCGCAGCTGCCTGCTCCGCCTGGTACGCCTGGGGTGGGACTGGTGCTGGGGTCACAACCTGGGGGGCGATCTGAGGGCGGATCGTAAGCAGGCGCAGGGGAGCTATCGGGCAGTCGGCTGCCATGGTTGGATGCGGCAGCTGCCCTCCCCTTGGCCATGCGGGTGCTGCTGATCCATCAAAACTTCCCCGGCCAATACCGCCACCTGGCGCCAGCCCTGGCCGCCCGGGGCGATCAAGTTCTCGCCCTTGGGGCCCCCCACGCCCCTGGCCTGGAGGGGGTGCCTCTGCGACGCTACCCCCTGCCCAAGGAAGCCCCCCCCTGCCACCGCTGGGCCGTCGATTTCCAAACCAAGTGCCTGCGAGCTGAAGCGGTCGCCCGGCTGGCCGCCCAGTGCCAGGAGGAAGGATTCCATCCCGATCTGGTGATCGGCCATCCCGGCTGGGGCGAGCTGCTCGCCATCAAGGATGTGTTTCCATCCGTGCCTGTGCTGCACCAACTGGAGTGGGTGTATCGGCTGCAAGGGGGCGACTGCGACTTTGACCCGGAGTTTCCCCTTCCCAGCCGGGAGGCCCGCAGTCAGCTGCGGCTGCGACGGGCCCACCAGCTTGTGGCCTTCCACGATCTCGATCACGCCTGGGCACCCACCCACTGGCAGGCCGAGAGCGCCCCGACGCTGTTCCGGGAGCGGATCAGCGTGATCCATGAAGGGATCGACAGCCGCGCTGTGGGTCCCAACCCTGCGGCTGAGGTGCGACTGCAACGGGCAGGGCTCACCCTGCGAGCAGGGGATGAGGTGCTCACTTTCGTGGCACGCAATCTGGAGCCCTACAGGGGCTTTCACACCTTCATGAGGCTGTTGCCAACCCTGCTGCGGCGTCGGCCCAAGCTGCAGGTGGTCATCGTGGGCGGGGATGGGGTGAGCTACGGTGCGCCCCCGGCGCAAGGGGGGTCTTGGCCCCAGGTGCTCCTGAGCGAACTGGCCGGCCAGCTGCCCCTGGAGCGAGTGCATTTTGTGGGGAAAGTGCCCCATCCGGTGCTGCACCAGCTGTTTCAGGTGTGCCGCGCCCATGCCTATCTCACCTATCCCTTTGTGCTCAGCTGGAGCCTGCTCGAGGCGATGGCGTGCGAAGCGGTGGTGGTGGGATCAGCCACACCGCCGGTGCAGGAGGTGATTGAAGATGGCCACAATGGCCATCTGGTGGAGTTTTTTGACCGGGACGGGTGGCTCAACAAGCTTGAGCAGGTGCTTGCCGAGCCTGGGGGCCAACGCGTCATTGCCGCACAAGCCCGCCAAACCGTGGTGGACCGCTACGACCTGAGCACGATCTGTCTGCCGCAACAATTGGCTTTGGTGGATCGGGTGGCGGAGCTCAGCTGTTGACTTCCAGCTGCCCCTTCATGCGGTCAAGCGTTTGCTGCATCTGGTCGAACATCCGCTCGGGGGTGAGGCCAAATTGGCCGAGCTGGGTGCGCAGCTGCTCGACGGTGAGCTTGGCCTGAAAGTCTTCGGAGAGTTCGAAGCGCTTCATGAACACGCGATAGCGATCCATGATATCTTCCATTTGATCGATATAAAGCTTTTTGCCCTCTCGGTCAAATTTGCCATAACCACTGCCGAGCTGCATCAACTGCTGGTAGTCGGCAAATAGGCGCTTGGCCTCGTCTTGGATGATCTCGGAATCGAAGAAGGCCATGGCGAGGGCTAGGCATCGCTGAAAAAGTTTTCCAATTCTGCTCAGTAGTGGCTGTGTGTGGGAGTGCGGATCCACGTATCCGTTTCGTAGCCATTTCTGCTGCAACCCGCCCACACCCTTCACAACCTATGGAGCGCATCGACCCCTCCCATGGATCTCACCCCTCTCCTGCCGCTGATGCGGACCAACCATCGCGAAGCCTGGGATTTGTTCAAGGAGGATCGGCTCGTGCTAGGCCTGGGCTGTCGCGCCCTGATCGCCGCCATCGTCAGCCAGCGCCCCCCTGAGCAGGTTGTTGGGGCTGCGACGACAGAGGCGAGCACCTTGAAGCTGGTGGCCCGAACCCAACCCGACCTGGTGATGGTGAGCGAGCTGCTGGAGGAGGGCTGTGGCTTGACGTTGGTGACCACGCTGAAACAGCGCTGGCCCGATCTGCGCATCCTGCTGCTGGTGATGCGAGACCCCAGCTCCCAGCGGCTGCAGGCCTGTGTGGAAGCTCTGCGGGATGGGGTGGCGGTGGTGTCAGATCGGCTGATTGGCACTGGCAACGGCATGGCGGCCCTTCAGTCGCTGCGGGTGGGAGCTCGCTTCCTCGATCCGGCCATTGCCAATCCTCCCCGGGAGCGGCCCTTGCTGAGCCGCCGGGAGCGAGAGGTGTTGCGGTGGCTCGCGGCGGGCCAGAGCAACGGGCAGATTGCTGAACGGCTGAATGTGTCGCCGGAAACCGTCAAAACCCACGTGTCCAATGTGTTGGGCAAATTGGGGGTACCCAATCGGCAGCAGGCCGCCTTGCTGGCGATGCGGCTGGATCTCTTGGGAACTTGATCGCGGCACGCCTCAGCCGCTGGGGTGGCTCAGGCCCCTGGCCGGGGGTCGCCTCTTGTCGCTACCTTCAGCCTCGTTCTGCTCACAGCGCGGTCGCCATGGCCCGAAGGCACTGGTTGGACCCCTTGGCCCGTCGGCTGCTGATCGCCTCCGGACATCTTCCTTCGCCCTCGCAACTCTCCAGCCAGCGGGCAGCCAAGGAAGCCGCCGCCCGCCAGGCAGCCCATGAGGCAGCGGTGGAAGACGACTTGCAAGCCCTCAAGCGCGCCCAAGCGAGGGGCCTGGTGGATGTCAATCGGGCCACCGCCAGCGACTGGCGGCAGCTACCGGGGTGCACTGCGGAGCAGGCGGATCTGCTGGTGAGGCTTCAAGCGGGCGGGGTGCAGCTGAGCGGACCGGACGACCTGCAACGGCTGCTGCGGCTGGAGGCCCACACCCTCAGGGAGTGGCTGCCCAGGCTGCTGTTCCACTGGTATGGCGACGCCGTGCCCCTCCCCCTGGCGCCGGTGGCGATCAATCTGGCCGGCGCCGCCGAGCTCAAAGACAGGCTGGCGCTCTCTCCCCAAAGGCTTCAGCGGCTACAACTGGAGCGGACCCGCGCCCCCTTTCGCGATCTGGCCGATTTGCAACATCGGTTGCAGCTCCCGGCCACGCTGGTGGAAAGCTGGATCGGGCGGGTGTGCTTTGACCTCCCGCAGGCCCAGCCTGCCGCGGGACAGGGCCCGAGCCTGCCCCCCACGCGCCGCCGTTCCGCCTCGGCTGCCAAGAAGCAGCCATGAGCCCGCGCGCCAGCTTTCGCCAGGGGGATCTCTTCGGCCGCATCTCTCCACGCGTGGAGCAGCGTGCCCCCTTCTCCGGCGCCACCCCCACCCCCGACAGCCTGCCCCTGGAGCGGCGGCAGCTGCTTGAGTGGCAGGAGCGGCTGGCGGCCTATCAAGCCCCCCTTTGGGCCGCCGCCGCTCCAGAGGAGGCTGAGCAGGCCAGCCTTTTTGCCGGCCTGTCAGAGGGGGACGCCCCCACGTCCCCCGCCCATCCACAGGCGCTGGCGCAAACCTTGCAGCCCCTCTCCCTGCCAGCCGAAAGCCTCTCGTTTTGGCGCTGGCCCCAGGCGCCGCACGAGGGCCCCGCGCTCTACCTGGTGCTCGATCGACCGAGCCACTTGCCCCAACCGCTGCTGCTCTACGTGGGCGAAACAGCCCGGGCCGACCGGCGCTGGAAAGGGGCCCACGACTGCAAGAGCTACCTGGCGGCCTACAGAGAGGCCCTGGCCAAGGCCGACCTGGGGGCCAGCTTGAGCATCCGCTTCTGGTGTGAGGCGCCAGCGGCCACCGCTGCCCGCCGGGCCCTGGAGCAGGCCTTGATCCAGCGATGGAAACCACCGTTCAACAAAGAAACTCGCCGCCGCTGGAGCACCCCCTTCACCGCTGAAGGGGCCTGAAGAGCGGCCCCAGCTCCTGGCTACGATTCACATTCCTGCTCGGGGCCATGGACATCCGCGCTCTGCCTTTGCCTCCTCTTGCCGACGAGGGGGCTGCCCATCCCCTGGCGGATTGGAGCGGAGATGGCCTGGTGGTGGGCCTCTTCCATGGTGAAGACGACCATCCCACCCGAGCACTGCTCAAGGCGCTGCTGGGAGATGGCGCCCAGGCAGAGTTGGAGCGGCGGCGCTTCCGGGGCAAGCCGGGCGAGTGCCTCAGCTTCGACCGCCCCGGAGCCGAGCCCCGCTCCCTCACGCTGGTGGGGCTTGGGGAACCGGCCCGGCTTGATCTGGCGGCCCTGCGGACCGCCACCGCCGTTGCCGTGCGGGCTGCGGCCCGCCTTGGCTGTCGGCATCTGGGGGTGCTGCTGCCTGTGGAGGGATTGGCGGCCCAGGCGGCCGCCGAAGCCATGGCGGAAGCGGCCCGCCTGAGCCTGTACAGCGATCACCGCTACCGCAGCGAGGCGGAACCCTCGTCAGCCCCAGACGTTCTCACCCTGCTGGGGCTGCCAGCGGGAGGCGAGCAGGGCCTGCAGACGGTGGATGCGGTGTGCGCCGGAGTGGAATTGGCCCGCCAGCTCGTGGCCTCCCCTCCCAACCATGGCACCCCAGAAGCCTTGGCCCAGGCGGCCGCCAAGATCGCCGAGGAGTTCGGGCTCAGCCTCACCGTGCTCGAGCGCAGCGACTGTGAGGCGCTCGGGATGGGGGCCTACCTGGGGGTGGCCCAGGGATCGGATCTGCCGCCGAAATTCATCCACCTCACCTACACGCCTGCCGGGGAGGTGAGGCGCCGGGTGGCTGTGGTGGGCAAGGGGCTCACCTTCGATTCCGGCGGCTACAACCTCAAGGGGCCGGGCTCCCAGATCGAAATGATGAAATACGACATGGGGGGTAGCGCTGCGGTGCTCGGAGCCGCCCGGGCCATCGGCGAATTGCAGCCGGAAGGGGTGGAGGTGCACGTCCTGGTGGCCAGCTGCGAAAACATGATCAGCGGTGGCGCCATTCACCCTGGTGATGTGCTCACGGCCTCCAACGGCAAAACCATCGAGATCAACAACACCGACGCCGAGGGGCGCCTCACCCTGGCGGACGCCCTGGTGTACGCCAACAAGCTGGAGCTCGATGCGGTGGTGGATCTGGCCACCCTCACCGGCGCCTGTGTGATCGCCCTGGGGGAGGAAATCGCCGGTCTTTGGTCCAACAGTGATGGCCTGGCCGAGGCCCTGACGACTGCCTCCCGGGAGGCGGGGGAGTCCCTCTGGCGAATGCCCCTGAGGGGCTCCTACAAGGATGGCTTGAAAAGCCACATTGCCGATCTGAAAAACACCGGTCCTCGCGCCGGCGGCTCCATCACGGCAGCGTTGTTCCTCCAGGATTTCATCACAGATCAACGCCCCTGGGCTCATCTCGACATCGCTGGCACCGTGTGGAGCGAGAAGGGTCGTGGGGAAGACCCGCCAGGGGCCACCGGATTCGGGGTGCGCACACTGGTGCGCTGGATCTGCGCCGGGGCTCGCAGCTGAATCACGAGCCAAGCTGGTCCAGCGATGGGCGGGCCAAGCCTGGCCAGTCACCCTCCCAAGCGATTCCGTGGACTGGTTTCGGAGCCGCATCACAGCGAAGGAAGCTCAACAAACAAGCCCGCACCTTGCTCACACGAGGCCCCTGCAGGAGTGGCTGCCCAGCCAACCAGCGCGCCTGGCCTGGCAAGGTCCTCCCCGCTCACTCCAAGCACAGGGAGTGCGCCCACTTGGAGGCAGCGCCGAAAAATGGCGTGCATTATATCTCATTAAGCAAGATGCCCTCTGCAAAAATACTCAGACTAGCCCGATGTCATGCACGGCGCCATTGAGAAGCTGAACCATCCCATTGAGAGGCCATATCCTCAGGCGCTAAGGTAAAGGAGTAGATCAATATGTCGTTCCCTTGGCGGCTCACCCACTGCCCCAGCCATTCCCCGCAGCTGCAATCGGTGGAGCCTTCAACCAGCAACAGCAGTCCCGCCTCGATTCTGTCAAGCTGGTTTATGCGTACACCTCGAACTTGCGCATCCCTATGGATCCAAGTCGATCCGACGAACTGTAACATACCTAGCCGTTATAGCGAAGGCTAATTATTCCTTTGCATAGCTTCTTTTTCCTTTTTCTCCCCCCAAGCCATTCACTTCTTACCATCATGACAACGGGACCTGCCACACTCACCTGGTCGTTTGGCAATGCGACCTCAGCCGTCCAGTTCACGGTGCAATTCAACACTGCCACCTCGATGTGGACCGTCAACATGCAACGAGGCAGCATGGACCTCAATGCATTGTGGTGGTCAAACGAAGACAGCACTAAGAATGGCCAGTTCACGCTGGCCGGCAAAGACAATAGCCTAAATATGAATGGGACCAATATTGTTTGGGACGGATACGACAAGATATCCGATACAGGCATTCAGCAAGATGGCTGGTATCTCACAGCGGGCACAACCAAAACTTTTGCCATTACTGCCGAAACAGGTTCTGCTGTCTTCGACCCTTATACATTCAGCACACTGGGTGTCCGGGCCACCTCGATTAACGGCGGTGGCGACGGTATCAAAGCCGTTGGCAGGTTCCCCGCCATCAACCAAGCTCCCACAGCTGTCAATGACAGCGGCACAGCCATAGAAGCTGGCGGGATCAACAACAGCTCAGCAGGCAGCGATGCCACGGGCAACGTGCTTGCGAACGACGCCGCCGGGGCCATTGTTGGATCCCCTGTGGTTGACACCACAACGGTGACCTCTGTACGCACCGGGGCCACCGAGGGGAGCGGCACGGCTGGAAGCTTGGGCTCTCAACTGCAGGGCCAATACGGGAAACTCACCCTCAATGCGAATGGCACTTACACCTACAGCATTGACAATGACAATCTGACGGTTCAAGCCCTCAATGCCGGCGGCACGCTGAGTGAGAGCTTCAACTACACAATGGCTGACAACATCGGCCAGACCGACATAGCGGTTTTAGCCATCGACATCAGCGGATCAAACGACAACGCCACGATCACGGTCAACGGCACTCCTGATACCGCTGTTACTTAAGCTGGGGGCAAGGCCAATGGCACCCCCGCAGATCCATTCGCTTCCGGTGATCTGGATGTAAACGATGTGGATAGCGGCGAAGCGACGTTCCAGACCCCCGTCTCGCTGGCTGGCACCTACGGCGATTTCACCTTCAATGCCAGCACCGGCGCTTGGGGCTACACCCTGAACGACGCCGATGCGGATACCCAGGCGTTGACCGCAGGGCAGAGCACCACCGATAGCCTGGTGGTGACCTCCGGTGACGGCGCCACCTCGCAAGCGATTACGGTCAACATCAACGGATCCAACGACCCCGCCACGATCACGGTCAACGGCACGCCCGACACGGCAGTCGCCGCAGCCGGTGACGGCAGCAATGGCACCCCTGCAGATCCATTCGCTTCCGGTGATCTGGATGTGAGCGACGTGGATAGCGGCGAAGCAATATTCCAAACACCCATCTCGCTCGCTGGCACCTACGGCGATTTCACCTTCAATGCCAGCACCGGCGTTTGGGGCTACACCCTGAATGAGGCCGATGCGGATACCCAGGCGCTGACCGCAGGGCAGACCACCACCGATAGCCTGCTGGTGACGTCCCTTGACGGCACCGCTTCGCAGCTGATCACGGTGGACATCACCGGTGCCAACGACTCACCGGTGGCCGGTTCCGATCAGTGGACGCTATCCGACACTGCCCTTCCAGCAGGCGTGATCACGGCTAGCTGGTTCCTTTGGAACGACAGCGATGCGGAAACTCAAGCTGATCTCTACGTCACAAATGTGACTGGTCTTTCTGGAACAGGACTCACTGCTCTTTATGACTCTGCCAATCAAAACAGATTCATAGGGTTCACCGGCACCCCCACAACACCTGCGGGAGCGGCCACCGAGACTGATTACAGCTTGGGTTACACGCTGAACGACGGCCAGGGTGGCACTTCCTCCGGCACCGTGAATTTAAGGGTCCAGGCAACATCGACTGCTGCCAACAGCATCACCGTTACTCAGGTTGGCAACGACTATTCCTATATTGATCTCCAGGATGGCGATGATTCCATAACAGGTGCCGATGATGCGATCTCTGGAAGTGCTGGGATTGATTACTTTGTGGGCGGGCAAGGTGCAGACAGCATCGCTGGCGAAGGTGGAAATGACACGATTGACGGCGGCGCGGGCGTCGACACCCTGAGCGGCGGCGATGACGATGACACGTTCAAGGTCGTCAATGCGACCGATTCCGCCGCTGACACGATCGACGGTGGCAATGGATCGCAGGACAAAATCGTCATTTCGACCGGTACAGCGTTCAGCCTTGGCACCGATGCGCAGGTCGTGAATGTTGAGATCATCGAGGCAATCGGCACCTCGGGGGTTAGCGCAGCGAATCAAACCGAGAATCTGACGATTCTGGGTTCCGCGACCAGCGACGCCGCCCTGACTGGTGGCTCCGGCAGCGACACCATCACCAAGCTTGTTTCCAGCCCGTCCACCCGGGGGACCGCCTTCGGCGGATTCGGCAACGACACGATCACTTGGACGGTTGCAGCGGGCGTGACACCAAACGCCAACTCCAACTGGTTGCGTGGCGGCGCGGGCAACGACACGATCACCCTCAACATGAATGGGGGCAATCTCACAGGCATGGTGATCGCCGGGAATGCAGGCACAACCGCCACTCAGGCTGGATACAACTCATTTAATCCGGCGGACACCTTTACGGACGACGACACTGTGATCCTGAATGGATCGGTGGGAACATCCGTCAATGGTCGTGTTCATCTCAATAGCGGCAACGACGTTTTCATCAGCAACTTGACAGCGGGCACGATCGCCGTCCACGGCGGTGCGGGCAACGATGTGCTCATCGGCGGTGCCGGTGCAGACAATTCAGCCCTTCAAGGCATGGCTGGCACGGCCGGCCTGGTCGGCGGTGACGGGAATGACACGCTCGTCGGCCGCGCTGGCGCTGACACTCTCGACGGCGACGGCGGCAACAACACGCTTGACGAGGACATCGACACGGTCGATTATTCCCAGGACGGCGGTGCGGGCGCCGTCATTGTGAACCTGGCTACCGGTACAGCAACCGATAGCTGGGGCGATACCGACAGCCTCAAATCGATCGAGAATGTGATCGGCACTGCTCTAGCAGATATGATCATCGGGTCGGATGCAGCCAATGTGATGAGCGGCGGCAACGGCGATGACACCTTGGTTGGAGGCAAGGGCGCCGACAACCTCACAGGCGGTGCAGGAATCAATGTTTTCCGCTATCAGGCGATCGATGAAGGCAATGATCTCATCACAGACTTTGCTAGTGGCACCGACAAGCTGAGCTTCGCAAGTTTGGCCTTCGGCAACATCACCTCTGCAACGCTTGACAGCAACTTCTTCATCAGTGCAGACAATGTTGCCCAAAACGGCACCACTCCTCAGTTCATCTTCAATACCACTTCTGGCGCATTGATCTTCGATTCCAATGGCAGCAGTGCCGATGGACAGACCACAATTTTGACAGTTCAATCAGGCGCTTCAATTGTCGCCAATGATCTTGTCTTCTTCTAGTCAGCGTCCCTTGGCTTGATGGCTATTCTTCGCCTCGTTGAGGCGGGCATAAGCTACCAAAAGCCAGGCCCAAGCCTGGCTTTTTTTTGCAAAGCAGACGTCAACCGCCGTAAACAGTGTCCGGATTCCATTGAGCCCCCCGGCCTTGGCGACGCGGGAGTGCTGAGGAGGAGCCTCTCCGGCTCTGAGCCCAATTGACCGGTGCGGGAATCAGCCGCAACAACGACGCAACCAGCCGTTCAAAGTGGACGAACCTGGCAAGACGCTGCTAGGCCGCCGCAGCCCGCGGGTGTATGGGGGTTTGCGGATCAAGAAGCAGCTCAGCAGGGGGAACGAGCTCGTGGATCTGCCAGTGCACCCGATCGCCATGGATATCAACAACCCTGTCCACGTCTTGGGCGGCTTGCTGAGGGGTGGTGTAGGGACCCACATGGCGGGTTTGCAGACCGTCGCGGATGGTCAGCACATACATACAGACCGTGGGATCGCTGGGCGCATTCACGCTAAGGGCGATTTCCTTGGCTGCCTAGGGCAAACGCGGCGTGCGGGGCTACGGATTCCCCGCACATGCGCGGCAGGTTCTTCAGGATTTCTGCGTTTTGCCCGGGGTGGTGACGGTCTCCTTGGTGTCCACTCCAGCGACTTCACCCCTGGCCAGCCAGCGGGAGCCCGATCGTGCCCTCGCTCCCCACACCTGGTTGAGCCGGCGGTCACGCCCGCAGGACCAGCGGTAGTAGCTGTATTTGAGCCCGTTGCGGCGGGCATAGTTCTGGTGGTAATCCTCCGCCGGCCAAAAGCGCGACAGGGGCCGGATGGCCACCTTCAACGCCGAGGTGGGGCGGCCCAGTTCGCGTGCAGCAGACACCAAGCTGTTGCGGGCCTCAACCGCCTGGCTGGCGGTGGTGGTGAAAATCACCGGCTTGTACGACTCACCTCGATCGCAAAACTGTCCACCGCCATCGAAGGGATCGATGTTGCGCCAATACGCCCGCAGCAGGGCGTCGTAGCGGAGTTTGGTGCTGTCAAACCGCACCTTCACCACCTCCTGGTGGCCCGTGCCTCCCGCAGAGACTTGCCGATAGGTGGGTTGGGACAACTTGCCGCCACTGAAGCCGCTCTCCACATCCAGGACGCCTGGCAAGTCCTCCAGATCGTGCTCCAAACACCAGAAGCACCCCCCCGCCAGCACAGCCTCTTCCGTTGCGGCCAATGCGGGGGCCACGGGGCCCAACACCATCAGCAACGCACTCAACACCAGCGCAATCCAGCGCATCAGCCCGCCTTGGCAACCTGATCCAGAATGGCTGCCGCTGCCCTCGTGGTCACCCCTGGCTCCCCGAGGGATTTCCGTAAGCGGGCGTAACCCTCCAGCTGGCGCTGCCTCGCCTCACTGGCAGAAGGAAGCAGCTCCTGCACCGCATCGGCGATGGCAACGGCGCTCAATTGATCCTGCAACAGTTCAGGCACCAGCCGCTCCTGCAAGATCAGATTCACCGGTGAAATGTGGGGCACGTTGAAACGCAGCAGGTGACGCGCCACAAATGCGGTGGGCAGGCTCACCCGATAGCCCGTCACCTGGGGGACGCCCCGCAGGGCCAGCTCCAGATTGGCGGTGCCCGATTTGGTGAGGGCGCCATCGGCTGCGGCACACAGCTCCGGCTTGAGGCGATCGGCCTCCGCCGCAGGCACCACCCGGGCCCGCACGCCTGCCTCGGCCATGGCCTGCCCCAACGGCTCTTCAAAGCCCGGCAGGCCTGCGGGCAGAAGCACCTCCAGCTCGGGCTGGCGCTGCTGCAGCAGGGCCACGGCCTGAGCCATCGAAGGGAGCAGATAGCGCAGCTCCTGACGGCGGGAGGCTGGCATCAGCAGGAGCACCGGCACCTCCTCGGGCAGCCCGAGGGTTTGGCGAGCCGCCTGGCGGGAGGGGAGCCGGCCCAAGGTATCGATCAGGGGATGGCCCACCCAGGTGACCCTGGCGCCGCGGGAGGCATAGAACCGGGCCTCCTCTGGAAAAATCGCCAGGATGCGATCGCTGAAACCAATCAGGCGCGTGGTGCCCCCCTCTCCCATGCGGAAGGCCCATTCCTGGGGGGCGATGTAGTAGCTGATAGGAACCTTGGGATAAAGGTTCTTTAGGCGAAGCCCGAGATTGATGTTCGCTCCCATGTAATCAATCAGCACCACGCCATCGGGTGGGTTGTGGCGCAGCCATTGGCGCAGTCGCCTTTGCAGCTTGAGGGTGGGGAGAATCAAGGGCAGGGCTTCCCAGAGGCCGATGGCCCCCAGGCGGGATGTATCCGCCAGCAATTCCGCCCCGGCCTGCCGCATGCGCTCCCCGCCCAGGGCCACCACCTGAAGGGGCAGCTGTCGCCTTTGGGCCTCCTGCAGCAGGGCGCGGATCAGCAAAGACCCCTGCAAGTCACCAGACACCTCGCCGGTGCTCACCAGCAGGCGCACCATCAGCGCTGCGCGGGCAAGGGCCCACGGCGACCCGGACCGATGGAGGCCTCGAGAAAGCGGCAAAGTTCCTCAGAGGGAGGCAACAGGGGCAGGGTGAGGGCTTCGGCCAGGGCCTCCGCGAGCACCCGTTGGCTGCGGTAGAGGAGCGTCCACACCTCCTGAAGCTGGCGCAGCTGGGCACCGTCATCATTGTGGGCAATGCCGCTGCGTCGCAGGCCAATCTTGTTGAGGCCGCGGATGCGACCTGGATGGCCTTCGATCATCATGAAGGGCGGCACATCCCGATCGATCCGGCTCATGCCGCCCACCATCGCGAGTTTGCCGATGTGCACAAACTGGTGAATCCCCAGCACCCCGCCAATCACCGCCCGATCACCGATCACCACATGGCCGGCAACGGCCACCCCGTTAGCGATGACGATGCGATCACCCAGCTGGCAGTTGTGGCCGATGTGGCTGTAGGCCATCAATAAATTACCGCTGCCCAGCAGCGTCTGCTCGCCCTCATGGGTGGCGCGGTTGATGGTGACGCATTCCCGGATCGTGTTGTCATCGCCCAGCACTACTTCGGTTGGGGCGCCGCTGTATTTGAGGTCCTGCGGCTCCAGCCCGATGCAGGCGCCAGGAAAGATGCGGTTGCGCTCTCCGAGACGCACCCGCCCATCAATCACCACATGGGGCCCAATCCGACTGCCGCTGCCGATCACCACATCGGGGCCGATCACGGCGTAGGGGCCGATCTCCACGCCATCAGCCAGCTGGGCCTTGGGATCAACCACGGCCGTGGGATGCACTTGGATTGCCATGGCTGCGCTTGACATCGACTCAATCCACAAGGGAGAACATCAATTCGCCCGAACACACCAGATCTCCATCCACCCTGGCTTCCGCTTTCACCTTGCCAAAGCGCTGCCGCTTGAGGCTGAGCAATTCGCAGCTGATTCGCAGCTGATCCCCCGGCACCACAGGCTTGCGGAAGCGCACCCCATCAATGCCGGCAAACACAAACAATCCCTTCGCCAGATTCGGCATTTGGGTGACGATCAAGCCGCCCACCTGGGCCATGGCCTCCACGATCAACACCCCTGGCATCAGAGGGCGGCCCGGGAAATGTCCCTGGAACTGGGGTTCGTTCAGGGTGACATTTTTGATGGCCACCGCCCGCTTGCCTGGCACATGCTCAATCACCCGATCCACCAAGGCGAAGGGATAGCGATGGGGCAGCAACCCCTGGATCTGTTCGCTGGTGAGCACCGGGCTGGTGGGGGCAGTCTCTGGAAGGGGCGGAGCGACCACCGAGGCCGAGGGGGGCAGGGGGGGGGAGACGGTCACGGGCACACCGAGGAGAGGGGATTGGCCTTGTCAGGCGCTGCCTCCAGGGCGGCCGCCAGGGCTGTGTGCAGCCCGTGGGAACCCCGGTAGGCAAACACCTGGGCTTGGGGGAGACCGACAAGGGCCAGATCTCCCAACAGGTCCAAGAGCTTATGGCGCACCGGTTCATCCGCAAACCGCAGGGGGGGGTTGAGCCAGCGCTCGCCATCGCACACCAAGGCATTGTCGAGGGCACCGCCCTGGATCAGGCCCAGCTCCCGCAGCTGCTCCACCTGCTCCAGAAAGCCGAAGGTGCGCGCTGGCGCCAGTTCAGCCACAAAGGCCGCAGGCGTGAGCTCAAGGCTGAAAAACTGTCGGCCGATGGCGGCCTGGGGATAGGCGACGGCCGCGGCCAAGCGGGGCTGATCGGCAGGCAGGGCGATGGCGAAGCTGTCCCCCTGGTGGCGGGTGAGCACGGCGGCGAGGGGGCGCAGCTGGCGGGGCCCCCGGGGCGCCAGGCCCACCTCAGCAATGGCTTCCACCCAGGGCAATGCGGAGCCATCGAGCAGAGGGATCTCCTGGCCTTCCACCCAGATCTCCGCCTGGCTGATCCCCGTGCCAGCCAGAGCAGCCAGCAGATGCTCCACGGTGGCGAGCTGGCGTTGACCCAGCTTCAGGGCCGTGCACAACCGGGTGTCGCTCACCTGGGAGGGACAGAGGCGGTGGAGGCCCTCCGAAGGGGCCTGAAGCCAGCCCACCCAATACCCCTCGCGGCTGGAGGGGGAAAGACGCACGCGGCAGCTGGCGCCACTGTGAAGGCCCACCCCATGCCGCTCGACAGGTGCAGCCAGGGTGTAGGCCGTGCCGTAATCCGAAGGCCAAATGCTCACTAGAACTTCCAGCCCACGCCAAGGTTGAAGCGCCAGTCGCCGGTGAAATCCTGGCTGGCCACCTCCAGCCGCAGGGGACCCACCGGCGTGGTGACGATCAGACCCGTGCCGACGGAGAAGCCCTGGCCGGGCTTGTCCAGCAATTCGCCGGGCTGGCCAGGCACGTTTTTCTGGGTGCCGAAGGCCGAGCCCCCGTCCACAAACAGCTCTCCGCTCACGATGCTGAAGAGCGGAAAGCGATATTCGATCGTGGCTTCCCCAAAGCTGCGGCCCACGCCGAGATCGCAGTCGTAGTAGCCGCGCACCGAGTTGCCCCCCCCAATGCAAAAGGCCTCATAGGTGGGAAGGCTGCCGATGTTGGTGCCCGCGGTGAGCTGGAACGCGAGGGCCTGCTTGCAATCGGGCGTTTCGCCTGGCTTGGCGCGGCAGCCTTTGTAAAACTTGAGCCAATTCACCGGGATGTAATGGGTGAAGCCCGCCCGCAAACGGTTGAAGGTGGGCGAATCGGGCCCAACCGAAACGAATTGCTCGGTGCCCAGGCTCAAGAAATTGCCCTTGGTGGGATTGCGGGGGTCGTTGAGCGTGTTCATGGTGGCGGCGAGCCTCACGCCAACCAACTGGTTGTGCTGGGCGCAGTTGTAAGCGATGCAGATGATGCCATCTGGATCTGTTTTGGCACCATATTGTTGATCCAGGAAGGCATTGGTCGACACCCCGTAAGGCATGTTGGCCCCGAAGTAGTTCATGGGAGTGACTTCCTGGGCGCTGAAGCCAGCAATCACATTCCACTTGGCGCGCTTGAAGGGATTACCACCATTGAGAGGGCGCACCACCTGGATATTGCCGCCCACCCGCTGGATCACCACCGAGTTGCCGTCAAAGTCGTACCAACTAACGTTTGGATTGGCTTCTTCCGCCTCTTGCACACTGCCAAAAACCTTGCCGTTGGGGTTGTTGTTGTTGTTGATGTTATAGGCGTACTTTGAGGAGGGAGCCTGATAGAAATCCGAGGCGGTGTAGATGCTGCCGTTGTCTTGGCTTTGGAAGATCTGGGGAACATCGCGGCTGATGAAACCCTTGACGCGTAGAGCGGTGCGGAAGGGATCCCCTTTGATCCACGGATCGGTGAAGGTCACATCCGCCAACCCACCAAACTGGCCGTAGGTGAAGCTGGTCGCCACATCCCAGGCCCGGCCGAGGAAGTTGCTGTCCTGCACCTGCACCTGGCCAAACACCCCCTGGCTCTGGCTGTAGCCGAGGCCGCCGGAGAGGGAGCCGGTGGATTGCTCCACAATGCCGAGCACGATGGTGATGCGGCCCGGCTCGGAGGGCATGGGCCGCAGGGTGACTTTCACGTCGCTGAACAGACCTGTGCCATAGAGGCGCTTGATGTCGTCTTCGAGATTGCGTCGATTGAAGATCTCGCCAGGCTTCATCGAAATCTCTCGGGTGATCACCCAGGATTTGGTCTTGCCGCGGATCGGCTGGCCCTTGTCGTTGGTGGCGGAGCCTTCCTTGGTGAGGAACTGCACCTCCACCCCATCGACGATGCCCTGTCGCACAGCCAGCACCAGTTCTCCATCCGGACTCACCCGGCTGGGGCCGGTCACCCGGGCCAAGGAGTAGCCCTGATCGGCATACCACTTCTGAAGGTCTTCGATGCGAGTCTTCAGAGTGGTGAGATTGATGGTCTTGCCGTAATCCACCGCGAAGGTGTCCTGCACCACAGAGGCGGGCACCTTGGAATCGGATGGATCCAAGGTCACCTTGGTGAGCACGGGATTGGGCACCACCTTCACCACCAGGCGCACCCCGAGGGCGGAATCAACGGGTTCCATGCGCACATCGGAAAACCAGCCGGTGGCGTAGATCGCTGCCAGATCCTTCTTCAGGTCGCTGCGAGTCACCTCGGTTCCGGGGATGACCGTCATGGCGGCGTAGGCGGCCCGCTCGATCCGTTCCTTCTCCGGGTGTCCGTCCAAGCCTTTGATCACCACTTCACTCACCAACACCCGTGGCTCATTGCTGGGAGTCGGTTGGGGCTGGGCCACAGGAGGGGTGGCTTGGCCCTCGGGTGCCGCCGGAGCGGGTTGGCCGGTTGTGGGAGAGGGGGCCCCGAAGGGTTCGGTCAGCGGGGGCGCGGCATCGGTGGCGGGGGGAGCCTGCGAGCCGGCGGGGGGAAGGGTGATCGCGCCGGGAGGATCATTGGAGGGCGGCGCCGCGCCAGCCGGAGTGAGGGTGCGGCTGGCCTGGGCCATCAGGGTGGGCTCCAGAGGCGGCGGCGGAGCCACTGGCAGCGGTGCCGGCGTGGTGGCAGGAGCTTGGGGAGCAGAGGAGGCCAGCGCAATCTGCTGAGGCGGCTCCAGCCCCGGCGCGACGGTCGGAGAGGCCTCTCCCGCCAGGGCGCTCCCCTGTCCCAACAGGGCCAGGGAGAGCAGGGGGAGGGCGGCAGCCACCCCGGGCGATCGGGACGGCGTGGAGGGCGTCGTTCGGGGGCGATCGCCAGGCATGAATCCTCTGCTGCGCGGCCAGGCCGCAATTCCGGCAGACCTTACCGATAAAACCCCGGTTCAGCACAGACCCCTTCGACCCGTTTGAGGACCTCCCCGTAGGCCTCGACAACGCCGCCAAGATCCTGTCGGAATCGATCCTTGTCCAAAATGCGGTCCTGCGTGTCGCTGGTGGCCCGATCCCAGAGCCTGCAGGTGTCCGGGCTGATCTCGTCGGCCAACAGCAGCTGGCCCTCGTGAGCATGGCCCAGCTCGATCTTGAAATCCACCAGCTCCAGCCCCACCCCGGCCAGCAGGGTCAAGAGTTCTGCGTTGATGTGACGGGCCAACACCTCGATCGCCTCCCGTTCCGCAGGGGTGACAAGGGCCAGCCGCTCCAGGCGCGCTTCCGTGAGGAGGGGATCGCCGAGGGCGTCATCTTTGTAGTAGAGGTCGAGCAGGGGTGGATCCAAGCGGGTGCCGGCGGCCACAGGCAGCTGGCGGCACAGGGATCCGGCCGCCACATTGCGCATCACCACTTCCAAAGGAATGATGGCCACAGGCCGCACGGCCATCCATCCCGGCTGGAGCAAGCCCAGGTAATGGCTGGGGATGCCGCGGCAGGCGAGATGTTCAAACAGGAGGGCGGAGATGCGGCAATTCATCACCCCCTTGCCAGCCAGAGAGGCCTTCTTGGCCGCATTGAACGCCGTGGCGTCGTCCTTGAATTCCACCGCCAGCACCTCGGGTCGGTCGGTGGCATAAACCCGCTTGGCCTTGCCCTCATGGAGCAGGGCACCCAGCTGGAAGGGAAAGCTCATGGGGAGGGCGGCGAGGGAGCGGCAGGGGGTTGGGGGGAGGGGTGGGCATGGCCGCCGGGGGCCCGGGGGGAGCGGAGCTGCTCCTCCAGCTGCCGTGCCCGCACCTGGGCGGTGGGATCGGCGCGGCGAAGCAACCACTCGCCATAGGCATCATCGAGGCGGGGACTCAACCGCAGGCGCCGCGCCACGGCGCGGCTGCTCGGCAGGGCGGCCTGGGCATCGAGCAGGTCGCCCACCAGGCTCCAGGCACCAACGGCGGCGGCCTGATCCAAAGCGCGCTCCAAAATGGCTTCCCGCTCCTCCACAGGCAGCTCCTGAAGCAGGGCCACGGCGCGGCCCAGCCGGTCGGCACCGACGGCACCGGCGACGGGGTGCCAGAGCAGCAACTGACCAGCCGCTTCGCTGAAGCCACGGGCTTCCAAATGACCTGCCAACACCTCCACCGCGGAGCGAGTCACCACGCTGCCATCCTCCCGACGACGGATGGGCAGGGTGAGCTGGCTCAAGCGAGCATCGCTGCCGGAGGTGAGCCGATGGAGGGCAAGGGCAGCCCGGCGGTGATCGAGGGCGGCGGTGGCCGCCCGCCACTGCAGCAAGAGCCACTGCACTCGGCCCGCCCCGGGCCCGGGCCCGAAGCGATTGAGCACGGTGAGCGCTCCATGGGGGGCACGGCAAGTGAGCAGCACCTCCGCATTGGCGAGCACCACGGGCAGGGGCTGGGGCGCGGGCCGCACCACCATCAGCCGCTCTTGCAGCTGCCGAAGACGGGTGGAATCGTCCTCCTGGCGGACTTGGATGCAGGCCTGGTTGAGTTGATCGAGGTTGTCCTGCTGGAGCAGGGCAGCAAAGGCGGCCTCGCTCAGGGGCGGCGCGGGACTGGGGGGAGCAGCCGGCAAAGCGATCGGAGGGTTGACAGGGGGGGTGTCGCCGGTGAGGCGCTGGGACTGGGGTCGCCCCGCCGGGGCGCCCTGCAGGGCAATTGCGGAGCCCCCTGGCATCCGCGCCTGAGCCATGGCGCCGCGTGGCACCAGAGGCAGCACCGCCAGAGCAAGCCCGAAGCCAACCCCCAAACCCCGCGCCATCTGCGGCGCCTGCGCCCGCCTCGGCGACAGCCGCTGAGCCAGCCGCACGGCGGCTGTCACGGCGGCGATCGCTGGGGCGGAGAATGGCAGGGTGGCCACAAACGAGGCTGCGCTCCGCCCAACCTATCGGCTGAGGTTCACGCCGAACGGCCCTCCCAGCCGCCTGTCGAGCAGCCCCCGCCCCGCCGCAGCCGTCAAGCCGGCGGCATCCCCCAACCCTTTCGCCCTCTGCCACTCCCGCCCGATGGTGTCACCGGCCCCTGCCTCTGACAGCCCCGCCGATCCCGCTCCTGCCAGGCCCCCTGAGCGCTCGCCCATGGCGCCAACCCGGATTTTGGTGGTGGGTGGGGGCGCCAGGGAAAACGCGCTGGCTTGGGGCCTGGGCCGCAGCCATGGGGTGGAGCAGGTGTGGGTGGCCCCCGGCAATGGGGGCACGGCGGAGCTGGCCGGCTGCGGTCAGCTGGCGGTGGCCGAAACCGACGCCGCCGGGCTGCTGGAGGCGGCTCGAAGCCTTGGCGTGGATCTGGTGGTGGTGGGGCCGGAGGCCCCACTGGCGGCGGGACTGGCGGACCAGCTGCGCGCCGCTGGCCTGGCGGTGTTTGGCCCTGGCGCCGACGGGGCCCGGCTGGAGGCGAGCAAGCAGTGGGCCAAGGCGCTGATGGTGGAGGCGGGGGTGCCCACGGCGGGGCACTGGTGCACGGGCTCGGTGGAGGAGGCTCTGGCGGTGCTGGAGCGGGAGGGCCGGCCCCTGGTGGTGAAGGCCGATGGGCTGGCCTCCGGCAAGGGGGTGAGCGTGCCCGAGGACCTGGACAGCTGCCGGCAAGCGATTCGGGAGGCCTTTGACGGGAGGTTCGGGGCGGCGGGCGCCACGGTGGTGTTGGAAGAGCGCATCACAGGGCCTGAAGTGTCGGTGTTTGCCCTCACCGACGGGGAGCGGCTGGTGCTGCTCCCCCCCGCCCAAGACCACAAGCGCATCAGCGAGGGCGACACGGGGCCCAACACCGGCGGCATGGGAGCGTATGCACCGGCGCCGCTGCTGGCTGGCGCGGCTCTGGAGGAGGCGCAGCGGCGCGTGATCGAGCCCACCCTGGCGGCCTTGCGGGCACGGGGCATCGACTACAGGGGGGTGATCTACGCCGGCCTGATGCTCACCGCCAACGGCCTCCAGGTGATCGAATTCAACTGCCGCTTCGGCGATCCGGAGTGCGAAACGCTGATGCCCCTCCTGGGTCCCGAGCTGGCGGAGGTGTTGCTGGCCTGCGCCAACGGCCGGCTGGATGAGGCGCCGAAGCTCACCATCCAGCCCGGCTGCAGCGCCTGCGTGATCGCCGCGGCGGCGGGCTACCCGGGGGCGGTGCGCAGCGGCGATGCGCTGGAGGGACGGCCCGCGCCCCATCCGCAGCGGCAGCTGTTCCATGCGGGCAGCCGCCGCCGCAGCGATGGCGGCTGCGAAACCAGCGGCGGCCGCGTGCTGGCGATGGTGGCCCAGGCGGAGGATTTCGATGGGGCCTTTGCTCTGGCTTACGAGGGCCTGGCGCAGGTGCATTTTGAAGGCATGCAGTTTCGACGCGACATCGGCCATCAAGTGAGAGGGCAGAGCCGATGAGCACGCCACGACCCTGGCAGGAGCGGCTGGCCCGCTGGTGGGCGGAATTCAGCCTGCAAACCAAACTGTTGGCGGTGGCCACCCTGGTGGTGAGCCTGTTGATGACAGGCATCACGTTTTTTGCCCTCAATGGCATCCAGAAGGATGCCCGCATGAGCGATACGCGCTATGCGCGGGATTTGGGCCTGCTGCTGGCGGCGAACGTGAAGCCCCTGGTGAGCCAGGGCACGCCAAAGGAGTTGGCGACGGTGGCGGAGCGGTTTTGGCAAACCAGCCGCAGCCTGCGCTACATCGTGTTCGCCGACGCAGATGGCGCCATCTATCTGGGCATCCCGATGGGCGAGGGCGGGGATGGCTCAGCGCCAGCCAATGAGCTGCTCAGCCGGCGGCTGGAGCTGCCCGCCGATCTCCCCCAACGTCCTGACAACCCCCTGATCCGCCAACACCTCACCCCCAATGGGCAGGTGACCGACGTGTTTGTGCCCCTGCTCGATGACGGCAGCTATCTGGGGGTGGTGGCGCTGGGGATCAACCCCAACGAAACCCTGTTGGCCAGCGCTGCTCTCACCCGGGAGGTGACGGTGGCGGTGTTCATCTCGATCTGGGTGTTGGTGATTCTCGGATCGGTGTTCAACGCCCTCACGATCACCCAGCCGGTGAAGGAGCTGCTGCGAGGGGTGCGCTCGATCGCGGGCGGCAATTTCCAAACCCGGCTGGCCCTGCCGGTGGGCGGTGAATTGGGGGAATTGCTGGAGGGCTTCAACACCATGGCCTCCCAACTGGAGGCCTACAACGAGGCCAACATCGAGGAGCTCACCGCCGCTCAGGTGAAGCAGCAGTCCCTGATCGCCACGATGGCCGATGGGGCGGTGTTGCTCGATGAGGAGGGGCGCATCGTGCTGGCCAATCCCACCTCTCGCCGCCTGTTTCGCTGGGAGGGTCGGAATCTGGAGGGAAACGATCTGGAGAGTGAGCTGCCGGAGCGGCTGGCGATGGAGCTGCACAGCCCACTCACAAGCTTGATCATCGGCGAAAAGGAGTCGTCGGATTTGCGCTGCAGCGTGGGCGATCCACCGCGCACGCTGCGAATCGTGCTGCAGGCCGTGCGCGATGCCAGCGGCGAAAGCCTGAAGGGCATCGCCATGACGGTGCAGGATCTCACCCGAGAGGTGGAGCTCAATGCGGCCCAGAGCCGATTCATCAGCAATGTGTCGCACGAGCTGCGCACGCCGCTGTTCAACATCAAGAGCTACGTGGAAACGCTCTACGACCTGGGCGATCAACTGAGCGAGGAGCAAAAGAAGGAGTTTCTGGGCATCGCCAACGCTGAAACCGATCGGCTCACTCGCCTCGTGAACGACGTGCTCGATCTCTCGCGCCTGGAATCGGATCGGGAGTGGCAATTGGAGCCGGTGGATGTGGAGGTGGCGATGGAGCAAACGCTGCGCACCTACCGGCTCAATGCTCAGGAGAAGGGGGTGGCACTGGAGCTGGAGAGCGAAGCGGAGCTGCCGCGGGTGCGCGGCAACTGGGATCTGCTGCTGCAGGTGTTCGACAACCTGGTGGGCAACGGCCTGAAGTTCACGCCCCCCGGCGGGCAGCTCACCCTGCGCGCCTACCCCTGGCCAGACCACTGCGCGATCGATCCGAGCACCGGTCCAGGCGAAGCGCCCAGCTGCCCCTTGAGTTCCCCCCTTCCGAAGGTGCGCATCGAGATCTCTGATACGGGCGCGGGCATCAGCCAAGCCGATCAAGATCGCATCTTCGAGCGCTTCTACCGGGTGGAAAACGCCGTGCACACTGAAGTGGGCACGGGCCTGGGCCTCTCGATCGTGCGGGGCATTTTGGAGAAGCACGGCTGCACGGTGCAGATGGTGAGCGAGCTGGGGGTGGGCACCACCTTCTGGTTTGATCTGCCCCTGGAAGAAGCCGATAGCGACGAGCTGCAGGTGCAGGCCGAGCGACGCCGCTACGCAGGGGAGCGGGTGCTGGTGGGGTAGGGCAGAGGGAGCTGCTGAAGATGGGAAACCCTTGAATCATTGCAAGGCCAAAACATAACCAATTCCATAAGATCCTTTCACAACGCGCCAGCCCATTTCCAGATGGATCTGATGAAGATCATTCCTTTGGATGAAATCTGAAAACACACTCTTCATGGCAGGGCTGGCCAGATCCGTGATCTGCTGCATGAGCAGCTCAGGATTGACCTCGATCGCATCAGCACAGTGATAAAGAAGCGCAAGCGTCACCAAATCGTCACGTGCGTCACCCGCCGCAAGGTCCTCAATCGCCAACGCAATGAAACCGTTCATGATGTGCGTCCATTCAGATTTTCTTCTGCCAAAGACAGCTGAGCGCCTTGCAAAAGCCTGCAGCTGCCAACCCATACCAGGCTCAATCAGCGAACGAATGCAAGACCTCTCTTCAGGATTAACCCGCTTGTAGAGTCGGCAAAGAGATTCCAATAGCTTGTCAAGGGGGCCGGGGAAAATTCTTCTTGCAAAATCTTGCATATCCCGACCGGAAAAAGACAGACGGGAAGCCAGGACGATTTGATCTCCTTTGTGGTTTCAGGGCTCAGCCTTGTTGAGAGGTCAATGGGATCACTCACCCATTGCCGCATCTCAATTTCACGCAGCTCATGGTATTGAAGCAAAGGACGCCGAGGGTCGAATGGATCCAGCTGATCCTTGAACGTCAATATCTCTGAAAGTGGCCCCAAATGAATGGGTCTTTCGCTCAACACCGCCGCAAGATAGGCTTGAATCACTGATGGCCATTTCTCCCGGGACTGCCCAGAACAAATCTCGTGGATTGGCAATATGGGCAACTCCGCAGAGACAGCCTCATCCCTGATAACAACAGAATCATTGTTCACAACATAATCGGCCTGACGCCGCCGCAATTCATTTTCAAGAACTTCCCTAAAATACGAGTCAGCGAGAAGAGGGGTAACCATTTTTTTCGAGCGTTGTTTCTGTCTGAACATGAAATAAATCAAACTAGCGACAAGAGCCAGAACCAACCCGGCCACCCCCGGCATCTGCCATGCTCCTTTCATGAGCCCTGCCAAGCCGCTTTGGCCACCACCGTCGCTGGATACTTCCCTCATGCTTTCGATGAATGACAGGGGCACATCCTCCCTTGCTCCAGGCGTCAGCCACGAAATTTAGTTGGCGATTTTTACCCAAACATCTTGTGAGTCACCCTGCGAGGTTGATCGCTGCGACCCCTGGCAGCTTCTGGACGCGGGGCGTCTCCATCAACGCTGCAGCCGCTCCAACTGGGTCAAGGCGTTCCTCAGGCCCAAGGCTTCCTCCAACAGTACCGCGCCTGATCGGGTTGGCCCATCTGAAGGCAAAGAAGCCGAGGCTGTTCAGCGAGCGGCCGAGGTCGGCCTGGCGGCAGAAAACGTTGCAGCTTGCCGGGGTTGGCCCAGCGGGCTGGGCCCCTTCAAACCACTCACTTCAGCATCGCGACAGCAGCTTCGCGCGACCCTTCAGGGGCTTGGGGGCGCGGATTGGGCGATGGCACCGCTTCAGCGTCTGGAAACTGCGCTGCAAAGCGGGCCAAGGCTCGATGGGGTGAGACGTCGGCGAATTTGCATTCCACCAAGGTGGTGAGTTCTCCATCGAGGCTCAGGCAGAAGTTCACCTCGGCGCCATCTTTGGTGCGAGGGTTGTTGCAGCAGAGAACGGGCAATGTTGTGGTGCCAGGGCTGCACCACGATCACCACAACCAGGGCCTGGAGGATGCGCGCTGTTGTTCAGCTTGGACGGCCACTTCGCGGCCATGCCGGGGCTGCGCTGGATGCGCCAGTGGGCGGCGGGGCTGCCCTGAGCCGGCTCCACCAGCCCAACAGAAACACCACCGCCATCGCCAGATAGCCCAGGGCCCAGGGGCCGCCGGTGCCCCAGCCGAGGTGAAACACCGTGTCGGCCGGGGTGAAGCGCCAGGCATGGAGCAAGCCCAGCCAGGAGCAGGCGGCGGCCACCACGGCGCAGAGGGCAGCGGCGAGGAAGCGCTGATCGATCACATACACGAGCATGGCGGCCAGGAGCATGGCGGCCACGATCTGGCCCTGCTCCAGGGCAAAGGCGCCGGCGGCCCACACATCGGCCTGCTTGAGGCTGTCGATCAGGGCGGGGGAGAAGGGCGTGGCGGGGGTGCCGGCGCCGCCGGCCCGCAGGCCGGCCTTGAGCAGCAGGGCGCCCCAGCCGGCCAGGCCTGGCATCAGGCCCAGGGCCACGGCCGGCGCATGGCGGGCGGGGGTCACCTGAAAGGCTTGGGCGGCGATCACCAGGGCGATGTAGAGCACGATCGCCATGCCGGCCTCGATCGGCACGATCTGCCCCACCAGGCCGAAGAGCCCAAACAGGCAGCCCAGGCCCATCACCAGGCCGTTGAGCCAGGAGTAGCCGAGGCGGGCGCCCATCGCCTTCCAACCCGGATGGCCGATGTAGATGGTGGTGGGAAAGCAGGAGCCGAGCAGGGCCGCCACGGCGGTGCCGATGCCGTTGATCAGCAGCGAGGGCCGCTCGGGGTAGGCATCACCGGCGGCTTCGGCGCTCTCGAGGTTTTGCAGGGAGCCGAGCACGTTGAACAGGCCCATCGGAATGGTGACGCCAAGCCAGGGCACCAGCTGGGAGCGACCCTCCCAGAGGGCGCCGAGCTGGGGAACAGGCAAGTGAAAGCCCACCGAGGCCAGGTTGGCCTGCCAGGTGGCCCCATCCACCTGAAGCAGGCCCGTGCTCCAAGCTAAAACGATGCCCACCAGCACAGCCAACAGCCCACCCGGGATGGGCAGGCGAATCTGGCCGTAGTAGGCCACCAGGATCACGGCGAGCACCGCCAGGCCCACCACGGGGTGGGCATAGGTGCGCAGCAAAAAGCCCAGTGCGATGTAGCCCAGGGCGATGCCCGCCAGGGTGGCCAGCAGGGCGGCACGAGGCAACCAGCGGCGCAGGGCGGCAGCGCCAAATGCCCCGGCCGATTCGATCAGGCCCGAACCCAGGCAGGCCAGCAGCCCCGCCTGCCAGGAGAGGCGCACGGCTGTGTCGGCGTTGGCGCCAGCGCCGAGGGCGCTGAGCTTCACCGGCAACATCACCAGGAACACATAAGCAAACAGGCTCACGGTGTTGATGCCGTAGGGGAGGGCCGTGCGGCGGGTGCCGCCTTCCGCCTGATCGAGCCGGTAGGCCTGGATGGAATAGGCCAGGTTGCCCACCACCAGGCTGAGGCCTGTGGCGGGAAGGATCACGCCGAAGATCAGGGCATCGGGATAGCCGAGCACGCCGCGGCAGAGGGCGATGATCAACAGGATCTGAATCAGGTTGTCGAGGCCCAGGCCCAAGAAGCCATCGAGGTCGCCGCGCACCCACCAGCGGGGGGCGGCGGGTAGGGAGGAGGGGAGGGGAGAGGTCATCGGGAGAGCCTGCCAGGCCATGGCCTCACAAGCTGTCGCGAGGGGAACGGCAGGCCTGGCGGCTTGCGGATCCCCGCTCAGAGGGAGCGGGAGTTGCCGGCTTGCCGGATGCGACGTCGCAACTTGCGACTGGCCTGATAGCCCGCGGCAACCGCCAAGACCGCCAGCGGACTCGGGGTTTGCTGGACCGGCGTGGTGGACGATCCGCTGGTGGAGGCCTGCAAGGGGGAGAAGACAGGCGTGGAGCCGGCAAACGAAGGGGTCGTGATCACCGTGACACTGCAGATGTCATTGGGATTGATGCGGGGACAGAGGGATGAGTAATCCTCGATTTTTTGGCCTTCTGCTGTATAAGAAACATAGGGGGGGCCGGACCAGACTCCAGCTCTGCAAAGGATTGATTGAAGCCACTGGGGGTAAAGATCAGTCGTCTGATCGTGGTGCTGGAATCCAATTCACCAATCCAAAAGGTGCGTTGAATGTCGCCATTGGCCACGGAAAAGCCGCTGCCTTGACGAAAAAGATAGGTGCCTATGCTCAGCGGATCGTGGCTGGCCTTGCTGATCGTGATCTGTGTTGGAACCTGATTCGTGAGGTTGTCAGCCAGATCCAGGATCAAACCCTCCACCTCATAATCGCCAAAGGGCCTGGCTGTTCCTCCATTCAGAGGAACCCACTGGTAGGAAAACGTGCCATCCGAATCAATGAGTCCGTAGGTGACAACTGGATTTTGATTGAACGCAAATTTAAGATCCAAAGCCAAGGCGTGATCCTGCAGGAGAACCGCCGATGCGTAGAGAAAGCCGCACATTGCAGGCAGACCGCTCTTGATCAGGCGGATGAAAGCAGAAGACACCATGGTGGGTGCGAGATGAGGTCAATCCTAGGCGGGGCTCAAGCGCAAGCAACGTGACTCCAATCACCTGCGGGGGACGATCGGGATCAATGCGGGCAGTCAAGGTTCAGCCTCAGGAAAGCTGCCACCAAGCCGTGGATAGCGATTCTGCCCAGCGGGATGGCGAAGACATTATAAAGGTGAGCAACCGAGAAGCCTCTCTCCAGCTAGGCCGAGAAAGACGCTGTTTCTTTCAAGTGAACTACTGCCGCTTTCCGATCCTTGAGGGTCGTCTTCCCTCCTGGACCGCTTGCGCCATTGCCGTGACGGCAGCAGGAGCCGTGGTCTTCTCTGCGGGTCAAGCCTATGCCGCCCTGTCGCTCGTCACCAGCCGAACGGTGCTCAACGGCATCGACTTCATCGATTGGGCTCAGCTTGGAGCCCCATTCACCAATGTGCCGAATCCCTTCACTGCCACCTCCAATCTGGGAGACACCATCACGGTGAGCATGGCGGCCGCCAATTCATTCGAGCGCCGCAATCAAAATAATGGTTGGAGCGGACACTTTGCACCAGGCGACGCATTATTATGGACGAGGTCCCCTTCAAATTCAAACACCCTGAATCCGATCACACTGATTGGCTTCGATGGACCAGGCATCTACGCCGGGGGAACACAAATCCAAGCGAACTTTTTTGGTGGCTTTGTTGCCCGAGTCGAAGCTTTCGACGCCTCCAGCACTAGCGTGGGTTTTTTTGATGTCAACGGCTCCTCCACGGGTGCCGGTGACAATTCAGCCATTTTCATCGGAGTGACAAACGACACCCCAATCGCAAGCCTTTCCTTCAGCCTTCTTTCAGCAACAAACAGTCCAGCCGATTTCGCCATCAACCGCTTTGATTTCACTCCTGTGCCTGGGCCACTGCCTGTCTTTGGTGCGGCGGCGGCCTTTGGCTTCAGCCGCAAGCTGAGAGGACGCATCAGAGCATCCCATCTGAGCTAAGCACTGCATTTTGGGGGCCCAGGAGGGGCCAAGTCAGCTGAAACCTCAAGGGGGTGTGATTCCACACCTCCATCCGTGTTGATCATGACTAACGGTCAGGCCGCTGCCGGTGGTTTTGCTGGGTCCCTCGATTGAACGGCAATACCTTCTGATCACTTTGATCTCTTCAAAGCCTGGGCCAGCTTCAGCCTTCCGTCGCCTGCTTGAGCCCTACGGGGTGTGGAATCAGCATGATGAAGCGCGGGGCCGTGCGTTCTTCTCCCACCACCCATTGGGCACCTCCCTGCAGTGGTGTTGTGTACGCGGTTGAGCCTGGCCCCGCTCAAAACACCGGTCGGCCGATGATGTTGCCGGGCGGGGCGTAGTGGCACACGAGCCGGGTGCGGCCATCGACGCCGGCCACGGCAGCGCAGCCCACGCTGGTGGTGGCGCGCCACACCATCTGGGTGTAGTGGCCCACGTCTTGCCAGTTGCCGCTGCGGCTCACATTGGGGAAGGTGCCCGTTTGAAACAGGCGCCGTTCCGCCGCCCAAAGGTCGGCCATCTGGGCGGGGCTGAAGCTGCCGGTGGTGCCCATCCAGAGGTTTTCGCCGCTGCGGCAATGGCTGAATTGGCCAGTGGCCGCGAGTCGTTGGGCGCAGGCCAAGGCTGAGGTGGCCAAAGCTTCCTGCCAGACCAGGGGCGCCACGCCAAGGGCGGCGCGCTCCCGGTTGTGCACCCGCAGGATCTCGGCCGCTGCCCCATCCGGCAACACGCCACCGGGCACGGTTTGGGCGATGCCAACCGGTGGAGAGCAAGCCGCTGCGGTCAACAGCGCCGCCGTTGTCGCCCAAGCCAAGCGATTCGCACCCATGGAAGACTTGTTCCAGAGGCCCCCATTCAAACCTCTGCGGCGCCTCCGACGCCGTGAGCAGCTGGACCCTTCCCCCATCAATCGAGCCCGATGGCAAACCTTTTTGGGTTTGATCCGTGCGTCCTTGCCGGCTGAGGAAGGGAGCGCTTGAGACTGCCGAGGTCCAATGGGAAACAAGGTCGAAACGAGTCGTTGCAGCGAAGGACTCAACGCATTTAGCAAGTTAAGAGATTTTTTCTCGTTCTCCGCCATGGCGGACTAGGGTGAGGGAAACATTGGCTTGAGGTAGGGCCATGCTCCTGCGCCTGGAGCTGGAAAACTGGATGTCTTTTCGCGAGCAAGCGACGTTTTCCATGGTGGCCAGCCGGGAAAAACGTCAACGACAGAGGTTGCCGCGTGTCGAGAAATTCCGATTGACCGCCCTGCCAATCGCAGCGATCTATGGAGGCAATGCCTCTGGGAAAAGTAATTGTATCCGTTCATTCATAGTCGGTTCAACCCATCGGATCCTTTGCCGAGCTTTCTCAGTTCTGGTTCCATGGGGCCGGTGCCTGCCGGAAGTCGCTCTATCCGTTCTGGAGCCATGACCT
>JBJTWN010000147.1:0-6722 GCA_046081785.1 Cyanobium sp.
GCTGATAGAGGGTCTCGGCGGCACCCCAGTTCTCCTTCTTGGAATAGGCGGGCAGCTCCAGGCTCACCATCGGGATGCCGCCCAGATCCATGCCAGCGGCCAGGGCGCCCGGCTGGTCCTGAATCAGCTCTGCGGTGCAGCTTTCCCCCACCAGCAGCGCCTCGGGCCGGAAGCGCTCCACCGCCGCCGCCACCGAGCGCTTCACCAGCTCAGCCGTGTCGCCCCCCAGATCGCGGGCCTGGAAGGTGGTGTATGTGACGGGCGGCCGCCGGCCGCGCCGCTCGATCATCGTGAACAGCAGATCGGCGTAGGTGTCGCCCTGGGGCGCGTGCAGCACGTAGTGCACCCCCTCCATGGAGGTGGCCACGCGCATGGCGCCCACGTGAGGGGGGCCTTCGTAGGTCCAGAGGGTGAGTTCCATGGCGGGGGGGTGAAGCGGGGGAGGGCGAAGCGGGGGAGCGGGCGCAGGGGCCGAGCGCTCAGGCGAAGGAGAGGAGATCGCGGCGGCGCAGGGAGCGGGCGAACAACTCGGCAAGCTCGCCGGCCTGGTCGCAGCCATGGATCGGGCTGAACACCAGCTCGATCGACCATTTGGTGGCCAATCCCTCCGCTTCGAGGGGATTGGCCAGCCCCAGGCCGCAGAGCACCAGATCGGGCCGTGCGGCCCGGACCCGCTCCAGCTGACGCTCCACATCCTGACCCTCGCTGAGGGCAGTGCCGGCGGGAAGCAGGGCGATCTCCTCGGCCATCAGCTGGCGGTCGAGGTAGGGGGTGCCCACTTCCACCAATTCCATGCCGCACTCGCGCTGCAGGAAACGCGCCAGCGGGATCTCCATCTGCGAATCGGGCAGCAGAAAGAGACGCTTGCCCTGCAGCCGCTCCCGCTGGGGCGCGATCGCACGCTGGCCGCGTTCGATCAGGGGCGCCAACACCTCCGCCACCCGCTCCGGGGCGATGCCGAAGGCGGCGGCGGCGGCCTCCATCCACAGGCGACTGCCCTCCACGCCGAAGGGGTAGGGGGCGCGAATCAGCTCGGCACCGCGGCGCTGCAGGGCCCGGGCGGTGCCGCTCAGAAACGGCTGGGCCAGCAGCACGCGGGTGCCTGGGCCCACCGGCGGCAGATCGGTGGAGCGCCTTGGCGGCAGGCTGCGCACCACCGGGATGCCGAGGCGCTGGAACAGGGCCACAAAGCGGTCTTCCACCGCGTCCGCCAGGGTGCCCACCAGCAGCAACTGGGGCTCCTCCGTGGCCGGGAGAAGGGGCAAAAGGGCCTGCAGGGCGTTGTCCTCCCCCTGGGTGAAGGTGGTTTCGATGCCGCTGCCGGAGTAGTTCAAGACCCGCACACGGCCGGCGAACTGGCTGGTGAGACGCTCGGCGGCGCGGGCCAGATCGAGCTTGATCACCTCACTCGGGCAGGAGCCCACCAGGAACAGGGTGCGGATTTCGGGACGCCGCGCCAGCAGATCGCGCACGAGCCGGTCAAGCTCGTCGTTGGCATCGGCCAGACCCGCCAGATCGCGCTCGCCAAGAATGGCGGTGCCGAAGCGCGGCTCGGCGAAAATCATCACCCCAGCAGCGCTCTGCACCAGGTGGGCACAGGTGCGCGACCCCACCACCAGGAAGAAGGCATCCGGCATCCGCCGATGCAACCACACGATCGAGGTGAGACCGCAGAACACCTCCCGCTGGCCGTTCTCGCGCAGCACGAGCGAGGCGAGGGCTCCGTCGGCCGGGGGGTCGGCCGACGGAGCAGTGGGGGAGAGGGGCATGGCGGCGGGGCCCGGCGGCAACGGTCAAGGGCTAGCGGGGCTGGAGCACCACTGGCAGGCTTGTGTCACATCTTTTCGGGATCCCGGGCCGTCGAAGGATCAGAGACGGCGGCGGAAGCCCTCGGAGAATCCCCCGCGCTCCCCCTCCTCCGCGGCACGGCTGAGTTTCCAGACGTTGCGGCTCAGGCGCCGCGCCCGCAGGCCCCCGCGCTGCACCTGCGCCCCGCCGGGGCGGGCCCCCAGCAGCAGGCCCACCTCGGCGGTACTCAAGGGCGCGCCGGTGTCGAGGGCCAGTTGCACCAGCTCGAGGCGCTGGCGCAGGCCGGTGAGGTCGGCGGTGCCCCCATCCTCCTCTTCATCCCAGATCCAGGGGGCTTCGGCACCGCCATCGGCCAGGCGCCGCATCAAGCCCAAGCCGATGAAGGCCAGGGCCTGATCGGGCTTGACCCCCTGCTCCACGGCCCGGGCCAGCCAATCGGGCATGGACGTGGTCGCCCCTTCCGGGGGATCGCCAACCGGCATCGGCTCGGCGTGGTGGGTGGGGCTGGTGGCAGCGCGCTTGGGAGCCATGCGATCGGCCGAAAGGGATGGCCGGAAGGTACCGGCTGCCCCGGTGGCGGCAAGCCCACCCCAGCCGCACCCTGAGGATCAGCTGCGTCGCAGCCAACCGGGGGCGCCCCCGAACCAATCGCCCAGATCCTCACCACCCTGGGGAGGCCGCTCGTCGGGCTCCGCACTGCCCAGATTCAGGTCGGCGAGAAGCCGATCCAGCCCATCGACCGGAGCCAGCCCCTGCTGCCGCCGTCGGGCCTGCCGCAGCCAGCCCGCCACACAGGCATCGCGATCGGCGAACTTCTGCACATAGATCCGCTCGGCCAGGCTGACCGCTTCGTCGGCGGCGATGCGGTTGAGGATTCCCTGCAGCCGCAGGCGGGTGGTGGGGGTGAGCATCAGCAACAACCATCAGGGGCGGTGATCGTGGTGATAGCGGACCCTCATCCGGCGGCTGTGGCCAGGGCCACCAAACACCCGCTCCTGTCAGGGCCTGCCGATGGAGCGAGGGGTAAGATCAGCTGCCATCCGGCACGAATCCAGCGCGCGACGTGACGGACGCCAGGACCTCCCGCCCCAACCGCTTCTCCGGAGGCTTCACCTCCTCGGAAGATCGGGCCGTCAGCCGTCGGCGCGAGGCGCTGCGGCTCTCCGTCACCGGGGCCCGCGCCGATTCAGCCTCCCGCGTGGATGCCGGCCCCCGGCCGGAGATCACCGGCACCGTGGTGCAGCACGGCAGTGGCACCGTGGCCAGCGATGGGGCCAGCTGCGTCATCACCACCGATCGGGAAAGCCCGCGGCTGCGCCAGTCGAGCCACGTGCAATCGATCGAGCTGCGCACCTATGTGTTTCTCGATTCGCTGCAGCCCCAGCTGGCGGCCTACATGGGCACCGTCTCCCAGGGGTTCCTGCCGATTCCGGGAGATGCCTGCCTCTGGCTGGAGGTGTCCCCCGGCATGGCCGTGCACCGCGTCACCGACATCGCCCTGAAGGCCAGCACCGTGCGCCTCGGCCAGATGGTGGTGGAGCGGGCCTTCGGCTCGATCGCGATGTATCACCGCGACCAGAGCAATGTGCTCCACTCCGGGGAGGTGGTGCTGGAGGCCATTGGCAGCAGCGTCGACCAACGCAGCCGCTGTGAGGTGACCTGGACCGAAATCATTTATGCCATCACGCCGGATCACGCCGTGCTGATCAATCGGCAGAACCGGCGGGGCTCGATGATCCAGGCCGGGATGAGCATGTTCATCCTGGAGACCGAACCGGCAGGGTATGTCTTGATCGCCGCCAACGAAGCGGAAAAAGCCTCCAACATCACCGTGGTGGATGTGAAGGCCGTGGGCGCATACGGCCGGCTCACACTGGCGGGGAAAGAAGGGGATGTGAATGAGGCGGCAGCGGCGGCGATGCGCGCGGTGCAGCAGATCAACGGCTAAGCCTCACCGGCCTGGAGAATCATCAGAGGCCGAGCAACGCCCTCAGCCCCGGTGCCATGGCACGGGCCGCCTTGCCCCGGCTGCCAAGCCTGCTCCGCAGGTGGGGTGACATGCGGGCATAGGTGCAACCGGCCTCCCGCACGTAGAACACGGAGTCGTATCCAGCTCCCTCTCCATCGGGTTCATGGAGGATCTGGCCGTAGCAGAGGCCGCAACCCTCTAATCGGGTGGTGCCGGCTGGATCCGCCAGGGCCATGGCACTGACAAATCGGGCCCCGCGGTAGAGCACATCCCCCAGCTCATGGAGCAGGCGGTGAATCTTCTGCGGATCGCTGGGGGCATAGCGGGCCGAATACAGACCAGGCCTGCCCTCCAGGGCATCCACCTCGAGCCCGGAATCATCAGCCAGGGCCCATTCCCCGCAGAGCCTGGCGACGGTTTCCGCTTTGAGCCTGGCGTTTTCCCCATAGGTGGCGCCTGTTTCCTCGATCTCCAGATCCCGCGGCTGGGCGATCACCTCCAGATTCACCAGGGCAAGCATCTCGCCGATTTCCGCCACCTTATGGGGGTTGCCACTGGCAATGACCAGCCGGTTGGGTGCAGACATACGCCAGGCCCTTGGCCATGGGTCAGCGGCATTATCCACAGGCGCTTGACCCGTGGGGTCGCAATCATCAGGAGGGTGGACCAGAAGACGCATGAAACAACAGGCGCAGTACAGGTTGCGCGTGAGGCTGCGCTTGGGTCAGAGCCGCTGGAATTGAGATGAATGGATGGGGTGGAGGCAGGACGGGTTGAACATTCCACCCCCGGAAAACTCCAGGGTTCCTGCCACCGCCTGAAACCATAGGGAAAAAAGTTTGATTTGGGACGTGCCCAGCCCATGCGTGAGCCGATGCTGACGGCCGCATCGGGTGGCTCCCCTAGGTTGCTGAAAAGCCAGGTCCCCCGGAGGTGCGCATGCAGACGACCCTGGTGTTGCAGAACTTGCTGTCTGCCCCAGTTCTGTTCTTCTTTCTCGGGATCCTGGCCGTGATCCTGGGCTCGGATCTGGAGATCCCCTCCCCGCTGCCCAAGCTGTTTTCGCTCTATCTGTTGCTGGCGATCGGATTCAAGGGGGGCGTGGAACTGAGCCACAGCGGGCTGGGTCAGATGGTGCTGTTCACCATCGCGGCGGCCATCCTGATGTCCTTGCTGGTGCCCCTCAGCAGTTTCCTGTTGTTGCGCTCCAAGCTGAGCGCAGACAATGCAGCGGCGATCGCTGCGGCCTATGGATCCATCAGCGCCGTGACCTTCATCACGGCCCAGAGCTTCCTGACGGTGCTGAAGGTTCCCTATGACGGCTTCATGGTGGCCGCACTGGCCCTGATGGAATCCCCCGCGATTGTGGTGGGTGTGGTGATGGCGAAAATCGCCGCATCCAACCTGGAGCAGGAACGGACCGGCCAGAGCAGAGAGCCGATCCCCTGGAGGGAGGTGTTGCAGGAAGCCTTTCTCAACGGTTCGGTCTTTCTGCTGATCGGCAGCCTGGTCATCGGTGCGCTCGTTGCCCATTTCAGTCCATCCGGTGTGGAGCGGATGGAGCCCTTCACGGAGAAGCTGTTCTATGGCGTGCTCTGCTTCTTCCTGCTGGATATGGGTCTGGTGGCCGCACAGCGGCTTCGGGATCTCAGGCAGACCGGTCCCTTCCTGGTGGCCTTCGCCATCGCTGCGCCGATCGTCCACGGTTTGGTGGGCCTTCTAATCGCCAGGCTTCTGGGGCTGCCCCAGGGCGATGCCCTGCTCTTCATGGTGCTCTCCGCCAGCGCGTCGTACATCGCCGTGCCGGCGGCCATGCGCATGACCGTGCCGAAGGCCAATCCCAGCCTCTACATCACCACGGCCCTGGGGCTCACCTTCCCGTTCAATGTGGTGGTGGGAATCCCCCTCTACATGGCGCTGGTTCAGCGCTTCATTCCTGCCACCTGAACCCATGAAGCGCATTGATTTCTTTGTCAGCGAACGGGAGACCGATCGCCTCTGCAAGGCCATCCGCCAGGCCGGGGCACCGGGCTACTCGGTGATGAAACACGTCACCGGCTGGGGGCTGGCCGGTGAGATCTCTGAGGCGATGGATTTCAGCGGCCTCGGCGCCAATGCCCATGTGGTGGTGTTCTGCGATGAGCCCCTGCTCGATGCCCTGCGAACCCAGGTGCTGCCGTTGCTGAAACGCTTCGGCGGCGTCGGCTTTGTGTCCAGCGCAGAAGTGTTCTGAACCCCTTGGCGAAGGGGTCGGAGTGGACATTGCCATCCGGGTTGCTCAAGAGTTTCTAAAGATTTGTGTCCTGAGGATAAGTGCCCCTTATTGCTGCGGCTGGAAACGGTGATGGCCTTTCGGGGCCAAATGGGTTGACGGAAGGTCACGCGCAGGAGCAGGGTTGCACACGAACATTCCACCCCCCTCCTCCAGGAGCAGGTAATGGCAAACGAAACCATGGGCATCGCCCTCGGCATGATTGAGACCCGGGGCCTGGTGCCTGCCATCGAAGCGGCTGACGCCATGACCAAAGCCGCCGAAGTGCGCCTCATTGGTCGTGAATTCGTCGGTGGCGGCTACGTCACCGTCCTGGTGCGTGGCGAAACCGGTGCCGTCAACGCCGCCGTCCGCGCTGGCGCCGATGCCTGCGAACGGGTGGGCGACGGTCTGGTGGCCGCCCACATCATTGCCCGTCCTCACCGTGAGGTCGAGCCCGCCCTCAACAGCACGTTCGGTCTGGGATCCAAGGACTGAGGGATCGAGCTCTAGGCGCTGATTCCCTTCCTTTATCCAACGACCCAACCGGAGAACCCCCATGAGCAAAAAGTACGACGCTGGGGTCAAGGAGTACCGCGACACGTACTGGACTCCTGACTACGTCCCCCTCGACACCGACCTTCTCGCCTGCTTCAAGTGCACGGGCCAGGAAGGCGTTCCCAAAGAGGAAGT
>JBJTWN010000148.1:0-3204 GCA_046081785.1 Cyanobium sp.
CAAGGTGGAGCGTTCAGGAGCAGCGCGGGCCACCTGGCTGCGGGGTGAGATCCGGGTGATTGAAGGGATTGACACCACGCTGGTGCCGACGTTCCGCGATTTGGCTCGGGTGGTGCCTGAAGCCCCGCCGGAGGCCCGCGCCCGCCTCTGCTCCCATGGCGCTTCGGTGACCGTGGACATCCCCATCAGCCAGAACGGCATCACCTACGACCTCGTCGATCGCATCGATCGTGATCTGGGCCTGGCGCAGCAGCTGCGGCGCTCAACGGGCACCGTCGCCGGCAATGGCGGCACGGTGAGCTTGGTGTATCCATTCGCGGCGGAGGATCGCGATCTGCAGGTGCGCGCACGGCGCACGGTACCCACCGCCACCGGCGAGCAGGTGGCCCTGCTCAGCACCCTGCTGCCCTTGCGGGTGCGCGCGGATCGGACCATCCCCCTGGCGCTTGAGTCGCCCGTGGCCAGCTTCGGCGAGGAGGGCATCCTGCGGCTGGGCAATGCCCAGACCAAGGCGCAGACAGGCGTCAGCTACCAGCTCTGGAGCCAGCGCATCGCGGAGGAGGCCTTCGTGACGGATCCCTTCCAGCCGCCGCCAGCGGCGGCGGTGCCCAACCTGGCCGTGGACGACGGGGGCCGCACGATTCGCGTCGCCCGGCCGACCACATCAGCGGAGGCCTCGGCGCTGACCGCAGCGGGCTTCAACCCCCTGCCGATCTCCCGGGAGGGGAACGCCAACCTGCTCGCCTTTGCCTTGGGCCCCGCCCGATTCGACGCCACCTGGGTGGTGTTGGCGAGCAAGCGCCATCGGCTCGATCCGCTCGATGGATCCACGCCGCTCTTCGGCACCAGCGTGGTGCAACTGGAGGTCGCCCTCGCCCAGCTGGTGCGACCCGATCCGGCGGCGCAGCTGACGCTGGTGCGCTGGCAGCAGGACGAGAAGAGCGGCCTGTGGCAGGTGTTTGGCGGCGAACCGGGCGTGCTCTATCGCTTCTCCAAGGACGGTACGCCCCTCGGACTGGAGGCCTATGTCCACCAGCGCGATGAGCAGGCCCCCTTCCTCGCCAGGGGGGTGGGGCGGTTGCGGATCGCGCTCAACCTGGCCATCGCCGCTGACCCGCTGCCCGGGGCGCCCCCCCCGCCGGACAAGCTCCTGGTGCCGCTGCTGACCCTGGCCCTGCCCCCTGAGGAGCTGCCCGCCAAGGTGGGGGTGCGGGCGGGCCGGGCCCTGAGCGGTCTGGAGACCGATCTGGAGTCGCTCCCTCTGCTCGTGCGCGTCGAGCCACCGCTGGTGCCCAAGGGGACGGAGGCCAAAATCCTGGTGTTGAGCCGTGCGGGAGAGACTTACCTGCTGGAGTCGGGCGGAAGGGAGGTCGGTTCCGCCCAGGAGGGCGACGGCAGCGAGTTGTCCTTTGCCACCAAAGCCCTGGAGGCCACCACCCCCTTCGCGTTGCTCATCACGACCGCAAACCGGGACCGCCAGCGGGTGCCGGTGACGGTGCGGGTGGAGGGGTGAGCCATGCCATCCTCCAACCATCGCGTTGGCTGCCTGGCGGTGGAGCTGCGGCTGCGCCAGCGGGAGCCGGCCCAAGCCCTGATCGAGCGGGTGTCGGCCCTGCGGGCTCCCGGCTTGGAACCGCTCCTGGAGCGGGTGTTCGCGGAGCTGAGCCCGCCGGGGCAGCACCATCGCCTGGACGCCTTGGAGCTCGACCTGGGCCCCCTGCCGCTGGCCGCCTTTGATCAGGCGTTCCTCGAGCGGCTGGAACCGGCGCTGCGCCAGGCCCTGAAGCGCCAGTTGCGCGTCTTGCCGCCCGAACCGCCCGAGCGACAACCCCTGGAGCTGCTGCAGCTGTTCGCCCGCACCGGCGCCCTGCCCTGGTGGGCCGAGCGGACCGGCCGCGACCTGATCGGCGCCCGGATCCGCCAGGTGCTCTCCCTGGCGCCGCGGGCCTGGTGGAGCCTGGTGCGGGAGCTGGAGGCACAACCGGTGGCCCTGGAACGGTTGGCCGCCGCCTGCGATCCCCCCATCCTCCAGGCCCTCTTGGCAGACCTCCAATCCCCGGTTGTGTCACCGCAACCCGGCACGCCGCCGAGTGCTTCCCCCCTGAGCACTTCCCCCCTGAGCGGAGTCCCGCAGAGTGGTCCTGTGGGGAGCAACCCGCCGACAGGTCCGTTCCCCGGTGAAGGAGCCCCCCTCCCCACCCCGATCCCTGAAGGGCCACCCCGACAAGGGCCGGACGGCGATGATGCGCCGTTGTTGGAGGCGTTTGAAGCGGTGGTCCAGGCCAGGGGCGCCCGGGATGCGGTGGCGGGCCTGTTGCGTCTGGGGGGGCGGGGGCTGGTGGGGGAAGCCTTGGTGGAGGCGCTCCTCCTGGACGCCCTCCCCCGCGAGCCGAAGCCTTCCCCCGCCGCGACGGAACCGCCCCCCTCCACCCTTGACCCAGCCCAACCGGCTCTTGCCACCCAGGGGCCCGCTGCCGGCACCGAAAGCGAACGCCCCGCTCCCGGCGACAATCCGGCGACGCGCCCACCCCTTGGGGGCTGGAAGAGACGCGACGACGAACTCCACCGCGAGTCAGACCCTCCCTCCGTCGCCCCTCCGCTCGCCGCGGCATCTCGCCCCTCGGCCTCATCCGATCCCGACGAGCTGCTCCTGGAGGACGGCGGCCTGGTGATCCTCTGGCCCTTTCTGCGGCGGCTGCTGGGGCGGCTGGAGCTGCTGGAGCCCAAGGGGTGGGCCTTCCGCGACGACCAGTGCCGTTGCCAGGCCATCGCCCTGCTGTCGTTTCTGGTGGAGGGCGATCCGGAGCCTCCGGAGTGGCGCCTGCCCTTGCCGAAAGTGCTCTGCGGCCTCTCGCCCCTCGCCCCCTGGCGGCTGGAGGAACCCCTGCCCGTCGCAATGCGAGCGGAGGGAGAGCGGCTGCTGGAGGCAGTGATCGGCCATGGGCGCCTGGCGGAGGAGCCGGCGCTCGGGGTGTGGACGCCTGCGGCGTTGCGGGCGCGGCTGCTGCGCCGGCCCGCTGTCCTCACCACCCGTCCGGGCGCCTGGCTCTTGCGCGTGGAACGCCGGCCGGAGGATGGGGTGCTGAAGCGCTTCCCCTGGGGCTGGAGCTGGGTGCGGTTGCCCTGGATGGAGCATCCCCTGCAGGTGGAGTGGTGATCGACCTGCAAGAGCTGGAACAGGAACTGGCCTGGTTTCGGGCGGTG
>JBJTWN010000149.1:0-27994 GCA_046081785.1 Cyanobium sp.
TCGCATCACCGAAATCACCGATGAGCTCAAGAAGCTCATGAAGGAATTCGAGAAGGAGCTCGCCGTGATCCGCGGCCGGGTGGACGGCCTGGAAGCCCGCGTGGGCGAGCTGGAAGCCACTCAGTTTTCCACCACCACCAAACTTCAAGGGGTGGCCACCTTCGTGATTGGTGCCGTCAACGGCAGTGGCGACCGGCCAGGTGTGGGAGTCTTCAACCCACCGGCCCCCGGAACAGCCGCCACGCTCGGCACTCGCAAAGCAGCCCAGAAATATGACAGCCTCTATGGCGCCACGAGCTTCAACTATGACCTAAAGCTGAATTTCATCACGAGTTTTACTGGCAAAGATCAGCTGTATACCCGCCTCCGGACTGGCAACTTCAGTAATGCCTTCAACGGCAATGGTGTCAACCTCACGGCCCTGGATGTCGCCTCCAATGGCTTCGGGCAGACAAGTTGCACAGGCAACCGCGATTGCTCCGATGTGGTGGGCATTGATCGTCTCTACTACCGTTTCCCTGTCGGCAGCCAGTTTGAGGCTGTGCTTGGTGCCAAGTTCAGAAACACTGAATTTTTAGGCGCCAATCCCGGGGTCTATGGCAGCGGGAGAGGTGACAAGATTCTCGATTACTTCCAGCTGTTTGGCGCCCCTGGTGTGTACAACAAAGCCACCGGAGCTGGTGGTGGCCTGATCTGGAAAACTCCCTACAAAATTTGGGATGGTCGCTTCAGCTTGACGGCGAGCTACGTGGCACCCAATGGTGATTCTGGCGCTACGAATGTTGATAGCAATTATTACTCTTGCAACGCTCTCGAGGGTGGAATCGGCAACGATTGTTCCAGGGCCAGTTTCTTGGGACAACTGGGCTGGACTTCCAAGCTTTGGGGCGTCTCTGCTGGCTATCGCTATGGTCAGCGCGGTTCCAACCTTCGTCGTGGCACGAATTTCGTTGCCAGCAACAGCTGGTGGCTCGTGAACGGGCAATCCAACAGCGTGGCCGTGAATGCCTACGTGCAGCCAGCCAGCGCCGGAATCATTCCTTCTGTCAGCCTGGGTTGGGGTCTGAACTCCCTTTCGGATAACAAATTCAACTCCAACAGCCTCGGGCAGGAATATCTTCTGCCCTATGTAACCGAATCCCAAAGCTGGTATGTTGGTCTGCAGTGGAACGACGTGTTCTGGGGCGGCAACTCCCTGGGGATGGCCGTGGGTCAACCCACCTTCGCCACCCAACTCAGCCGCGGGTCCGACAAGGAGCTGAGCACCTTCGTCAACGACGGCAATTACGCCTGGGAGTGGTGGTATAAGTTCCAGGTGACCGACAACATCAGTGTCACCCCTGCGCTGTTCTGGCTGAGTCGGCCACTGGGTGTGCTCACCAACACCCTCAACACCGATGGCACGGTGGATCGCTCCAACTCCTTCGGCGTCCTGGGGGGCTTGGTGCAGACCACCTTCCGCTTCTGAACCCAGACCAGCCTCACACACAATTTCGAGCCCCCCATCGGGGGCTTTTTTTTTGCCCCTGCTCCGCAGCAGGATGGGGTCTCCTTCACCAACGCCCTTGCCAGGCCAGTCGATCGCCGATCCCTATGCCGTGCTAGGCGTGAGCCCTTCTGCCACGGCCGCAGAGATCAAGGCCGCCTACCGCACTCTGGTCAAACGTCACCATCCTGATGCAGGCGGGGATGACAAGCGGATCCTGGACCTCAATGCTGCTTGGGAGGTGCTTGGCGATCGCGAGCGCCGGCGGCGGTATGACGCCGAGCAGCGGAACAGCCGGGAGGTGGTTGGCGAGCGCCGATCGGGCGCAAGGCCAGCGGCCCACGGGAGCCGCCAAACCAATGGGCTCGTGATGGACTGGTTGCAACAGGTGTACGCCCCGATCGATCGGGCCCTGGGTCAGGTCATCAACCCATTTGCTGGCCAATTGCGCGCTCTGGCCGCCGATCCTTACGACGATCAATTGATGGAAACCTTCAGTGGGTTTCTTCAAGAGAGCCAAGCCCGCATGAACAAAGCCGAGCAGCTGTATCGGTCCAAGGCCTGCCCAGCTGCGGTGAAGGGTTTCAGCCTGAGTTTGTACCACTGCCTCAGCCAGGTGCAGGATGCCTTGGCAGAACTGGAGCGCTACACCCTGGGGTACGTGGATGATTACTTGCGCGATGGGCGGGAGATGCTGCGAGAGGCCAAGCGGCAGCGCGATCAGCTACACCAGGAGCGGCGCCGGTTGGAGCCTTAGTCCCTCGACCAACAAACGACTGACCTGCCCACTCAGCTGCTCCAGCTCTCCAGCTGATCCAGTCGCAACCACACATCTGGCACAGGCCGGCGCCAGCGGATCTGGGCGAACTCGCCTTTGACCGCCAGGATTTCGCCTGGGCCCTCCAGCACATAGCCAGGCAGCTCAGGGGCACTGGCCTTGGCCTCAAGGCTGTCCTGATAGGCCTTGCGATTGAGGCGCACCAGCGCGCCCTTCTTGAGGGGGGACTGAGGCGCAGGTGTGGCAGCAGCTGGGGTAGGGGAGGGATCAGCCATGGGCCAAAGGGCAGGATCGCCCGCACCCTAGGCCCCGCCTGCTTGGGGTTGGGCCGTCGGGCGTTGGCTTGGCCATGGCCATCCCTGAGGCGGGGGCCACCAAAAGGGAAGCCAGCCACTAACCTCCCCCAAAGATGGGGAGTCGTGGGATGCGCTTGCTGCTGTTGGGCTGCTCAGGATTTGTGGGGCGCGAGTTGATGCCCTTTTTGCTGGAACTGGGTCATGAGCTCACGCTGGTGAGCCGCCAGCCTCGTCCCTTCCCCCAACTTGAGGGCGATCGACTGCAGTGTTTACAGCTCGATCCTGCCGATCCAGCCAGCTGGGCCTCCCCTGATCTCTTGGAGGCTCTGGCTGCATCGGAAGGCGTGGTGAACCTGGCTGGGGAACCGATTGCCGAGCGCCGCTGGAGCGAAGCCCAGCGGCAGCGCCTTCGCGATAGCCGCCTGCTCACCACCTCTTCCCTGGTGGAGGCCATGAAACAACTGGCCTCCCCCCCCGGGGTGTTGGTGAGTGCGTCTGCCGTGGGGGTGTACGGGAGCAGCGAGGAGAGCAGCTTTGTGGAATCCAGCCCACCCGCCACGGATTTTCTTGGCCAGCTGTGCCAAGACTGGGAAGCCGCGGCCCTTGCCGCTCCAGAGCCCTGCCGGATCGTCGTGCTGCGCCTGGGCATCGTGCTTGGCCCCGATGGTGGCGCCCTGGGCAAGATGCTTCCGGTGTTTCGCGCTGGCTTAGGGGGGCCCGTGGGATCCGGCAAGCAATGGATGAGCTGGATCCATCGCCACGATCTCTGCCGCCTGATCGCTGCGGCGTTAGAAGACTCGAGCTACGGCGGCATCTACAACGCGGTGGCGCCGGAGCCCGTGCGGATGGCTGATTTTGCCCATTGCTTGGGTGAAGTGATCGGGCGCCCTTCCCTCCTGCCTGTGCCCGCTCCGCTGCTGAAGGTGATGCTTGGGGATGGAGCAGCCGTTGTGCTTGAGGGCCAACAGGTGCGGCCCCAGAGATTGCTGGAGAAGGGCTTCCAATTCGACACGCCAGAGCTCAGCGCAGCCCTCGCCGCCGCCACCAGCCCAAGCCCCCGCTGAGCAGGGCACCCGCCATCAGCAGGCCTATGGCCGGTTGAAACAGGGGCGGCCAGAGCCGCTGGAAAGTCTGCAAGGCTCCCTCACTGCCCCGCAGATGCAAGCCCACCCCCAGCCCAAACCAAAGAGCGCCTGCCAACACCACAAACACATCCGCCACCAGGAGGCGATCGATGCCCGCCTGCAGCCGTTCCAACCATGTAACGGCTGGCTCCTCTGCGCTTTTGGGAGGGGCACCTGCCTCCCTGCGGGTGGACTCAGCGGGAACGGGTGGCATCGGCGAGGGGGCTGGGCGGATTCAATTTGGCCATGATCGCGTCAACCATGCGGCTCGTGCCCCCTGGCCTGCCAAGTCGTTCCAGTGCCACGCTCTCCAGTTGCCGGCGCCAGCGGGGGCCTTGCCGGGGATCTGCCAAACGCCTCAACTGCTCCGCCACCATCCGCGCGGTCTCCCGCAGGGTGGAGGGCGCCCCCATGGCCCCAGGCGCACAACTCACGCCAGGTCCAAGCAGACGGCGCTGGGCATCGGCAAATCCCTCTGTGAATTGGGGACCCGGCCCCACCAGCTGGAGCACTGGCTTGCCGAGACCCACCGCCTGCTCCGTCGCCGTTCCGGCCATGGCCAGCAGGAGATCACTGCTCCTGAGCACCCACCAGAACCGTTGGGGCACAAGCTCCAACCGCAGGCCCCCCCAACACAGCTGCCCCCCCCCTCCACTCTCCGCAGGGGCGGGCTCCAGGCTCCAGCCATAGGGGGCGGCGGCTTGGGCAATGGCCTCTTGGGAGAGGGAGGGCACCAAGGCGGCCACCAAGCGCAGCGGGCCTGGCCAGTGCTCAGGAATCTGGCTCAGCACTTCAAGCATCAACAGCAGGTTGGAGAGGGCTTCAGGCAGACGGCTGCCAGGCAAGAGGCCAAGCACCGGCACTCCCTCGGAGTGGGCGGGCAGGTCTCCATCCCCCCCCACCTCCAGGAACGGATTGCCCAGAAAGTCCACGGGGCGATGCAGTTGGCCTGTGAGGTCCTCCGCCGTCAGCGCATCCCGGCTCCAGAGCAGCCGCACCTGGGGGCGACGCAGGAGCCATCCACAGGGCCAGGGCAGGCGCAGCCGGCCCTCGTAATGGCTGGAGTAGGCCACCAGATACACCGCCATCGGCTTGGCGGTCAGCCAGGCTGCCAACACCGGCAGCACGTCACCCACCACCACCACCCAATCGCAGTGATGGCGATGGCGCCATACGGCGAGCAGGCGACCGAGCAAGTAGGGCAGTTGCCCCTGTCGGAGTTCGGTGAGACGCCCCCGCAGGCTGGTGTAGCCCAACCCCCCCGTGCTGAAGTCGCGGGTGGGGCCCACCACGGGAAGGCAGGCATCCCGGTAGGCGCCGCCGTGGCCAACCAGCGGCAGAGCCGCCACTGCGAGGCCTCGATCCTGGAGGGCTCTGGCGAGGTGGGCACCGCTGAGGTCTTCACCGTGGCCATTGCTGATCAGCAAGACCCGGCTCACCCTTGCAGCCAACCGCGGACTTTTTCCATCGCCGACCAGCCAGGACGACGGACGAGTCCATCGGCAATGGAGGCCTGCAGTTCGGAGTTCAGCTCTGGGGCGATCAGGGTAATGCGTTGCACCATTTCGATATGCTCCCGCACCCCTTTGGCCCCTGTCTCGAGCATGGCCACGGTCAGATTCACCCTGGCCTGGGGATCCTGAGGATTGAGGCGAACCGCTGTGCGTGCTGACTTCAAGGCCGCCTGGGGTTGGTCCAGCAACAGCTGCAACCAGGCCAAGCAGGTCCAGGCGGCCGACTGGCCAGGGGACTGGGCGGTGAGCTGGAGAAAATCGTCAATCAACTCCTCCGGGGGAGCCCCTTGGCGATAGCGCTCAAGAGCCTGTTCAAAGAGGTCTTCGTGGCTGGTGGTCATGGTTGGGCACCACACTCAGCCTTTCAGATTCCCACGGCAGTGGCAGCCTCTCTCAAACGGCGAAGGAGCTGCCGCACCCGCAGGTTTGGGTGGCGTTGGGGTTGCTGAAGTTGAAGCCGCCACCGATGAGGGCTGTCGAGAAGTCGAGTTGCAGGCCGTAGATATAAAGCAGGCTCTTGGGATCACAAACCACGTCAAAGGCTTCCCCACCAGCCGGCTGATAGGTGTAGCGCTCGTCGTCCTCTCGGATGGCGGCGCCATCGATGAAGTCCATGGTGTAACTCATGCCGCTGCAGCCGCCAGAGCGAACCCCCACCCGCAACACCTTGCCCTGGCCTTGCTGCGCCACCAAGCTGGCCAGCTGGCGCATGGCTGGCTCCGTGATCTGGATCCCACGACCGTCGACGCCGATGTGGGTGACCTCAGCCTTGGGGGAAGCCTGTTGAAGCGCAACTTGGGGTTGGCTGTCTGCGGTCATGGGCTCAGCGGTCATCACGGTCCTGAAAGTCTATGGAGCCCGTTTGCTCGCGGGGGCTGGCCGGTTCTCCGCCGCAGCGAGGCGGAGCGATACATAAAGTCGTAACACCAATGGAGTGTTCGGGTGCGGGTCGCCATCGTGGGTGCAGGACTGGCGGGGCTGTCCGCGGCCGTGGATCTGGTGGATGCCGGCCAAGAGGTGGATTTGTATGAGGCACGACCCTTCTGGGGCGGCAAGGTGGGCAGCTGGGAGGACCCGGATGGCAACCATATTGAGATGGGGTTGCATGTCTTTTTCTTCAATTACGCCAACCTTTTCGCCCTCATGCGAAAGGTGGGTGCGATGGATCATCTCCTCCCCAAAGAGCACACCCATCTTTTTGTGAATCGCGGCGGCGATGTGCGCAGCCTCGATTTTCGCTTTCCTCTCGGCGCCCCCTTCAATGGCCTCAAGGCCTTCTTCACCACTCCTCAGCTGGAGACCATCGACAAACTGAGGAATGCTCTGGCCTTGGGCACCAGCCCGATCGTGAGGGGGTTGCTGGATTACGACGGAGCGATGCAGGTGATTCGCGAGCTGGATCGCCTCAGCTTTCAGGAATGGTTTCTCTCCCATGGGGGAAACCTTCACAGCATTCAGCGGCTTTGGAATCCCATTGCGTACGCCCTGGGCTTTCTGGACTGCCAATCCATCTCTGCCCGCTGCATGCTCACCATCTTCATGATGTTTGCGGCCCGCACCGAGGCCTCAAAGCTCAATCTTCTCAAGGGCTCTCCACACCGGTGGCTCACGGGCCCCATCCTGAATTACATCCAGGCCCGCGGCGGCAGACTCCACCTGCGCCATCGAGCCGTCAAGCTCGACTATGAGGAGGTTTTAGGCGGTCCCCCCGGCGCCAGCCAAGTCACGAGCCTCACCCTGGGCACTCCTGAAGGAGAGCTCCAGGTGCAGGCCGATGCCTATCTGGCTGCCCTGGATGTGCCGGGCATCCAAAGGCTTGTGCCGGAAGCTTGGCGTTCTCACACCCTTTTCGCCAATCTCGATCGTCTTGAGGCCGTGCCTGTGGCGACCGTTCAACTGCGCTATGACGGCTGGGTGACGGAGTTGGGCGAAGCGCCAAGCGATGGACAACGGCGCCAGGATCTCAACCAGCCCGCGGGGCTCGATAATCTGCTCTACACAGCCGATGCAGACTTCAGTTGCTTCGCCGATCTAGCTCTGGCCAGCCCAGAGGACTATCGAAAGCCGGGTGTGGGTTCTCTCCTGCAATGTGTGCTCACCCCCGGCGATCCTTGGATTCCCAAAAAAAATGAGGAGATCGTTTCCCACACAGATCGCCAAGTGCGCGAGCTCTTCCCCTCCTCCCGCGACCTGAAGCTCGTGTGGAGCAACGTGGTGAAGCTAGCCCAGTCGCTCTACCGCGAGGCGCCTGGGGTGGAACCCTTCCGTCCCGAGCAACGCACCCCGATCAGCAACTTCTTCTTGGCGGGTAGCTACACCCGGCAGGATTACATCGATTCCATGGAAGGTGCCACCATGAGTGGGCGCCTTGCTGCCGCAGCCATCATGAATTGTCCGGTAAGCCTGGCTCGCAATGCCGCTGCTGCCTGAGGAACACCGATGGGACGCTGGCTTGAACACACCGTGACAACGGAGATCGCCGCCCCCGTTGAGCGGGTGTGGGACATTTGGAGCGATCTGGAATCCATGCCCCGTTGGATGCGATGGATTGAATCGGTGACGACGCTGGAGGATCCGGACCTCACCGAATGGACCTTGGCGGCGCAAGGGTTTCGCTTCCAATGGAAAGCCCGCATCTCACGACGGATTGAGGCCCAACAACTGCATTGGGAATCGGTGGGTGGACTGCCCACCAAGGGAGGGGTGCGTTTTTACCCATTGGGGCCAAAGCTGACAGCGGTGAAGCTCAGCGTCAGCTATGAGTTGCCTGCGATGTTGGCACCGTTGATGGAACCCTCCATCATGGGCGGCATCGTGAACCGTGAGCTCCAAGCCAACCTTGATCGATTTCGCGACCTTGTGGAGAGCAACAGCAACCCCTGATCGGCAGCAGGCAAGCCGTTGGCCAAACCGGCTCCGGAGGTGGATCCCTCTGATCCCAGCGTTTGTTCTGACGGCTTGTGCACCGACACCCGAAGCGATTGTTGAACCTCCGCTGCCCAAACAACCAACCGCCCAGAGTGGCTCCGTCGCTCCATTGCCTACTCCTGCTCTGGCTCCTCTGGCCACCCAGCAGCAGGTGGTGCGCGCCGTGGACATAGGGCGGCCTGACCCTTTCGGCCCCGTGCTCATCGCTCGCTTGATCCCCCCCCCGGTCCCCCGCAAGAAGGCGGCCAGTTCCGGGGGGTTGGCCAGCCCCCTGCCACCCCTGCAGCCGCCACCGGGCTTGGTGTTTCAGGGCGTTTTGCAGGGGCCCATGGGACAGGAGGCATTGGTCGAGTACGCGCCCTTCATTTCCGGTGAGGGTGGTGTCCGCTCCGGCTCCCTACGTGTCGGGGACATGGGCACAGGCAAAAGCGACGCCCTGCTGCCACCAGGCTGGCGGGTGCGGGCCATCGATGTGGCCCAAGGTGTTCTCGTGCTGCAGTCCGGGAATCAGTCCGTCAACCTGCAGCTCTGAGCGCTCGGGCGCAGGCTTCCACCAGGCCCGCCAGATCATGGGGCGCCGCCTCAGCGTCGACCCGTCCGAGCACCTCCAGGCAAGGCTTGCTGGTTTGGGGACCAATCGACACCAACTTCACGCCCTCCAACACCTGCCGCCATTGCGTGCCGAAGGTCCCCTCCAAAAGCTGGGCGCAGTGGCGCACAGTCTTCCCACTGCTGAACGTGATGGCCTGGAGGGTTCCCTGTTGCAGAGCCTGGATGGCCTGAGAGGGTAATCCATCAGGACAGCGGGTTTCGTAGGCCGGCACCTCCACCACCCGCGCCCCGGCGCTGCTGAAGGCCTCAGCAAGCAGGGTGCGCCCCCCGCTCTGCACTCTGGGCAGCAGAAGGTGCAGTCCCCAAGCCGAGACGGGGAACTCATCGATCAGGGCGTCGGCCACGAAACGGGTGGGAACAAAGTCGACCCGCACCCCCAGCTCGTCCAAGCGCTCGGCGGTGCGGCGCCCCACAGCGGCGATTCTCAGCCCTCTCGGAGGATGGGAAAGGTCCCCCCCACGCCGCCGCAGCCGGGCCTGCAGCGCCTCCACCCCATTGGCGCTGGAGAAGATGAGCCAGTGAAACTGTGCGAGATCCGCCAGTGCTTCATCGAGAGGGCGCCAATCCTCCGGTGGAGCCACCACGAGGGCCGGCAGGTCGACCACCTGGGCCCCAGCCCGCTCGAAGAGCTGACGGGCTGCTCCCAGTTGCTGTTCCGCCCGGGTGACAGCGATGCGGCAGCCTTGCAGGGGGAGTGCCCTCATGGCTCCAGCTTGACCAGGGTTCCGGCCGAGCGTCGCAAGGCCAGAGCGTCGTCCCTGCGTCCCTGGGCCTCCAGCTGGCCAATCGCTTCCCGAAAGTGCCGCCTTGCGCCAATCACATCCCCAGCCAGCAAAAGGGCGAGAGCCAGATTCTGATGGCCTTCGCTGCGGCTGGGTTCGATGGCAAGAGCTTGGCGATAGGCCCCGATCGCGCCAGCCACGTCTCCGCTGCGGCGCAGGCTCAAACCGAGTTGGAGCCAACCATTGGCCAGTTCCGGGGCGATGTGTGTGGCCTCCAGAGCCAGGGCCACTGCCGCGGCTGTTTGATCTTGGTGGAGCAGCTGGGACGCCAAATTCAGCCGGGCCGCCAGGGTGAGACGGGGATCCATGGGCACAGCCAAGGCCTCCCGGTAGAGCGCAATGGCCCTTTGCGGGCTCTCCTGGCTAACGGCAAGCGCCAGATGCAGCAGCAACTCATAGCGCTCCGCATGGGCATCCTTGGCACAGCGGGCCAGGCCCTGATTCAACAAGGCGATACCGCGGGCACGGTTACCGCTGCTGATCTCCAGTCCGCCGAGTTTGGCGCAGGTGTAGGGATCGCCCGGATCACGCCTGAGCTCGGCTTCCATCGCTTGCCGCAGCCGCTGGGCCTTGCCTTGCTGGTGAATCCTCTCCGGCCGGTAGCCCTCGTGCAGGAGGGCTGGCACCGGGCAAGCCAGGATCTGCCAGTGGGGTTCTTGGGCGAGCAGGGCTTCCACGCTGTCGTCCACAAGGGAGTGATAGGCGCGGCTCCAACGAATGGCCGGGTGGCGTCGGAACAGGCGACTGACATTGGAGTAGGGGGATTGGAGGGCACCGCACTCCTGGCGCAGCAGGGTGACCAGCAAAGCCTCCGGCTGATCCATGGCCCGCCGCAGGGGATCCATCGCCTGGGGCCTGAGCCGCTCATCCGCATCCAACACAAGCACCCAATCCCCCTTCACCCAGTCCAGGGCTGCATTGCGGGCTGCAGCGAAATCGCCTGGCCAGGGCAGGTGATGCACATCGGCTCCAGCCGCCTCAGCGATGGCCACGGTTCCATCTTCGGAACCGGTATCCACCACCACCATCTCATCCACAAATCCCCGAACGGAAGCCAGGCACTCAGCCAGAGAGGCCGCCTCATCGCGCACGATCATCGAGAGGCTCACGCTCAATCCGTAAACCCTCCTTGCGCCTTCGTGAGGCCCAGGCCCAGCCGATCCAACACCAGAGCCTGGGCCTCTGGCATCTGGGCCGGGCTCCAGGCTGCGGGCAGATCCGCTGGTAGCACCTGCTTCAGTTCTTGCCAGAGGTAGGGACTGCCATAAACCGCCACACCGGCCAGACGTTGCTGAGCGAGCAGCTGCTCGATCCAGACGATCCAAGGCTCACCGCCGCCAGCCGAGCCCCGGAAGGGATTCCCCCGCACAAAGAGCTGGAGAAGGATGGGGCCCTCCGACAATCCCGCCCGGATCCAGGGGGGCTGGCAGAGGGCATCCAAGCCAAGACCCGCAACCTCGCCAAGGGGGCTCTGCCCGTCCAGCACCCAGGGACGGAAGCCCGCTGCCCGAGGCAGGGCGAGCGCCGGCGCGGTGGGCGACAGGAAGGCACAACCGAGTTGTGCATCCACTCGCAGCAGAGTCCAGCCCGCTCCTTGGTGGAGGCGTGCCAGGGTGCCGCCCTGACATTCAACGCTGCGGGAGAGCAAGTCGCCGAGCAAAGCTCGATCCGCTGTTTCGGGGCCATTGCTCAGGGGGCCCAAGGGAGATGCGGGATCCAGGCGATGCAGATCGGGATCCTGCCGGGTTTGCTGCAGGGCCTTGCGGCGGCGTTCCACGCTCTGGCAAAGGCGCTCCTGGCTGAGACGGCCCTCTTCGACAGCGGCCAGGATGGCCTCGATGGCGATCCAAGGATCGGCGGGCATCAACACCAAGTCGGCCCCTGCCTCCAAAGCCAACACAGCCGCCTCTCCCGCCCCTTGATGGGCAGCGATCGCCTCCATCACCAGGGCGTCGGTCACGACGAGTCCGTCGAAGGCGAGATCGTGGCGCAGCAGCTGGGTGAGCACCTTGGCGGAGAGGGTGGCGGGCCGATCAGGATCGAGCTCCGGCAGGAGCAGATGGGCGGTCATCACCGAAGCCACCCCGGCCGTGATCGCCCGGCGGAAGGGGGGCAGCTCGATGGAATCCAGTCGCTCCCTGCTGTGGGGGAGCACGGGGAGATCGAGGTGGGAGTCCTCAGCGGTGTCGCCATGGCCGGGGAAGTGCTTGGCGCAAGCGAGCACCCCCTCGCCCTGCACTCCTCGGATGAAGGCAGCGGCCAGCTCCGCCACCACCTCAGGCCGCTCCCCCCAGGCCCGAACGTTGATCACGGGGTTGGCAGGGTTGTTGTTCACATCGCAGACCGGGCCGAGCACCCAATTGAGGCCCAGGGCACGGGCTTCACGGCCGGTGCAGTTGCCGTAACGCTCGGCCAGCTCGATCGCCGCCTTGGGATCGTGTCGATGGATCTGCCCCACCCCGAGCGGGGGTGGCAGCCAACTCGCCCCCTCAAACCGCTGCCCCACGCCCTCCTCCACATCAGCGCAAAGGAGCAGCGGCTGGTTTGCCCAGGAAACAAGCTGGCGGGTGCGGAGCCTGAGCTCGGCAGCACTTCCCCCCAGCAGAATCACCCCGCCCACCCCTTCAGCCAGGAGGGCTTGCAACGTGGCGTTGTCCAACTCCCAGCGCGGATAACGGCGCTGCCCATCTGCCAGGTGCCCGCTGGCGCGCACCACCAGAAGGCTGGCCACCCATCGGCGCAGCTCAGTGCCTGAGTCGTCAGGACGCATGGGCATCGGGGGAGGATTGTTCCTGGGGAGGGGAGCCTGAGGGGGTCGTTTTCCCCTCCTCCCGACGCAGCCGATCCTGCTCGAGTTCGCTGAGCAGACCGAGCACGGTGCTGCCCCTCTCGAGGCTGCGATCGAGCTGAAACACCACCTCGGGTGTGCGCCGCAGTTGCAGGCGCCGCCCCAGCTCCCCTCTGACAAAGGGTGTGGCGGCCTTGAGACCTTCCAATGCTTGGCGCCGCTCCTCCTCCGAGCCAAACACGCTCACAAAAATTTTGCAGTGCTGCAGGTCGCCAGCCACTTCCACGCTGGTGATGCTCACCATGCCCTGATGCACCCGCCCATCGCGGATGCCAGTGCTGAGCAGTTCACTGATCTCCTTCCGGATCAGGGAGGCCACCCGCTCCACCCTTCGGCCCTGTGCCATGGCTAACCCAGTGGTGCTGGTGCCACCATCGCACGCAGCACCAGGAGCAGGCTGATCGAGCCGCTCACCAACGCTCCCACCACCGCCACGGCGGTGACTGGGTTGCTCCGGCGCCCTGCCAAGGGCTCCACCAGGGTTTGCAGGATGCCCAGGGAAAGGGCAATCAGGTACCGCGGGTAGCGGATCACGTTCAGCAGAAACTCTTTCATCGGTGCCCAGCCGTCTACAGCCATGCTGGCTACTCTGCCGCGGTGAAGACCGCCTGAGAGCCCGGGATGATGGAGCTGCATCAGTTCAAACACTCCGCCTTCTGCGAGAAGGTGAGGCTCGTGCTTGCGGCCAAAGGGCTGGAAGCCAAGTTGGTGGAGGTGGTGCCCGGTCTTGGGCAGATTGAGCTGTTTCGCCTCTCCGGCCAGCGACAGGTGCCGGTGCTTGTCGATGGCGCCGAGGTGATCGCGGATTCCAGCGAAATCGCCCTCTACCTTGAGCAACACCATCCCCTGCCGCAGCTGATCCCATCCGATCCGGAACAGCGGGCCCAGGTGTTGCTGTTGGAGGATTGGGCGGACACGGCCCTCGCCTCTGCCTGCCGCCGGGCCCTGCTGCAGGCGGCAGCCACGAATCCGAAGCTGCGGGCCGCCCTTCTCCCGGAAGCCACCCCATCCTCACTGCGACAGCTGGTGAGCTCCCTGCCTGGGGGGGTGATGGGCTCCTTGAGCGACACCTTGAGCAGCTTGTTGGCGCCCATGGAAGCGCGCCAGCTGCATCGCAACCTGGAGCAGCTCAGGCAACTGGTGGTCGGCCGAAGCTATCTGGTGGGAGGCCAGCTCAGCCTGGCGGATCTGGCGGTTGCGGCCCAGTTGTCGCTTCTGCGCTTTCCAGCGACCGCGGGGGCTCCTCTGGCAGGGGAGGGGGTGAGTGGCATTGCCGACAATCCAATCTATCAACCCCTTTTCAGCTGGCGCGATGGGATTGTGGAGCGTCTTGCCGCTCGGAGAGCGCCATGAGTGATCCCCTGATCCGCGAGATGGATCATTACGTGGTGTTGGAGCCGGGTGGCGAAGAGGCCATCCTCAGCGCTGAGGACACCCGCCTCTGGTTGGCCCGCCATCTCTCCTCCCTCACCACCACACCGGCCGATCTAGTGCATTTGAGCAGCGTGGAGGCCCAGGTGGAACGCCTGCTGGAGACGGCTTGCGAGCTCGATCTGGCTCCAGGAGTGACCATCCAATGGTTTGCGGTGCGCCTGGATCGGCCTGGATAGGTCGCTGCTCGGGCGTTGTGAGCCAGGCTCAATCGTTGAGAGAGCTGCTGGTGTGACCATCCTCATAGCGAAGGGTGATGCCTTCTTTAGGGGGCTTTGGCCCTTCCCTCAGGATGGAAGGGAGTGCGTCGATCACGCGCAAAGCCAGCGCCTCGGGAGTTTCGCCCGCCTGCATCACATGCAAATCAGCCTGGGCGTAGAGAGGTCGCCGCTTTTCCAGAAGATGCCGCAGGCGGGCAGCCGGATCTGGATCGTCCAACAGCGGGCGCGGGGTTGGATCGGCCTGCAGACGGTCCAAGAGCACGGTTTCGGGGGCATCCAGCCAAATCACCACACCCTGCTGCAGGTGCCCCCAGTTCACTGGGCGTGTCACCACTCCCCCGCCAGTGGCCACCACCAAAGAGTGCCAGCGGGCAAGTTGATCCAGGACGGCGGTTTCCAGCTCTCTGAAGCCAGCTTCGCCCGCCTCCGCGAAGATCTCAGGGATGGAGCACCCTGCCGTTTGCTCGAGGGTGGTATCGGCATCGATGAAGCGATAGCCCAATGCCTTGGCAAGAGGCCTGCCCACGGCACTTTTGCCGACCCCCATCATGCCAACCAAGTAGAGGTTGAGACCCTTCAGTCTTCGAGCCAGATCAGCAGAAGCGTCAGATCGCATGGAAGCCCACGGCGTCAGGCCAGTTCCTACAATGGCTTCTCTCTTGGAGTCCGTCATGACGCCCGCTGGGCTGAGCCTGCCGGTCCAGGTGGGATCGACTGCTCCATCCCCCACCCCAGCCAGCCATGGTCGGGGCAGGCCGTGCGTGATCACCCGCCGGGCCTGTTTCAGTGCGAGCCATGTCTACCGGCTGCCGGAGTGGACTGAAGCTGAAAACCAAGCCCGTTTTGGCCTGTGCAGTCTTGAGCCGGGCCATGGTCACAACTACGAGCTGGTGGTTTCCATGGCGGGTCCCCTGGATGCCGATGGCATGGTGCTCAACCTCTCCGATGTGAAGCATGCGATCCGCAGGGAGGTGATTGAGCCGCTCGATTTTCACTGCCTCAACGGCTGTTGGCCAGAGTTTGACTTGGCACGCCCTGATGGTTGCCTTCCCACAACCGAGGCCTTGGCCTTGGCCATCCGCAACAGGCTCAACCACCACCTGCCGGTGGTGGCCATCCGTCTCCACGAACATCCAGATCTCTGGGCTGATGTGCTCAGCGGCCCCACCATCGACCCTATGGAAGCCTTTCTCTCCCTCCGCACCCATTTCGCCGCCGCCCATCGCTTGGCCCGTGCAGAGCTGAGCCAAGCGGAAAATGAAGCCATCTACGGAAAATGTGCCCGTGTTCATGGCCACGGTCACAACTATCTGCTCGAGGTCACCGTTCGTGGGGCTGTTGATGCCCGCACGGGCATGGTCTGTGATCTGGCGGCCTTGCAACAGCTGGTGCAAGAGCAGGTGGTGGAGCCTTTCGATCACACCTTTTTAAACAAGGACGTTGCCCACTTCGCAACCTGCGTTCCCACGGCGGAAAACATCGCGCTGCACATCGCTGATCTGCTGAAAGCCCCCATTGCCGCCCTCGGAGCCCATCTCCACAAGGTGCGTTTGCAAGAAAGCCCCAACAACGCGGCCGAGGTCTTCGCTGAAACCCCGCTGCTGGGGATGGTGCCTGCGGCCCTGGAGGCCGTGGCCGCCAGCTGAGGGTTGGGCAGGCCCCGCTTGCGTTTGGTGCTGGCCATCAGTCTTGATGGCCGTCTCGCTCCTGCCGAGGGTGGGGCGGCCCAGCTGGGCGGCCCCGGTGATCGACGTCGACTGGAGGAGGCCCTGGCATGGTCCGATGCGGTGCTGATTGGAGCGCAAACCCTGCGACTGCATGGCTGCAGCTGTCTCATCCATGCCGAGGATCTGCTTGAAAACCGCCGTCGGCTGGGGCTGTCATCCCAGCCCCCGGTGGTGGTGTGGAGCCGGCGGGGGCAGATCTCTGCCGATTTACCCTTTTTCCGGCAACCCTTCGAGCGCTGGCTCTTGAAGGCTGGGGAGCCTGCCAACGACCCACCAGCCGCAGCTGAGGGGTTTCGCCACATCCTTCCGTTTGAAGATTGGCCGAGGGCTTTGGCCACGCTTGGAGCCCTCGGCTTAGAGCGCGTCGTCGTGCTGGGGGGAGCCCAACTGGCTGCGGCACTGGTGGCAGCGAAGCTGCTCGATGAATTGCAACTCACGCTTTGTCCCACACTCCTCGGTGGGCCCAATCTCTGGCTGCCAGACGACGCCTGGAGCGATCCTTCGATGCGTTGGTCCTTGATGGAGCATCAACAGCTGGAAGGCGGGGAGCTGCTGCTGCACTATCTGCGGCTGTCAGCGCCCTGAGGCTCCTGCCCTTTGCCTGGTCCCGCCCCGAGGATGCCGAAGCGGCGGGTGAGGTCCCGCAGGGGCACATCCCGAAAACTCTCCGTAGGCAAGCCCAACAGCCGGGCGAGGCAACGTTTCACCACCACTTCGCTGTCGTCGCCAAACCGCCCGCCGAGCATCTCGGTGAGCACTCCGAGGCCACGCCCAGTGCGATCGGTTTCTTCGATCAGGCAGCGGCTGGTGGGCTTGGCCAGTTTTCGGCACGGATCTTCAAGACTGGCACCAACCCCGGGGAAGCTGCTCGAAGCCGTTTGGATGCAAACCTCTGCCAGCCGGGTTTCCAGCCGTGGTCGCATCATTTCGAGCACGGGCATCAGCAAGCCCGCCGAGGCTGGCGAGGCCACGGCGAGCACCATGGCGCCTGTGAGCAAGCAACCTTGAAGATGGCCAGCTCGGCGGGCGAGGGAGGTCCGCTTCATAAAGATTTTGGCCATGGCCTCGGAAAGGGAATCACTTGCAGAACCGCGAGGAGCACAAGAGTTGATTAGTTTTGCGCCTCGAACGCTCCTTTGGGGAACCGGGCATGGCTGATCTGCAAGCCCGCTGGCATCGCTCCATGGCTGATATCCCTGCGGAGCAATACCAGAGGCTATGGCGTGAGGCCGCGCCTGCCAACCAAGGCCCCTTGCCCTTCTATTCCTGGGGATGGCTCCATGCACTGGAAGCGAGCGGCAGCATCGTGCCAAGCCAGGGCTGGCAGCCTTGCCATTTAGGTCTGTGGCGGGGGGAGAGACTGGTGGCGATGGCCCCTCTTTATCTCAAGGGCCACAGCTACGGCGAATTTGTTTTTGATCAGTCCTTTGCCCAGCTGGCAGGCCAGTTGGGTTTGCGGTATTACCCCAAGCTTGTGGGGATGAGTCCGGTCAGTCCCGTGGAGGGTTATCGATTCCTGATTGGCTCCGGAGAGGACACGACGCTGTTGACGGCCCAGCTGTTTGAACAGATTGAAGCGTTTTGTAGACAGCATCAGTTATTGAGCTGCAATTTGCTCTATGTCGACCCCAGCTTTGTCAAAGCTGCTCAAGCCTGTGGCTGGTCACTATGGCTGAATGAGCAAAGTGAATGGAGCAATCCAGGCTTTGGCGAGTTTGACGACTACCTGGCGACGTTCAACGCCAATCAGCGCCGCAACATTCGCCGGGAACGGAAAGCGGTTGCCGAAGCTGGCATCAAGGTCACCCCTCTCGCTGGGGAGGCGATCCCTCGGAGCCTGATGCCATGCATGCATGGGTTCTATGCCCAACACTGCAGTCGCTGGGGCCCCTGGGGAAGCAAATATCTCACTGAAGCCTTTTTTGACATCGCCGCTGATCAACTGCGTTCAGATGTTGTGCTTTTCAGTGCCCATGGGGGGGATCCGCTCTCGCCGGTTGCGATGTCGCTTTGCGTTCAGAACGGCACCCAGCTATGGGGCCGCTACTGGGGCAGCGATGTGGAGGTGAACCATTTGCACTTTGAAGTGTGTTACTACGCCCCCTTGGAATGGGCCATTCAACAGGGCATTCGCCGTTTCGATCCAGGGGCAGGGGGACGCCACAAGAAGCGCAGAGGGTTCGTTGCCCAGCCGCGTTGCAGTGTGCACAGATGGTTTGCACCCCGCTTTGCGGCCATCCTGCAAGAGTGGCTTCCAGGTGCCAATCAACAATTGCTGGAGGAGATTGAAGCGATCAACGCAGATCTACCTTTCTCCGCAACGTACGAACCACCCCAGCCCAACGACTTGCCTTCCAGACTGAATCAACTTTGATGGGATCCATGAGCCAGCCCCCCCCCTCTACCCCTAGTACTGAGCCCAATCCTCTCTGCGGAGATCGCGAGGGCTTGGATGATGCGCTATCCCAACGCTTCATCGCGCTGGATCCAGCCGGATATTTCCTGATCAAGGTGGATGCTCAGCGGCAAGAATTGGTGGCGGAACACTATGGCAACACCATCAATGATCGAGGGCTGGCGACAGACCCTGAAACCGGTGAGGTCATCCGCTGCCAGGGCGCGGGGCCGAGGAAGCCGCAATCTGTTTTTCGTGGGCGCACGGCCAAAGAACTGGGAATTCTTCTGAGCGAGGGAGAGGAGCCATTCCCCATCACGCGCCTGGATCACGCTCTCTATTTGGGTAGGGAACTTCAAAAGGCAGAACAATGCCTAAAAGCGGGCCAGGTTTACATTCAGGATTGAAGCCTGACCAATCAGCTTCTACGCAGGTTGCAGTTCGCGAGGATCGCTCGACATTTCCGGGCTTGGATCCGGGGGGAGCAAAGCTAGTTGTTGCTCAATTTCACGTCTTACAACAGCCCGATATTCTTGAAAGTGCTCGTTGTGGGCCAACGTAACGAGAAACTGCTCCAGGTTTTGTGGGTTGGCGCGGGCGATCGTAAAGAGGGACGACCAGAAGCGCCACCGCGTGTCACGAACAATTCCCTGACGCCAAACCACAATGAGCAGAGCCCTGACATCCGTCCAGCTGGGCAGGGAGGGCTTGCCAAGCGCCGCAGGCACATACTTCTGCCAGCGAGGGCGCCCCACTTTCAAGTAGTAGTGCTTGACGCGATCGATATAGGCATTGGGTTCATACAGCCTGCAGAAGGCGTCCACGTATTCGTGGGCAATATCGCGAATCGGCCTTGTGGGTTTGAAATTCAACAAATTCGTCTGGTTCACACCCTTGGCATCAGCACGCTCCTGGATCAAGCGACCCTCCTTCTCCAAACGATGCCACAAGCCAGTGTTGGGCAGAGCCTGCAGCATGCCCATCATGGCCGCAGGGATGCCTGTTTTACTTACAAATTGCACGATCCGATCACCTGCGCCACGCTTTTCCCCATCAAATCCAATGATGAAGCCCGCCATGACGCGGATGCCATAGGAGGTGATTTTGTCGACAGACTCCTCTAAAGACGTGCGAGTATTCTGCAATTTTTTAGCCGTTTCCAAGCTGGATTCATCTGGAGTCTCAATACCTAGAAATACGCTATCGAAACGACATTCGGCCATCATCTCCATCAATTCATCATCAGAAGCAAGATCAACCGAGGCTTCTGTGGCAAAGCTGAATGGGTAACGATGATCGATCTGCCAATGCTTTAAAAGTGGCAAAAGCAACTTTGCGTTGCGCTTGTTGCCAATAAAATTATCGTCAACCAAGAATATGGAGCGTCTCCAGCCCAACTCGTAAAGACATTGCAATTCTGCGATTAATTGCTCAGGGGTTTTGGTTCTAGGCTTGCGGCCGTAAAGAACAATGATGTCACAGAACTCGCACTGAAAAGGGCAACCTCTTGAGAACTGCACAGACATGGAGTCGTAGGCGCTCAACTCCAGCAGATCGAAGCGTGGGACTGGGGTTGAAGTGACGTCAGGCTTATCGCCATTGGCACTAAAGACCCCCTTCTGCTCACCCCGAGCGATGGCTTCAACGAAGAGAGGCAGGGTGATTTCACCCTCGTCGAGAATTTTAAAATCAGCCAACTCAAGCTCCGGAGCATCCGGGGTGGAGCTCGCAAAAGGTCCACCAACGGCGACTAAAAGCCCTCGGCTCTTGGCACGGGCAATTTGCACGGCCATATCGGCTTTCTGCACAATCATTCCTGAGACCACGACCAACTCAGCCCAGTTCCATTCGTCTTCTGTGACCTCTCGAACGTTTCGATCCACCAATTTCATCTCCCACGACTGAGGGAGAAGCGCTGCCACGGTGACCAAACCCAATGGTGGCAGGAGAACTTTGCGATTCACCAACTCCAGGATTTTCTCGTAGCTCCAGAAGGTTTTAGGGAACTCTGGGTAGAGCAACAGGGTACGCATGCAGAGCTGGAGGCAAACGCCCACGGGGATTCCCGTGAAGGCAGGGAAAGTGGCTGAACATTAAGTGGTCTGGCAACCCATCGGCCAGCTCAGGGCAACCTGCGGGGTGGATCTGCTGTAATGGGTGGAGTTTGATCAAGCACCATGGGCGTGGCCTACTACTTAGCGCTTGTGGGTGGCGGTCTCGTCGCTGCCTACTTTTTGACGGTGGTTCTCAAAGGAATTCGTTTGATTTGAGCCTCAACCTCCCGCGCAGGAGCAGTTCGGCACAGCCCAGTACACAGCCAAGACTGCCGAGAATTCCAAACGTTGAGGCCATGCCAAGGCTGTTCACCATTCCTGCTGCCAGAAGGCCGCTGAATCCGCCACCGCCAAGAAAGGCAATCTGGCCTAGCCCTGCCATGCGACCTCTCAAATGCATGGGTGCCCCGACCTGACCCATGAGGTTGGCCCCGGCGAGCAGAGTGGCCGTTCCTGCTCCGATCAGGAAACTCATCGCGAGGCCAACCAGCTGGCTGAAACGACTCCCCTGGGTCAAAGCCATGCCGATTTGGGCACTAGCGGTCAAGAGAACGCAACCACCCATCAATAATCCTGGCCTCTGTGACAGCCATTGGCTGTTGCGCTGGAGAACCAGCCCCCCACAAATGCTCCCCGCGGCGATCACGCTGGTGAACAAGCCAAGCGCCTGGGGAGAGGGATCTAAAACACTGGACGCCAGCACAGGAGCCAAACCGGGGTGGAAAAACCCCACGAGACAAGCCACTGCTGTGAAGCGGAGCACATGGCGGAGCACGGGCCCGCACTCTCGCCACGCTCCCTTCAGCGAAAGAACATCCGCTGCGCTGCGTTCTTCCAAGACGCGCCGGGGTTGGACAACCCACAACAGGGCGGCAATGGGCCCGAGGAAAGAGAGGGCATCGATCGCCAGAGCCAGGGTGGGCCCAGCAAGGGTGAGGAGCCAGCCGCCAATCGGTGGTCCCAATAGTTTGCCCACATTGAAGACCACAGAAAAGCTTGTCAGATAGGGAGGGAGATCCTCCGGACGATCGACCAGGAGACCGGTGTATTTGTTCCGGGCGGTGAGTTCGTAGGTGCTGACGATCCCCCCCAACAAGGTGCTCAGCATGAGCACTGCCACTTGGGTTGGCCCCTTTGCCGAGGCCATCGCCAGTGCAGCCAGGGAGGCGCAGGCCAAAAGGGCCCATTGGGCTCGGATGAGCACCCATTCGCACCCCACCCGATCGGTCAGCACGCCTGCGGGTCCGCTCACCAACAGGCTGGGCAGGGCCAAAGCTGCGAAGTGCAGCGCCAGGAGAAGAGGGTTGCCCGTGCCATCCAGCAAAATCCACCCCTTCGCCGTCAAACCGGCAAACGACCCGATGGTGCTTAACCCTGATGCGCAAAGGAAGACACCCTTCTGATGGCGGCGCAGCCAAGCCAAGGCAACGCCCGACCGCCGGGAGATGGTCAACCCTGGCTTCGCAAGATGGACTGGGCTTGATCCACGAGTGCCTGTGCCCCGATCAACTCGCCTTCCAGGTCATAGGTGTGAGCGGCTGTGAGCCGAACGGGCACAAGCTGGCCAGGGGCCGCAACCCATCCACCTGGGCCGGGTTTCACATGCACCTCCCCATCCACATCGGGGGCAAATCGTGCGGAACGACCGATCATGGCGCCTGTCGTGGGATGCGTTTGCTCGATCAAGACATCCACGATGGAGCCAACACAGGATCCATTGGATCTTGCAGCGATGGGCTGCTGAACGGCCATCAGCCGATCCCTGCGCTCCATGGCGACCGCCTTTGGCACGGCATGCGGAAGATCGGCTGCGGGGGTGCCCTCCTCAGGGGAAAAGGTAAACACACCCACATGGTCAAACTGTTGCTCTTCAACAAAATCGAGCAGGTGTTGGAAGTGGGCTTCCGTTTCACCGGGGTAGCCCACGATAAAAGTGGTGCGTAACACCGCCTCCGGCAATTGATTGCGCACCCTGCTGAGGAGCCCGCTGGTCACCTCAGCCTGCCAGGGACGATTCATGGCGCGAAGGATCTCGGGATGGCTGTGCTGCAGAGGAAGATCCAGATAGGGGAGCACATTGGGGACCTCGCGAAAAGCGGCCAACACCTCTGGGGTGAGGCCGGTGGGATAGGCGTAATGGACCCGCACCCAGGGAATCTCAACGTTGCCAAGCTCCCGCAACAGAGCAGCCAACTGGGGCTTGCCGTAGAGATCAAGGCCATAATTGGTGGTGATCTGGCTGATCAGGATCAGCTCTTTCACCCCCTGGGCAGCAAGACCACGAGCTTCAGCCACAATCGAGTCGATCGGCCTGGAGCGCTGATCCCCGCGCAGCCTTGGGATGATGCAGAAGGCACAGCGATAGTCACAGCCCTCAGCCACTTTGAGATAGGCGATGGCATCGCTGGTGGTGCGGAAGCGTGGCACGTGCTCGTCGGCAACGTAAGTGGGCGCGGCACTCACTTGGTTGACCCTCTCCCCAGCCTCAACGCGCTGCAACACGCTCACAATGTGCTGGTAGTCGCCCGTGCCCACAATGGCCCTGGCCTCCGGCAAGGCAGTCAACAATTCCTCCTGAAAGTGCTGGGCCAGGCAGCCAGCAATGATCAATTGTTTGCCTTGCTCTGCAAGCTCCACCAACGTCCTCACCGACTCTTGTCGGGCTGCTTCGATAAAGCTGCAGGTGTTCACCACAACGACTGTGGCATCCCGTTCATCCGCGCTGACTCCATACCCGGCCTCTGCAAGCAGTCCAAGCATGTGTTCGGTGTCGACGCGATTTTTTTCACAGCCAAGGTGAGCAAAAGCGACAGTTGGGTTCCTCCTGACGGGGCCGGGGAGCATGTCGACATCGAAAAGGCTGCCCCCCCACCCTATGGAATTGCGGGGGCGCTGCCAGAATCTCGGAACTGAGCTTCGATCTCCTTCGTGACATCAACCCGTCTCGCCAGTCGCCTCAGCAGCAGCCGACGCCGCGGCGACCCCGGGCATCGCTGGGCCAGGGTGGCGATGGCTGTATTGGCCACGATCGGCCTCCTGGATACGGGGTCGATCACATTGCACCGCTGGGGCGTCCTCGGCCCCTTGGTCTGTCCGGGTGGTTCGGATGGCTGCGACAAGGTGCTGAACAGCCCCTGGGGCTCTCTCTTTGGCCAGCCCCTCTCTTTGTTTGGCGCGCTGGCCTATCTCTCGGTGCTCCTACTCGCCCTGCTTCCACTTCTTTTAAAGGGCGAAGCCAGGGCGAGGCTGCATCAAAGCAGCTGGTGGGCCCTCTTCCTGATCAGCACCTCCATGGCCATTTTCAGCCTGGTGTTGATGGGAGTGATGGTCTGGAAAATCAAGGCCTTCTGCGCATTTTGTCTGCTCTCTGCGGCTTTGTCTCTCGCCCTGATGGTGCTAGCGATGATGGGTGGGGATTGGCAAGAACGCGGTCAGCTCATCTTCCGGGGGGTCATGGTGAGCCTGGCTGTGTTGGTGTTCGGCATTGGTTGGGCGACGGCCCTTGATCGTCCTGAGGCCACCCTCACCAAAGGCATGCCCCCGCCGGTGACAGCGCCTAGCTCGCCTGCGGCCGTCTCCTTGGCCAAACACCTCACAGCCAAAGGTGCAGTGATGTATTCAGCCTATTGGTGCCCCCATTGTCGCGAACAGAAGGAATTGTTTGGCAAGGAAGGCGTAGCTGAATTGACTGTGGTGGAGTGTGCCCCTGATGGTCACAAAAGCCAAGCGGCTCTCTGCGAGGCCAAACAGATCAAAGCGTTCCCGAGTTGGGAGATCAATGGCGTCATCGATACAGGCGTGAAGCCCCTGGCGAAGCTGGCCTCCATGAGCAATTACAGCGGCCCCAACGGTTTCTAAGGATCGTTCACCCCCCCTCAACAGCATCAGTGTGGATGGCTTTGCCAAGTTCTTGCCTGCTGTGACGTTGCCAGAAGGGCTGGCGCGAAGGCGCATCGGTGCGGTAGTGCCCCCCTCGGCTTTCCTCCCGAAACAGGGCGGCCTCCAGGAGCAGCTCCGCCAGCACAAGCCGCTGACGGAGCTCATGCAACAGCAGCAAAAGAGAAGCCTGGCTGGGGTCAATCCGAAAGCAAACGTCTGGCGATTGCCCTTGCATTGTTCTCCACAGGCCATCTCGTTCGCAGATCAGGCGCTGACGGCGCAGCTCAGGAAGTGCCTCACTGATCACACTGCCATGTCGTTCCACACCTGCCACACTCCAACACAGCTGTCGGAGCTGCTCCAACTGCTGCTTCAACACTCCCTCTGAAGCTGAAGAGCAGACCGTTTCAGGCCACGGAAGCGCGTGAGGGAGTTCAGCCACTGGCTTGGCCGAAAGGGGCTGAACCGGGAGACTGGCGAGCTGGCGAGCAAACACCAAGCACTCCATCAATGAATTGCTGGCCAGCCGATTGGCGCCATGCACCCCCGTGCAGGCCACTTCCCCTACGGCATAGAGCCCGGGGATGGTGGTAGCAGCTTGCAAATCCGTTCTCACCCCCCCCATCCAGTAGTGGGCCGCTGGTGCCACAGGGATAGGGGAGTTGGCCGGCTGCAAACCCAACTCCAGGCATCGCCCGAGGATCGTTGGAAACTGCTTCTCTAGACGTTCGCGCCCCACAGGGCGGAGATCGAGCCAGAGGTGATCCACCCCCTGTTGTTTCATACAACGTGCAAGTGCACGACTCACTTGATCGCGGGGTGCCAAATCCGCACCGCTGAGATGGGATACGGGGCTTCTCCCTTCGGCATCCTTCAACAGGGCCCCCTCTCCCCTCACCGCCTCACTGATCAGAAAATGGGGTGCCCCTGGCAGCATCAAAGCGGTGGGGTGAAATTGCACAAATTCCAGATCACTAATTTGGGCACCAGCCGCCCAAGCCATCACCACCCCATCCCCTGAGGCTTGACTGGGATTGGTGGTGTGAGAGAAGAGATGCCCCCCACCCCCACAGGCCAACACCACCGCAGTGCAGCGAAGCCACCGCAAATGACCTTGATCCAAGACCTGCAGCCCAACGCAGCGTCCGCCCTCCACCCAGAGCTGGAGGGCTGGCACCCCTTGGCGTTGCTCCACCAGAGAACGTGCCTGGACTTCCCGTTCCAGGGCATCGACAAGAGCTCCCCCGGTGCGATCCTGCGCGTGCAGCACGCGACGATGGCTATGGGCTGCTTCGAGAGTGGTGCTAAGGAACCCATTCTCCCGATCAAAAGCCATCCCCAATTCCAGCAACCGCTCCACACAAGCTGGAGCCTGGCGGACCAAGAGGTCGACCGCAGGTTGATCACACAATCCAGCGCCAGCCGTGAGTGTGTCGAGGATGTGGCTCTCAAAACTATCTTCAGATCGGGTCACCGCCGCAATGCCGCCTTGAGCCCATCGACTGGCCGAACGGGGGTTCAAATGTTTGCTGAGCAGCAAAACCCTCAGGTCCTTGGGAAGTTCTAGACAGGTCATGAGTCCCGCCGCTCCGCTTCCCACCACCACCACATCCCACTGAGAAGCCAACAATGAGGCCATAGGCATCCAGCTCTCTCACGAGCCTATGGGAACGAAATCCCACTCCTGGTCGAAGACAGTCGAATTCAGGAAGACATGCGGGTGTCATCATCAAGGCAAGCCTCCACATCCACTGATTCGACATTGATTGTTACCTGAGAAGCATCCAACGGTTGAACTTCGGCAGATCGAGCCGAGTTTTGACTCCCTTGGCCTAGGAAGGTTCCGCAAGCGGGACAGAGTTCGCTGCCAAAACTAGTGGTGCCGCAAGCGGGACAGGTTTTCAGTTGGCGACGAATCACCTGCCAGCCAAGGTAACCAACACCTGCTGCTACAAGGGGAAGGAGGAGGATCAAGAGGGTCAGTCCACCGACCACATCCAGCAGAAGACGAGTGGCCGGTCCAGGAATCAACAGCAGGATGGCCGCCAAAGCGATCCATAACCAGGGGAAGGAGGACCGTTTCATTCAGCGCTGGAAACGGGTTCATGTTCCATCCATCGCTCACAGGCGGCCAAGGACTCTACGGCCGACCAACCGATCAGCAGAATGGCGACAATCCATACAGCGAGTCCACCAAGCAACACAACCAGAGGCAGCACAGACACCACTACAAGGCTAACCAGGCCCACCGTTCCGATGGCACAGGCAAGGAGCAGAAGGCTTGCATGAAGGGGGTGAAACCTGAGCAGCCACGATGAGATGAAGCGGATCATCCAGAGATCAAGCAGGAGCCGAGCTTATTGTGCCGCGCATTGCCGCAGATCTCTGGGGCCTGGAGGTGCGGATGGCCCTCCGCGAGGCCAGCGTGCGATTGTGACACTTAAACATTGACCAAAATAAAGGATTACCCCTAGCAGCCACAACCAGAGAGTAAGCAGTAACACACCACCAACAACCCCATAGGCCTGAAATCTTAGCCCCATAATATATAGGATACGACCAAGAACAACTGTGAGCAGAGTTGATACGATACTGATTAACAACGCCCCTGGAACAAGAGGACGCAGCGGAACACGCCGAGAGGGCAACAGCCACAAAAGCACAGTTACGGCCACAAAAGCCAACACATTCGACAGCAATAGATCGGCCCCAGAGGACAAAGACCCCAGCCAACCAAGACGCTCCGGCAGAAGATCCGACAGAAGATCGCGCAATATTGTTGAACCCAATACTCGAATATTTCCGATCAGTTGGTCTGCAATCAGCAATGGACCAACAAGAACAAGAATCAAAAGAGACTTCAGTCGCAAATAAAAGAACTTTTGAACAACTTTTATCCAAGGCATGGCCTCCAGGCCGGATGGACGATTCCACCAGATTCGATCAGCACCGCGCTGGAGTGTGAGATAAATGTTATTTGCGTTCAGCAAAAGCAAGACCAATCCAGCGATGCCTGCTCCAAACCCTTGCCGAAGAAAACGGGACAGTGCATCCATAAAAAGGGGCAAGGATTCGGTTGGAAGAACCTGGGTCAGCAGCTGTCTTGCGTGATCCAATAAGTCTTCATCCTGCCCCAGCAAGCGCGAGGCCAGTGCTAGCGCAATCAACAAAGCTGGAAAGAATGACTGTAGTGTATGAAAGGCAAAAGCGGCACTGAGATCAATACAATCACAACGCAACCACAGCCTATAGGCCCTCCATAGAATCCTTATTCGCCTAACGCCAGCAGACGCAATCGGCCCCTTCACAGGCAGTCGGCAAAGAACTCCTCTCATCGTAACGCCACAAAAAAAGCCACCAATAAAGTGGCTCTATCATCAAGAGGATTGTCGAATCATGACAGCCTGATGAAGCAACAACTTAGAGAAGATTTATCCTGGCATCGTGCTATTTTCGCAAGGCGCTACCACCTAACTATCGTTGCCGCTGCTGCGTTTCACAACCGAGTTCGAGATGGATCGGTGTGGTTCCACAGCGCTATGAACACCAGGAAATTTCTTCTCTCAGGTGAACCCTGAGAACTGCATAGGTTAACTCATACAACTACAACTTTGACCCGTAAGACAATGTTGATCTGTTGCTTGGCTCTAGAAAGATGCTTTAAAAGCTGTTGTGATGGTCAAGCCCTCGGTCTATTAGTACTCCTCCGCTTCACACCTTGCAGCGCTTCCACGTAGAGCCTATTAACGGGTGTTCTGCCCGTGACCTTACTGGCTTTTGCCATGGGAACACTCATCTTGAGGTGGGCTTCCCACTTAGATGCTTTCAGCGGTTATCCGCTCCGCACATGGCTACCCAGCGTTTACCGTTGGCACGATAACTGGTACACCAGAGGTGCGTTCCTCCCGGTCCTCTCGTA
>JBJTWN010000150.1:0-3918 GCA_046081785.1 Cyanobium sp.
GCACTCCGCTGCGAAGGTTCCCATCGCGCTCACGATCGGCGGCAGCGACTCAGGCGGTGGCGCTGGCATCCAGGCCGATCTCAAGACCTTCACGGCGTTGGGGGTGCATGGCTGCTCAGCGATCAGCTGCGTGACGGCGCAGAACACCCTCGGAGTGAGCCGGGTGGATGCCCTGCCGCCGGAGGCCCTCACCGCCCAAATCGAGGCGGTGGTGAGCGATCTGGCGGTGGGGGCGCTGAAGACGGGCATGCTGCTCAACCAGGCGTTGATCGAAGCCACCGCCGCTGCGATTGGGCCGCTTGCGCTGCCCAAGCTGATCGATCCGGTGATGGTGTCGCGGGCGGGGGCGGTGTTGCTGGAGCCTGGCGCCATCGACGCCTATCGGCGCTGCCTGCTGCCTCAGGCGGAGCTTCTCACCCCCAATCTGCACGAGGCGCGACTGCTGAGCGGCTGTGCGATCGATGGGGCGGCGGATGTGGAGCGGGCGGCGGAGCGGCTGCTGGCGCTAGGGCCAAAAGCGGTGTTGATCAAGGGCGGGGGGCTGGCGGAGCTGCGCGGCCGCGACTATCTGATCCTCCGAGGCGGGAGGGGCTCCTGGCTGGCCCATGCGCCGATCGACACCCCCCACACCCACGGCAGCGGCTGCACGCTCGGGGCAGCGATCACCGCTGGCAGGGCCCTGGGACTGGAGCTGGAGGCGGCGGTGGTGGCGGCCAAGATCTATGTGGAGGGGGCGCTGCGGCGGGCGCTGGCCATTGGCGGCGGGCAGGGGCCGCTGTGCCACTGGCATGGGCAAGATCAGGCCCCTCCAAAAGCTCACTAAAGACCAGGGAACAGATGGTTGCGGAAGGCATCGACGAAGAGCCGATGATCTTCACGCACGACAGCGCCATAGTCGATGCCAAAAGAAACTATGGCTTCGACAAACTCCTCTTCACGACCTGCGAGCACCTGCTGAATCGCGTCCTCGATGGAGAAGTTCACAAGCGTGTGATCACTGTCCGCATCGGAGACGCAGTGAATCTTGGCGGTGACGCGGCCAAGGTCTCCAACAAGCTCCACCATCTCATCGAGCTGGTTGATGTCATCCCAATTCAGGTCTGCCACGTAGGGGCTGAGCTCCGCGGCAAACATCCCACGTCCCTGAAAAGTGGTGTGGCCCAGCATCGGGTCGGCGTGGGCTTGCAAAGCCCTCTGGGAGACCACGGTGCGATGGCCGTCATGTTCAAAATAGGTAGCGATCCGTTCATCGTTCACGAAGCGACTGGGGGCCGCGGGTTGGGCCACCTTCATGCCAATGATGAGGTCGTTTTCGAGAGCTTGCGTCTCACCTTCCAGAAGGACGCTATAGAAAAGCAAGCCTGCGCTGCCGATTCCAGCACGGCCGATTTGCATCATGTCTTTGATCTTGAACGTGATTTCCGGTTGTTGATCGCCTTGATGAATGGTTTGGCGATAGGTTGAAAACGCAGCCTCCAGGCCCTGCCGCGTGGGGGCATCCAAGGGCCGGTCGGGTGGTGAGATCACGAAGCGGCGGTCACCCTCCACAATCTCGGTCATCGCGTCCAGCATCCCCACCCGCGTGCGCCGCCGGGCCTCTTTGAGAATGCGCAAGAGCACATCGCGGCTGTTATCAAGCCGGAGCGCGAAATCAACATCCAATCCTTGATGGAAGCGCGCCACTTGATCAACATAGCCGCGAGCAGCGGCGGCAATCACCTGTTGGGTTTCCTCATCGCTCATCGCCTTCTGATAAGCAATCAGGGCCAGGCTGGCGGCGAGCCGCTTTACATCCCAAGTGAACGGGGCGACATAGGCTTCATCAAAGTCGTTGCCATCAAACACCAGCCGCCCAGCGCTGTTCATGTAGGTGCCGAAATTAGCCGCATGCAGATCACCCTGAATCCAAACGCGACTGGTTTTCTCGTTGAGAAACGCATCGACTTGGGTCGAAACATCTGCATAGAAAAGCACAGCGCTGCCGCGATAGAAAGCGAAGGGCGACGCGGCCATCTTGCGAAATTTACCGCGCCACGCCTCTGGATTGCCTTGGATCAAGTCCCCATAGCAATCAGTGAATGTGTCAATAATAAACCGCTCGCGATCATCGGAATCCGCATGGCGAAATCGTTGCAACACAGGTTGCTGTGCAAAGTGAATTGACAGTACCCCAGCTCAAACCTGGCTGCTGGAAAGCCTCCACAGGGGTGTGGCTGAGGCGCTGAGGGGATCAGGCCAGAGTGAGGGAGGACTGGATCTGATGGCTGCGGTAGGCCTGTTCAGGATGGGTCGGGATGTCTGGATAGCGCAGCTCCAGGAGGCCTTGTTTCACCATGGGAACGAGGTGGCACTCGGAAAGGTTGTCCGCGTTCATCCCCAGCTGTTGAGCGAGCCAGGAAGGAGAGCGCCATTGGTCCTCGCAGAGTTGTGAAATCACCCCACGAAGGCGTTCTTTCCTGGGATGTGCCCCAAGACTTGCCATGGCCTCTTGCCAATCGGAGGCAAGGGGCTCCCCCTGATCGCATTTGTGCGACTGCAATGCACCCGACGATGGCTGAGCTCAGGGAGCAGACCACCAGGACTGCTCACCTCCATGCGGTCGTTGAAGAGCCACACCTCGATGCAACGCCCTTGAACGCTGTAATCACGATGAGCGATGGCAATACCGTGCTGGACCGCTGGCAGGGGGAGGCTAGACTAGAGAGTAAAATCGGAATCACGGCACGCCCTGCTGCGCAGCCTTGGCTGCAAATTTACGGCCATGGAAAATGATTTTATTCAGATCTGCGAAAATGCTCTAAGTCCTGAGCTTTGTCGCGAAATCATATCTCGATTTGACGCCAGTAACCAAAAAATGGATGGACAGACTGGACATGGCGTCGATAAATCAAAGAAGCAAAGCACTGATCTTGCTATCACGGGCAGTCTTGAATGGAGCGATTTGCACAACCGGGTACTTGATAGCACACTGCGTCAGTTAATTGCATATGCCCGTCAATACCCCTACATGGTGATCAGTATGTTTTCACTTGGCATGCAAGAGCAGACGGGCAAGATCCGACCATTAGATGCATCAGATATCGAAGCAGCTTCAAATCAGGAGCTTGGTGGGTATCTGCTAAAATTATTTCGTCCAGGCACAATGAACGTACAAAAATATGCAAAAGGTGTAGGCAGCTATTGCTATTGGCATTCAGAGATTTACCCGCGAGACCAATATGCAGAGACACTTCATCGCATTCTTTTCTTTATCATATATCTCAACGATGTGGAGCATGGAGGCGAGACTGAGTTCTTTTACCACTCCAAAAAGATAAAACCATCGATGGGCTCTATGGTTATAGCCCCCGCTGGCTTTACACATACTCATAGAGGTTGCGTCCCATTGTCTTGCGATAAATATGTTCTTACGAGCTGGATACTCTTTAACAGGGCTGAAGAGATATTTGAAATCTGCGCAGCTTAAATAAGCGTGCAGGTTTCTTTTTAGATTCAATTTAGTGTTCGGTGCGGGGACTCTAGGTCACAAAAATATTTTGGTGGGTCAAGGAAGTGCCAGGAGTAAAGGTTGCAAAGAGGGTCTGCACCACCGAACCCGTGCCATCAAAATCAAAGTACAGTTGACTGGTGGATTGAGTGAAGATAAAGCGATGACTAGAAGTGGTTGCCGCTGTGCCAAGGTGGAATTGAGATGAGTCAATAACCTCACCAGGAATTAAACCTCCTCCAAACCCAGAAGCTGAAACTTGAATAATGTCATCAAGTTGGTTGAAATCTGTGATTGTATCGCCAACTTCACTGGAACTGCTATAGAAGAATTGGTCAGGACCAGATCCCCCCGTGAGTGTGTCATTACCTGCACCACCACTAATTATGTCACCCGAGTTGGATCCTATCAGGATGTCATTGCCTGCTCTG
>JBJTWN010000151.1:0-50483 GCA_046081785.1 Cyanobium sp.
GCAAGGTGGTTCCGATTGATCCCGGCTTGATCGATCTGTTTGATCGACGCGGCCAAAGGCAGCTGGGCCAGTGGCTGGAGACGGTGGTGGCGCTGGAGTTGTGGCGACGTGGTTGCAGCCTCAGCTATGGCCTCACAGCGGAACGGGGGGAGGTGGATTTTGTGGCCCGTCGCCCGGATGGCTCGGTTGGGTTGGCGCAGGTGTGCGCTGATCTGCAGGATCCAGCCACCTGGGCGCGGGAGCTGCGGCCGCTGGAGACTCTGCGCCAGGCCACTGGGGCGGAACGGGTGGATCTGGTGGTGCTGGATCCACCCCTTCGCCGGCTTGATTTGCCCGCTGGCGTGCGCCTGATCCCGGCGGTGGAGTGGTTGCTGGAGATGGAGTGAGGTGCGCGGCCGCCGGGTCTCAGCGAAACGGTGGCGATCAGCGGGTGGCCGGCCTTGCAGTCACCCCCGCCGTCATCCCCCTGAGCTCCACCCAGGCCCGCAACACCTCCGCCACCGACCAGGCCTGGGCGATGCAGCCACGGGGCGTGTGGGGCGCCTCACCATCGAAGATCTCGCTGATGCTGCCCAGGCCGGCTGTGGCCAAGTGGTGGCCGATGGCGTCCAGCCAGCGCAGGGCCCCCACCGGATCCCCGTGCACCCGGGCGTGGGCCAGGGCGTAGGGCCCCAGCCACCAGAGCCACACCGTGCCCTGGTGGTAGGCCCGATCCCGCGCAAGGGGGCTGCCGCCGTAATGGCCCTGATAGGCCGGATCGCGAGGATCGAGGCTGCGCAGCCCAACGGGGGTGAGCAGCTGGTGGCCGCACGCCGCCAACACCCGCTTGGCCTGCTCGGCCGTGAGCAGATCATCAGCCAAGGCAACCGCCAGGAGTTGATTGGGGCGCAACGCCTCCTCCGATGAGCCATCAGGCCCATCCAGCACATCGAAACAGCAACCCTTCTCCGCATTCCAGAAGCGCTGGAAACCCCGGCGGGCCTGCTCGGCCAACTCGGCGTAGCCCTGGCCGGATTCCCCGCACAGCTCGGCGAAGCGAGCCATGGTGGCCAGGGCGCAACACCAGAGGGCATTTACCTCCACCGGCTTGCCGATGCGGGGGGTGATCACCTCGCCATTCACCTTCGCATCCATCCAGGTGAGCTGCAGCCCCTCGGCTCCGGCCCAGAGCAAGCCATCGGCCGGATCGCGCCGGATGCCGTGGCGGGTGCCCTGGCAATGGGCCGCCACAATCTCCTTCAGCTTCGGGAAGAGCTCCTGAATCAGGGCCCCATCCCCCGTAGCCTGCTGATACTGGCGCAGCGCTTCGACATACCAGAGCGTGGCGTCGACCGTGTTGTAGTCGCCCTCTCCCAACGTCTCCACCCCTTCGGGGAAACGATTCGGCAGCATGCCCTGGCTGAGGCACTGGCCATAGGTGCGCAGGATCCGGGCGGCGATGGCGGGGCGGCCCGTCACCAGCGTGAGGCCGGCCAGGCTGATCATCGTGTCGCGCCCCCAGTCGCCAAACCAGGGGTAGCCCGCCAGGATCGTCTTGCCCTCCTCGGCGCCCCCCTCGGCTCCGGCGCAGGTGCGCGCCACCACGAATTGATCCGCCGCCAACACCAGCTGCCGCACCCAGGCCGGCGCCAACCCCGCCAGCTCCGGTTGGGCGGCCTGCCACGCCTCCATCAGGGCTGCGTCATGAGCCCGCCGCGCCAGCAGGGCCCGCTCCCCATCCAGCTCCGGCTGGGCCTCCGTGCTGGCCACCAGGGTGAAGCCGGGCTCCTCTTGGCTGAGCGTCACCGAGATGCGGCAGGCCCGCAGATGGTCGTCGCGGCTGAGCAAGCCCCGCTCCTCCTCCGCCGGCAGCGCATAGCCCCAAAACCAATCGCCGGCTCGGGCCACGGTGGTGGTGCCCCGATCACTCAGCACCACAAAGGGCGGCACCCCCGCCAGCTCGGGCACCATCTGCACCCCACGGGACACGGCCTGGAGGCTGATCTCCGGATGGGTGGTGCCCACGTGATGGGAGCGGGCATTCACCAGCACCGTGAGGGAAAGCCGCACGGGCTGCCTGGCCTGGAGCAGGCGGTAGTGCACAAAGGTGGTGTGGGCTCCGGGTTGCATCCAAAGGCGTTTTTCCAGCAGGGCGTCCCCCAGGGCATAGCGCCAGCTGGGCACGCTCCCCTCCAGGGCAAACGAGGCGATCCAGGGATGGCCCACCGGCGCCAGCACCCCACCAGCCCAACGATGGGTGGCCAGGGGATAGGAGCGATGGCCCACCTCGGCCATCTCCTCCAGGGCGGCCACGAGCAAGGTGCGCTCTGAGGGATCGGCGGGCGCCTTGAGGGCCGCCACGAGCAGGCCGTGGTAGGCCCGGGTGAGGGAGCCGGCCACCGTGCCGCAGCCATAGCTGCCCAGCCCGTTGGTGATCAGCCACTCCCGCGCCTCGCAGCTGGCCAGCTGGCCGGTGATTTCACTGCCGAAGCTCACGGCCATGCCGCAGCCCTCCCGATTGGCGTGGCGCCATCTGGTCTATACCTTTGAGCAGTGCTCCCTCGCCCCAGCCATGGCCTCCTCCGCTCCCCCGATCGACATCGGCATCCCCGCCGAGCAGCGCCAGCAGATCGCAGCTGGATTGGGGCGCGTGCTGGCGGACAGCACGGTGCTTTACGGCAAAACCCACGGCTTCCACTGGAACGTCACCGGCCCGATGTTCAACACGCTTCATCTGATGTTCATGGAGCAATACACCGAGCTCTGGACGGCCCTCGATGGCATCGCCGAGCGGATTCGCTCCCTGGGTTTTCCGGCCCCCTATGGCGGCAGCGCCATCGCCAGCCTGGCCTCCATCCCCGAAACCCGGGGCCAACCCGCTGCACTGGCCATGGTGCGGGAGCTGGTGGAGGGCCATGAGGCTGTGGCTCGCACCATCCGGGGCGTGTTCCAGCTGGCGGAGGCGGCCAACGACCAACCCACCGCCGATCTGCTCACCCAGCGGCTGCAGGTGCATGAAAAAACCGCCTGGATGCTGCGCAGCCTCCTCGAAGCCTGAGCCGCGGCTGCAGCCTGGGGGAAAGCGGCGGCCTATCGCCAACCGTTGGCCTGCATCAAGGTCACAGCCTCCCGGTTGCGGGCCCCCATGGCCTGGATCGTGACGCCGTCGTCTGTAAAGCGGCCCCAGCTGTTGAGAATGGGGTTTCCGCCAAAGCCCTTGAGGGGATATTCGTTGTTGGCGGCGGCATAGCCCCTGCCGCCGCCTGTGGAGGCCAGAAACTCGATCAACTTGGCGGCGGCGGCCTTTTTCGAAGTCCGCACCACGCCGGCCCCGGTGACATTCACATGGGCTGGGGTCGGGAAGATGACTTTGAGGTTGCCCGCCAGCGCCTTGTCCGCCGCGCCGCTCTCGCCGGCCAGCATGCGGGCCACGTAGTAGGTGTTCACGAGCCCAACGGCGCAATCGCCCTTGGCCACCGCCCGGGCCAATGGGATGTCGGCCGTGAAAAAGGGCTGGCGTGAGTTGCGGTTGGCCACCATGCCCCGAATCCACATAGGGGTGGCCGCCTCCCCCCGCAGGATCCATTGATCCGCCACCAGCGACTGGTTGTAAACGCTCTTGCTGTCGCGCAGGCAGAGCTTTCCTTTCAGCGCCGGCTTGGCGAGGTCGGCATAGGTGCGGATGGTGGCGGGATTGATCTGTTTGGGATTGACGATCACCACCCGCACCCGGCGTGTGAGGGCAAACCAGCGCCCCTGGCCATCGCGCAGGTTGGCGGGCACATCCCGCAGCAGCGCCGCGGAGCGCACCGGCTGAAACAGCCCCATGCGGGCGGCCTTCTCCAGCCGGGCCGCATCCACTAGCACCAGCACATCGGCGGAGCTCTTGGCTCCCTCCTGGCGCAGCCTCTCGATCAGGGCGTCATCCTTGCCCTCCAGCAACCGCACGCGAATGCCGGTGCGAGCGGTGAACTGCTTGTAGAGGGCCTGATCGCTGTTGTAGTGACGGCCGGAATAGACGCCGATCTCCACGGGCTGAGCCCGGGCCGGCCGCAGGCCCCACGAAGCTGGGCCAAGCTCGGCCAGGCCAATGGCGGAGAGGGACCCCAAAACGGCAGGCCACAGTGCAGGCCGGCGGAAAGGGGCTGAACGTGGAAGAACGGATGTCATGGGGGCGAAACAACAGCGAGCCACACCGGAGACCAGGGGATTTGGCCAAGGCTCAGATCAGCCGAGACTAGAAATCACTTGGCTGAGAGCTTTTGGCAAATGCTGCGGCACGGCGTGCTTTTTGTTACGCGGGGGCCAAGCCAACGGGAGCAGACCAGCGACCAAGCACCTGCAATTGAGAATCGCTTGCAAAAGGTCCGCTTCAGCCCGTATGTTGCGAACGATTCGCAATACGGTTGTGTTGGCTCCAGTGGCCCCCCGCCCCATTGCCCATTCCACAGGGCTTCCCATCCAGCTCCAGGCGGGCCAATGTGTTCTCCTCGATCCAGGCCTGCGGCCCTCAGGGGCCTGCCTGGAGGTGCTCGAGGGCATCGCGCGGGTGTTTTGCCCGTGTGAGGAAACGGAAGGCATGACCATCGCCTTCCTGCAGGCCGGCGACCAACTGCGCACCGACCGCCTCTGCAGCGAAGGCGTCTGCGTGGAGGCCCTCACGGCCATGCGCTTCTATCGCCCCGAACTCAACGGAGACAACGCAGGATTTGACGCCGTGAATGAATGGACCTTGCAGCTCCTGCGCATCCGCCATCTCGGCAACGCGGAAAAGCGGCTCCACGCCCTGCTCTCCCTGCTGGCAAGGCGGTTGGGCCGGCGCTGCGGAGCGTGGTGCGACCTGCCCTTCCGCCTCACCCATGAACGCATCGCCGAACTCATCGGCACCACCCGCGTCACCACCACCCGGCTGCTCTCACGCATCCGCAGCGCCGAGCTGCTGATGGTGCCCGCCGGTGAGCCTGGCCTCCGGTTGGCGCCCTCCTGGGTGGAAGCGGCTCCCCTGGCTGAGGGCTGAGCACCCGAGAAGCTCCGAGAAGATCATCATCTCGGCGGGGCCCGAGGATTCAGCGCCGAGCAGCCCGCAGGGCAGCCCCTGCAGCGATCAATCCCAGCAGAGGAGCCTCCCCTCCCCGCAGATAGGGGGTGAGCCGCTCGCTTCCCGGCACCACCAACAGAAGGGTGCTCGGCCGGCCAGGCGCCAACGCGGCGGCCACACGACCCGCCGGATCCACCAACAGGCTCGGGCCGGTGTTGGCGGCGCTCACCAGCCAGCGACCGCTCTCCATCGCGCGCAGCTGGGCCAGGGCCTGAAACTGGCTTTGCAGGGCCAGGGGATAGGGATCGAGATTGGCGCTGGCCAACAGCCAGCGAGCTCCGGCGCGGCTGGCCTCGGCAAGAGCTTGGCCATCGGCGATCTCGTAGCAGATCGCGACCCCGATCGAACCGCTCGGACGCTCCAGCAAGCGGGAGGGGGCGCCCGCCTCGATCCCTCCCACCGCCGAGAGGCCACTCCAACGCAGCACCGGAGCCAGGGGCACCCATTCCCCGAGGGGCACCACGCGGTGCTTGTCCACCCAGCTGGAGGCCTCGGTGGCCCGGGGAGCAAAGCGCAACAGGGCGCTGTGCAGGGCGGTGTCGCTGCGGCGAAATCCCCCACTGAGCACCTCCACCTCCGCCGGGGCGGGCAGCGCTTGGCCCAGAGCCAGCGCTCCCTCCGGCAGCACCACCGTGGCCCCACTGGGTTGGGCTTCCCCCAGGGCTGCGGTCAACAGGCGCAGGAGGCGCCCCTGCTGGGCGGGCATGAATTTCTGGCGGGTTGGAATCGCCGGCTGCACCACAAGCACCGTCTCCGAGGCCATGGAGGGACCATCCGCCTGAGCCGCCACCGCTGCAGCCCCCGCCAGATGGGGCAACAGCAGCCCCACCAGCAAGACCAACAGCCCAAGCCAATGCCGCTGGGCCAGGCGGTGAGGAGCTGGGCTCGCTGCCATCCCCCAGGCCCGACCCACCCTCCAGAACCCCCATCCCAGGAGCACCTGCACCGCCGCCACCCCGCCTGCCCCCACCAGGGCAGCCATGCCCGCCAGCCAGGGGTCACCGGGTAGAGAAGACGCCCCCAAGCCCACCCAGAACAGCGGTCCCTTGGCCAGGATCACCTCTCCTCCTCCCCACACTCCGGCGGCAAGCAGCGCCGTGCTGAGCCGCGCAGGATCCAAACGACGCACCAGAGCCACCCAAGCCGCCACCACCACCCCGCCCAGCAGGGCCACCAGCAGCCAGAGCAGCAGGCACAGGGGCAGGCTCAGGGGGGATGGCACCCCGATCCAATCGAGGGGGTGCAGCGCCGGCAGCCAGCGATGGCTCAGCAACACCGCCATGAGCCCCCACAGCCATCCAGCCCCCACCCCCAGCGGAGAACCGGCCAGAGCCCAAAGCACTGCCAGAGCAGGCCAAAGCAACCAGGGCCAGCCCAGCGGCGGCAGGGAGAGGCCCGCCAGACCACCTGCCCCCGCCGCCAGCAAGAGCCGCAGGCGCCGGTCATTCCCCATGGTCGTGGCCCCGCAGCGTTGCCATTCTCAGAGAGGCTCCCTTCCAACCCTTCCCACCATGGACCAGGGCAACCTGCTACAGATGCTGCTCCTGCGGGGGCTTGGCACCACCACCCTGGTGGCCGATCGCCTCCGATACGTCACCCAGGAATGGGTGCAGAGCGGAAAGCTGGATCCCACCCACGCTTCTGCCCTGGTGGAGGACGTGCTCAGGGCCCTGCGGGGTGAGACCCCTGAGGTGGAACAACAAGCCGAGCGCCAGCTCGAGCGCAATCGCGACCAGCTCCTGCAAGACCTGGGCCTCGCCCGCCAGCGGGAGCTGGATGAACTGCGGGGCCGAATTGATCGGCTTGAGAGCCAACTGCGCCAAGCCCAGGGCAAAAGCGACTGGACCGATTGAGGCACGATGGCGAAACCGCCGGGCCAGGGGCCCGGCGGTCCCTGGCAGAATCCAATCGATCTTCCAGGCGTTGCAGGCCCGTTTATGCGAGACATTCTCATCAGCGCAGGCGTTTGCCTGGCCTGTTTGATGGTGGCCCTCATCAGCCAGCTGGTGAGCCCTTCACTGGTGGAGGCGGCAGCGCCAGAAACCACCCCGTTGAGCGCCACCCTGTTCGAACGTGTGGCAGGTCAGGCCGAAGCCGGCGCCACTCTGGCTTCGGCGGTGTCCTCCCCCTTGGAACTGGATCCCGACAACCCCAATCCTTTTCTTTTTGCGATGGCACCCATGGATGAGCAACCCACCCTTGCCCAGGCCAGTGCCCTGGGTGGCGAATTGAGCACACCCAAGCCCCGCGTCACGGCCAGTGGCCTGCAGATAACCGATCTGGTGGTGGGCACGGGGGAAGAAGCCAAAGCGGGCCAAACCGTGAGCGTGAACTACCGCGGCACCCTGCAAAACGGGAAGGAATTCGACAGCAGCTACGGGCGGGGCCCCTTCAGCTTTCCCCTGGGAGCCGGGCGGGTGATCAAAGGGTGGGATGAGGGCGTCGCCGGCATGCGAGTGGGTGGCAAACGCCAGTTGGTCATTCCCCCCGATCTGGCCTACGGCTCCCGCGGCGCCGGCGGCGTGATCCCCCCCGATGCCACGCTCCTCTTTGATGTGGAACTCCTGCAGGTGGGGCGCTGAGGGTCGGGCAAGCCGCCCTTGGGGCCTGAGATCCAATCGTTAGGATACCCCGGCCGTCCGGCACCGCCGGAGCTTCCACCTGCACGCTTCCTTCTCCATGGCGCACCAGCTGCCCGCCCTGCCCTACGGCCTCGATGCGCTCGAGCCCCACATCTCTCGCTCCACCCTCGAGTTTCACCACGGCAAGCACCACGCGGCTTACGTCACCAACCTCAACAACTTGGTGACTGGCAGCGATCTCGAGGGCAAATCCCTGGAGGACACCATCCTCGCCGTCTCCGGCGATGCCAGCAAAGCCGGCGTCTTCAACAACGCCGCCCAGGTGTGGAATCACACCTTCTATTGGCAAGGGATGAAGCCAGGTGGCGGCGGGGCCCCCAGCGGGGATCTGGCTGCGAAGATTGATGCGGATTTCGGCAGCTTCGAGGCTTTCAAAGATCAGTTCAAAACCGCTGGTGCCACCCAGTTCGGCAGCGGTTGGGCCTGGTTGGTTCTCGACAACGGCACTCTGAAAATCACCAAAACCGGTAACGCCGACCTGCCGTTGGCGCATGGGCAGAAAGCTCTGCTGACGATGGATGTGTGGGAGCACGCCTACTACCTCGACTATCAAAACCGCCGCCCGGATTACATCACCACCTTCCTTGACAAGCTGGTGAATTGGGACTTTGTGGCCGCCAATCTGGCAGCAGCCTGATTGCATCCTTTCCTGGGCGATCAGCCCTGCACCGCGGCGTTTCGGTCCCCAAGGCCGGAGCGCCGTTGGCATTCACGGGGTCAACGTCAGTCTCCTCTTCACGCCGCGGCAGGCTTCGATGATGTTTGTGCTGAGCAAGCTCCTCCCCCTGCTGGTGCTGCCGCTGGGGCTTGCGCTCTTGCTGATGGGATTGGGGATCGGCCGTCGGCGCTGGACCCCCGTGAAGGCTGCGTTTGCGCTGCTCTGGCTCCTGGCCACCCCGCTGACGGCTCAGGGGCTTTGGCGGTTGATTGAGCGCCCCTGGCAGCCGCTTCGGCCCCAAAGCCTGCCAACCGCTGCGGCCATCGTGGTGCTGGGCGGCGGGCGCCATCCCGCGCCAGGCCCGCTGCGCCGCACAGAGTGGGTGGATGCGGATCGCTTTTTTGGAGGCCTGGATCTGTTTCGCGCCGGCAAAGCCCCCTTGCTGCTCTTCACCGGTGGGGCGATCACCCTGGAGCGCGAGGTGCCCACCGAAGGGGAGGTGCACCGCCAGCAGGCCCTCGCCCTCGGCCTGCCGGCCCGGGCCTTGGCCGTCACCCCCTATGTGCGCAACACTGCCGAGGAAGCCCGGGCCGTTGCGGCCCAGCTCCCCGGCGGAAGCCGGGTGCTGCTGGTCACCTCGGCTTTCCACATGGCCCGAGCCAAGGCCCTGTTTGCTCGGCAGGGGCTGGAGGTGGTGCCCTATCCGGTGGATTTCCAAGCCCGCGGCAGCTGGGCAGGTTCGGTGCTGAAGGATTTTCGTTACTGGTTGCCCTCCGCTGAGGGGCTGGAGGACAGCAGCAGGGCCTTGCGGGAAGCGATGGGGCGGCTGGCCTATCGCAGCTAGCTCAGAGAAGAACGCCTCCAGGATCGGGCGCTGGCGAAAACGGTTTGACAACGGCCTCTGGAGGGATCCACATGGCATCGCCAAAGGAAAAGAAGCGATACCCCCGCTGCAGCGCCTCTCCATAGAGGGCCAGCAGTCGCTCTCGACCAATCAGGGCACTGACCAGAAGCAGCAGAGAACTTTTTGGCAAGTGGAAATTGGTGAGCAGGCCCTGCACCACTTGAAAACGGAATCCAGGTTGAATCACCAGATTCACCGGACCGGCATGGGGCTGCAGTCTCCCCCCATGGAGAGCGGCCACTCCCTCCAGGCTGCGCACGGAGGTGGTGCCCACCGCAATCACCCGCCCGCCCCGGCGACGGGCGGCCTCCACCGCAGCCACCAGCTCGGCGCTCACCTCCACCCACTCGCTGTGGAGTTCGAGCCCCTCCAGGTGTTCTTCCTCCAGGGGGCGGAAGGTCCCCAATCCGACATGGAGCGTCACGGCGGCCCGCTCCACTCCGTGCGCTGCCAAGCGTTGCAACAACTCATCACTGAGATGCAAGCCAGCGGTGGGGGCGGCAACGGCGCCTGGTTTGGCGGCGAAGCGGGTCTGGTAGCGCTCGCCCACCACCCCCTCTGCAGCGTGGATGTAGGGCGGCAAGGGCATCGTTCCATAGCGCTGCAAAAAGGGCTCCATGCTGCGCACCTCCGCCAGCCCCGCCGGAAAGCGAACCACTCGCCCCCCAGAGCGGGCCTCGCTCGCCACCACCTCAAGCGGCACCGGGGGAGTGCAGGGGAGGCCCGAGGGGGCCTCCAGCCACAACACCTCGCCAATCTTCACCCGCTTGGCGGGCTTGAGCAGGCAGAGCCAGTCGCAACCCCGATGCCCTGCCTGATCGCTCTGAGGCGAAAGCCAGGGCTCGAGCACCAACACCTCAACCGCTCCGCCACTGGCCCGCCTCGCCCTTAGCCGAGCCTGCAACACCCGAGTGTCGTTCACCACGATCAGGTCGCCTGGCCTGAGCTCCTCGGGCCAATCCCAAACATGGCGGTGGCGGGCACCAAGGCCCGCCTCGACGACCAGCAGCCTGGCGCTATGGCGCGGCTCTGCCGGCTGCTGGGCGATGGCCTCTTGGGGAAGGGGAAAGTCGTAGCTGGAAAGCAGCCGATCCTCTTCAGAGCTCACAGAACGATCAAAGACTGAGACTCTCAGGGTTTGTTTCGAGCAACTGGGCCAACTCCTTCAGGAAGGCTGCAGCGTGGGCGCCATAAATGACCCGGTGGTCGCAAGTGAGGTTCACCTGCATCTGGCTGCCGACGCGAATCGAGCCGTCCTTGCCAGCGATCACAGCGGGCCGGGACGCAGCCACCGCCAGAATCGCCCCGGTGCCCGGCGGCAGGATCGCATCAAAGCGATCCACACCAAACATCCCCAAATTCGAAAGGGTGAAGGTGCCGGTGCTGTACTCCTCCGGTTTCAACTGCTTGCTGCGGGCGCGACTCACCAGGTCAGCCCAGTTGCGAGAGAGGCTGTAGAGATCGGTGCGATCCGCCTGGGCCAGCACCGGGGTGATCAGGCCACCATCTTCCATCGCCACCGCCACCGCCACATTCACAGCCGGGGGATAGGCCATGCCGGCGTCGGAGTAGGCGGCGTTCACCTGCGGATGGCGCGCCACCGCCACCGCCACCGCTTTTGCCAACAGGGCCGTCATGGTGACGCCCTTGGACTTCACCTGTTTGTAGAAGGCATCCAGCTTGTCGGTGGTGATGGTGTAGCCGACGTGGAAACAGGGCACCGCCAGGCTGGCCACCATGTTGCGGTTCACCGCCTGCTGCAGCGTGTTGAAGGGGGCGGTCTCGCCAGGCCTGCCGAAAACGTCTCCCGCCGTGGCTGGAGCAGGAGCTGGGCTGCCGTTGCTTGCGGCGATCACAGCCGCAGCCGAGCCCTCCGCCACCCGTGGAACACTGACGGGTTGGCCTGCAGCGCGCTCCACATCTTCAGCCTGAATGCGCCCATGGGGACCACTGCCCCTGAGGCCCGCCAGCTGCACCCCCAACTGGGCGGCGAGTTTTTTCGCCCGGGGTGTGGCCACCACCCGGCCATCGGCCGCGCCTGCCACAGGAGCGGGAGCAGGCGCAACAGCGGCAACAACGGCGGCTGGGGGGGCCACAGGAGCGGGGGCCGATGGCGGTGGGGCAGCAGGAGCGGGGGCGGCCTTTGGCGCAGGGCTCGGGGGAGACGCCACAGCGGCCGTGGCCTTGGCTCGAGCCTGCACCTCGGGAATTTCAGCCTCACTTTCTGCGATCAGGCCAATGGTGTCGCCCACGGGAGCCGTGCCCCCGGCCTCCACCAACACCGCCGCAAGGAAGCCCTCCTGGAAGGACTCCACATCCATATCTGCCTTGTCGGACTCCACAACAAGCACCGATTCGCCGCGCTCCACCCGATCACCGGGCTTCTTGAGCCACTGCACGATTTTGCCCTCAGTCATGGTGGAGCTGAGGGCGGGCATGAAGATGTCGTGGGTGGGCACCGGTCGTGCTGCCGCGCAGGAACCGCGATCCTACGCAGCGCTCGGCGGCTGGTTGGTGCGCCAGACCTCAGCGTTCAGCTGAAACCCTCCAGGCTTTCCACCACGCCATCGCGCACCAGCACGGAAGCCTGCATCTTCTCGACCAGGTTGTCGCCGAGCCGCACCTCCGTGAGGCTTTCCAGCTGCCCCTGCTCCACCACCTGCTCGTAATCCAGGCCGCGCACCTGCTGTTGCTGTTCGAGCACCTGGCGCTTCTGCTCCTCCAGTTCGCTCCGCTTGGCAGCCACTTGCTGCTGAATGGAGGCCACCTGTTCCTGCACCCGCGGGTCAAGAGGGTTGAGGCTCTGGCTGCGCACCTCCGAAATCACCCGCTGGCCTTCCTGTTCCAGCTGGGCCAGCTGGGCATCGAGGTTGCTCAGGGCGTTGCTGAGTTCGCGCTCGGCATCCTCCTTCCAGCGCGGGGTGACCACGGCACGAATGGTGATCGCACGTTTGATCGTGAAGGTCTCGGCCATGGCAAACGGAAAGGCGTGTAAAGAGGTCAACCCTCACCGTAGAGGGAGGCGATCGCAACCGCATCCCGCCGGGCGATGCGGTCGCGCCGTTGTTTGAGGGTCTGGGTGAGAAGGCCATTCTCAATCGTGAATGGGTCCACGAGGGCCACACCACCCAGACGCTCATCAGCCCTGGAACCTGGACGGGCGGCCAGCAATCGGTTGCATTCCCGCGTCAGTGCCTTGGTCAAGGCAAGATCCAGGCTGGCCACTGTGCCCTGGGGGGTGAGGCGCGGCTCGGGCAGGCCAATCTTGCGAGCCCACTGAATCAGGGGCTCAGCCTTGGGCACGAGCAATGCAGCGAGTTGCTTGCGGTCCTGGCCGACAAGCATCACCTGTTCGAAGAGCGGGCATTCCACCAAGGCCTCCTCAAGCGGACCCGGCTCAATGTTCTCACCGCTGCTCAGCACAATGGTGTCCTTGGCCCGGCCGGTGAGCACCAGGCAGCCATCGGCCAGGAGTCGGCCCAGATCACCGGTGTCAAACCAGCCCTCGCCATCCAACACCTTGGCCGTGGCCTCCGGCTTGCGGTGGTAGCCCGCCATCACCTGGGGCCCCTGGGCCAAGACCAAGCCCGGCTCCCCGAGCGGAAGGATGGCGCGGCTTTCCGGATGCACAATCCGCAGGGCCGTTCCCGGCAGGGGCTGGCCCGCACTGCCGCGCCGATTGCACCAAGAGCGGCGGCAGGTGAGCACCGGGCTGGTCTCGGTCAGCCCGTAGCCCACCAGCAGCTCGATGCCGATGGCTTCAAAAAAACCATCCACATGGATGGCGAGGGCGCCGCCCCCGCTGATGGCCGTGCGCAGCTCACCTCCCACCAACTGTTGGCAGACCTTCGGCCAAAGCACCTTGGCAGCCAGCCCGTGAAGGGGAGCCCGCAGCACCGCTTCCCCAGCTGCCAACAGCCGACGGGAGGGGCGCTCCGGGGCGAGGGTGAGATCGAGAGCTGCGCGGCGGGCCCGATGAAAAGCCCTGCTGTTGGCCAGGGCGCTCCTCAAAAGACGCTGGCGGGAGGCAGGCATGGCAGCGAGGGCATCCTCAAATCCCGAGAGGAGCGCTTCCCAGAGCCGAGGCACGCTGATCAGGTATTGGGGCCGCACCATTTGCAGATCGGCCTTGAGATGCCGCAGGCTGGTGTAAGTCTGCTGGCAACCGCAAGAGAGCAAGAAGTATTCCGCCGTGCGCTCGTAGGCGTGCCAAATCGGCAGCACACTCAACACCCGATCGCCGGGCGAGGGAGACACCGCCACGCCCAGGGTCCTCAGCTGGTGGAGCAGGTTGCCGTGGCTGAGCGGAACCCCCTTCGGCTGGCCGGTGGTGCCAGAGGTGTAGAGAAGGGTCGCCAGTCGCTCCTCCCCGCCGCTGGGAAACGGAGGGGGGGTGGAGGTGGATCCCCTTTGGCCTAGGCCCTCCCAATCCAAGCTGGGCGTGGGTCCATCGACGGAGGCCGGAGCCCCCTCCAGGCACAGCACGAAGCGCAGCCGCGCCAACTGCTCAGGCGCCAGAGCGAGCTTGCTGAAGAGAGCCGCAGATTCCACCACCAGGGCCACGGCCCCGCAGTCGTCGAGGATGTAGCGCAGCTCCTCAGCGGGAGCGCCGCTGCCGCGCACCGCGTCAGCGGCCCCAGCCCGCATCAATCCCTGGTCGGTGATCAACCAGCGGGGACTGTTTTCAGCAAAGAGGGCCACCACATCCCCCGCTCGCACCCCCAATGCGGTGAAGGCGGCCGCCGAACGCTCGATGGCCTCGCCCAGCTGGCGGTAACTGAGGCGCATGGGGGGGGTGGCATGGGTGTCCTCAAGGGCCAGGGCCTCCCCATGGCGCTGGGCGAGCTTCGGCCAAAGCTGCTCCAGGCCAACCACCCCCTGCCAGGGGTCTCGCCGGGCCAAGGCGGCCTGATCTTGATCCGTGCCGCTCCAGCGGATCTCAGCGCTGGAGCCGTCTGAAGGGGCAATCGGCATGGGGGGCAGACAGAGCCCGCCCATGGTTACAGGCCGTCCAGGGTTTCAGTGGGTTCGGGTGGACGAAGGTGCAGGCCAAACTCTCGAGCAAACTCGCGCAGCAAAAGGGGACGCACCGTGTCGGTACCCAAACCCGGCAGCCAGTGGCAGAGGCGACCCACCGGGCGATCGGCCAGCCCGCAGGGAACAATGGCGGCAAAGGTCTCCAGGTCGCAGCAGACATTGAGCGCCAGGCCGTGCTGGCTGATCCAGCGTTTGGCCCCCACCCCGATGGCGGCCACCTTCGCCCCCTCCACCCAAACGCCGGTGAGCCCCTCCAGCCGTTCAGCCTCCAGATCCAGCTGCGCCAGTGTGCGGATCACCACCGTCTCCAGGGCCCGCAGGTAGCGATGGAGATCGGCTCCGTGACGCTGCAGCTGCAGCACCGGATAGAGCACCAGTTGGCCCGGGAGGTGATGGGTCACCTCACCACCGCGATCGATCCGATGGAGGGGCAGGGGGGGATCGCCGGGATCGAATCGGAGATGGGCCTCACTGGCACCGCGGCCGAGGGTGTAGCAGGGCTCATGCTCCAAGAGCAGCAGGGCCTCCGGCCCAGCCGGATCGTTCAGCAGCCGCCGCTGGAGCTGCTGCTGCCAGGCCCAGGCCTTCGGGAAGGGCACAGGCTGGCTGGCTTCAAAAAGAATTGCGCTGCCGTTGGGGGACATGACTCAATCTCACTACTGTGGCAACAACCCCCAAACCGGGCCGATCCACACCGGACGCACGCAACCGCCATGAAACTTCTGATTCACGGTCGCAATCTGGACATCACGCCTGCGATTCGCGAATACACCGAAACAAAGCTCGCGCGGGCCATCAACCACTTTGAAGACCTGGTGAAGGAGGCGGACGTGCATCTTTCCGTCGCCCGCAACCCGCGGGTGCCTCAGCAGACGGCGGAAGTCACGATGTTTGCCAATGGGGTGGTGATCCGGGCCCAGGAGCGCAGCGAGAATCTTTACGCCAGCATCGACATGGTGGCCAGCAAGGTGGCTCGCCAGCTGAGTCGCCACAAAAACCGCCTGCAAGAACGCCTCCAGGGTCCGGTGCACCGCTCCGCGGCCGCGGAGGAGGCTGGCGCCGCCCATCTGCCCCAGCCTGGCCACCCCCTCACCGAGGGCATGGAGCCCAATCTTCCCCATCGTGGGGTGAGGCGCAAGTATTACACCATGGTCCCCATGCCCCTCGAAGATGCCTTGCACCAGCTGGAGATCATCGATCACGATTTCTACGTGTTCCGCGATGCCGACAGCCAGCAGATTCAGGTGGTGTATCGCCGCAACCATGGCGGTTTCGGGGTGATCCAGGCCAAGGACGCGTGAGACAGGAGCTGCCCGATCTGCCGCCACTGATCGACCATGCCCTTTTGGATCCCCATCACGGGCTGGACTCTCTGACGCGCTGTTGCGACGAAGCCAGCCACTTCGGCTTTGCGGGTGTGTGTGTGGCCTCCCGCTGGGTGGCTGCCGCTCGGGAGCGGTTGCCGCGGCGCGGCAAGGTGCGGATCGTGGCGGTGATCGGGTTTCCCTTTGGGGCCATTCCCCCAGCCGTGAAGCGAGCTGAGGCGGAAGCAGCCCTGGAGAGCGGCGCCGACGAACTCGATGTGGTGCCAGATTTCGGAGCCCTCGCCGATGGCGACAGCCGCACCCTCCTGGACGACCTGGCCCCGATTGCCGAGATCGGTCTGCCGTTGAAGGTGATCCTGGAACAGGGCCGACTCAGCGAAGAGGCTCTGCGCCTGCTGGTGGAGGTGAGCATCGATGCGGGGGCCCGCTTCCTCAAAACAGGCAGCGGTTTCGGTCCTGCTGTCACCCCCGCCCAGGTGCGGCAGCTGCGGGACCTGGTTCGGGGCCGGGCGGCCGTGAAAGCCGCCGGAGGGATCACCTCGCTGGAGCAGGCGCTGGCTCTTGTGGAAGCAGGGGCGGAGCGCCTGGGCACGAGCCGAGGGGTGGCACTGATGAAAGAGCTGGCCGCCAGCGCGAGCTGACACCCATGGCAATGGAGCGGTATCTGGAGGGTGTGGCGCTGCGCAGCTCGGCCCTGGGGGAGAGCGATCGGCTGCTGACGTTGCTCACCGAGGAAGAAGGCCTGATCCGCCTGGCGGTGCCAGGGGCACGCAAACCCCGCAGCCGCTTGGCAACAGCCCTGCCGCTGGCCCACCTGCGGCTGCAGGTGGGGGGGCGCAACCTCCCCAGGGTGCGGCAACTGACCCTGGTGCGCAGTTTCAGCGGCCTTGGGGAAAGGTTGGAGGCCCTGGCCGCAGCCCAAGCCCTGGCGGAGCTTTGTTTGAAGATGGTGCCCACCAGCGCTCCATCCCCCGGCTGGCCGGCCATGTTGCTGGTGCATCTGGGCCGGCTTGAGGATGTGGTGGCGGAGTCCAGTGAGCGGCTGGAGGCCCTGGCCATCGCCGTTCAGGGATGTGTGCACCTGCTCGCCCTGGGAGGGTATGCCCTGCCCGTGCAGGTCTGCGCGAGAACGGGGGCCCCCCTTGATCCCCCCCTGGGGGACTGGACCTGGCGCTGCAGCCTGCTCCCTGGAGAGGGCCTGGCCAGCGGCGCCGTGGCAGGCGCGGCAATGGGGCTCAACGCCTCGGAGTTGGCCCTGCTGCAACGCCTGCTGCGCCCTGCCCCTCCCCGATCCAGGGATGGGAAGCTGATGGGGCCTGAAGCAGTGTGGCTCCGTCTGCTCGACCTGATCGCGCTGTGGTGTGACGAACATCTGGGAAGCTCCCCACGAGCCTTCAGACTGCTTCGAGCCAGTTTGGAGACGATGCCCCAGCCCCGTCCCACGGCCCCCGGGTCCAAGACCTCCCGGTCCACAGCATTCCAGTCCACGGCCCCATGAAGGATCCGGTCGTGTCACAGGTTGCAGAGCCACCACGGGGGAGCCCCCCCCTGCCTCCAGGGGAGACGGGCCTCGGAGCCGTTTTGGCTCGCTCTGGTTTCCGCCGGCTGTGGATCGGTCAGATCTTTTCTCAGCTGGCTGACAAGTTTTACATCGTGCTGATGGTGTTTCTGATCGCCCAATATTGGGTGCCAGAAAACCTCGCCGGAGACACTCCCTTAGCGGAAGCTGCCGCCGCAATCCGCATCAATCTCGAGAGCCGGGCCCAGGTCATTACCCTCTTGGCGACAGGAATTTATGTGGCCAACACGATCCCGGCGGTGTTGTTGGGCACCGTGGCCGGGGTGTGGGCTGATCGCTGGCCGAAGCGATCGGTGATGGTGGCTTCCAATGCCATTCGGTCAGGGCTGGTGATGCTGGCCCCCCTGGCCCTTTTGCGCGGGCCCGAGTGGCTGGGCTTGAGCTGGGGCTATTGGGCCCTGGTGTTGATGACCTTTGCGGAATCGGCGCTCACTCAGTTCTTCGCCCCTGCAGAGCAAGCCGCCATCCCCCTGCTCGTCCCCCCCCACCAGCTGTTGGCGGCCAATTCTGTGTATCAGGCCACAAGCATGGCGGCCACGATTGTGGGATTTGCCCTCGGTGACCCGATCCTGAGGCTCTTGCGGGGCGGGCTTGGTGCCCTCGGCGTTCCGAACGGGGAATTCGTGCTGCTGCCCCTCTGCTACGGCTTGGCCGCCCTAGCTCTTCTGGGGATTCGACTGGAGGAACCCCCGCGGCAAGTGCGACGGGTGTCCATCTGGCACGAAGTTGGCGAAGGCTTGGCCGTTTTACGGGAACGGGCAACGGTGCGCACGGCCATGCTGCAATTGGTCTTGCTCTACAGCATTCTCGCGGCGCTCTACGTGCTGGCCATCAGCCTGGCCGCCGCCATCAAAACCTTAGGGCCAACAGGCTTTGGCACCCTCCTGGCCATGAGTGGCATCGGCCTCGCCCTCGGGGCCTTGGCCATGGCCCAACTGGGGGAGCATTTCAGCCGCAAGCTTCTGGCCACCACGGGGCTTGGCACCATCGCCTTCAGCCTTGTGCTGCTGGGCCAGCTGCGGGGCAACCTGGTGCTCACCCTCTTGCTGTGCATTCTTCTGGGTTTGGGTGCCGCCCTGCTGGCGATCCCTGCCCAGACCACCATCCAGGTGGACACACCGGAAGAGCAACGGGGCAAGGTGTTCGGGCTGCAGAACAACCTCATCAACATCGCCCTGAGCCTGCCTCTCGCCTTGGCGGGCACCGTTGTGAGCCGCTATGGCCTGCTTCCTGTGCTCTGGGGGCTCGCCGCCATTGCGCTGATCGCTGCCCTCAGTGAGCAACCCTGGCGCCCGTCTTGAAGCGCCCGCTGCTAGTTTGAGTCTGGTTGAAGACTCGCGGTGACGCACATCGCCTGGCTGGGTAAGAAATCTCCTTTTTGCGGCAACGTCACCTACAGCCTGGCCACCACCAACGCCCTACGCCAACGGGGGCATCTTGTCAGCTTCATTCATTTCGACACACCGGCCACTGCAGCCCTCAGCCGATCGGAGTCCTTTTCTGCGCGCGCACGGCTCACCGATCCCTCAGCCCCCTTAACGGAGCTAACGCCTGAGTCGCCAGAGGTGACGCTGCCCTATCTGGTGAAATCACAGGTCTACACGATTCCCTCCCCAGGTGCACTCAGGGAGTTAAGGGAATCTCTGGAGCGGCTTCGGCCGGATGTCGTGCATGCCAGCCTCACCCTCTCGCCCCTCGATTTCCGGCTCCCCGATCTCTGCCAGCAATTGGGTGTTCCGCTGGTGGCCACCTTCCACCCGGCCTTTGATGCCAACCTGCGCAACATCACCGCGGGCACCCAACAACTCACCTATCAGGTCTATGCGCCGTCCTTGGCCCGCTATGACCGAGTGATCGTGTTTTCCGAGCTGCAGGCGGATCTATTGGAGCGGCTAGGAGTTCCGCAGACGCGGCTGGCCGTCATCCCCAATGGGGTGGACACCGACACCTGGACGCCAGCGAGCCTGGACTCGCAGCGTGATCTGATCGACCTGCGACAGCGCTTCGGCCGCCGTCGCGTGTTTCTTTACATGGGTCGCCTCTCGACAGAGAAAAATGTGGAAGCTCTTCTCAAAGCCTGGCGACTGGTGCGGCCGAGCGGCTGCGTGCTTCTGATCGTGGGTGATGGTCCGCTGCGCAGTGCCCTCCAGCACAATGATGACGATGTGCTCTGGTGGGGCTACGAAGCGGATCTGCAGAGACGGGTGTCTTTGTTGCAGCTCGCCGAGGTGTTTTTGTTGCCCTCCCTGGTAGAAGGGCTCTCCTTGGCCCTGCTGGAGGCCATGGCCTGCGCCAAAGCCTGCGTGGCCACCGATGCGGGCGCCGATGGCGAGGCCCTGGAGGGTGGCGCGGGGATTGTGATCAGCACCCAAGGCGTCACCACCCAATTGCGCACCCTGCTGCCGGTGCTAAGGGATCAACCCGTGCTGACTGCCGAACTTGGCCGCCGAGCCAGAGCGAGGGTTCTGGAGCGCTACACCCTGAGCCGCAACATTGATGCGATTGAAGCCCTCTACCGCGACTTGACCCGCCATCCGGTGGCCGCGGCTTGAGGTTGCCTCGTGCCCGCCCCTCCGCTCAGTAGCGCTCCGGCACCGGGCGCCGCCACTCCAGCGGGACGCCAACGGCAGCCAGCTCTTCGGCTCTCGCCTCCAAAAGGCGCCGATCCAGGCGCCAGAGCCGATAGAGACCAGCCCGATCCAGCTCCACAGGGGCCAACCCCTGCCAATGGGGCGACGCGGCGGTGCCTGCGTCGATCACCAGCAAAAGGGTGGGTTGCTCCTGGGGAAGGCTGGGTTGTTGGCCCCGACGCCGTTCATGGCGCAGGCGATCGCTGAGATTGCGCAAAGCCCCGGGCTGAATGCCCTCGTAGATCACCACCCGGCGGCTGTAGTAATGCAGTGAGGGTTTGAGAATCCCCACCATGGCAAGGGGTTCACCGGGCTGGGCCTGCCGGCTGATGCTCGCTGCCAAGGTGCGCACGGGCAGGCCCCGCAGCCGATCCCCCAGGGCCCAGCTGGGCAAGAGGGCCAGGGGCACAAAGAGCACCAGTGGCAGTTGGAGGGCCAATAGCCGGCCCCCCTGGGAGGTCGATGAGAAGGCCCAGCCCAGGAGAGCAGCCGCAAGCCAGCAGGCGCCTGCCCACGGCAGACGGCCGCCGCGGATGAGCTCGGCCGGCAGTGTGGGAAGTTCCGGGTCGCGGATCAGAGGCACCAACCATGGGCCCGCAAAAAACACCGCCGCAAGCAAAGCGGTGAGCACAAGAGTGGCCCGCCAGGCCCAGCGCCCCCGGCGGTCTTTTGTGGCGAGGGCGATCAGCACGGCCGCCGCGGGCACCGCCGGCAACCAGTAGCTGGGGAGCTTGGTGGAGGCCAGGGTGAAGAAACCAAGCACGGCCAGCAACCAGCAAGCACAAAAACGTCCCAGCGAAAGGGGAGGGGACACCGCCAGCAGCGGCTGGCGGCTCCAGCGCAATGGCCCCAGGGCACGGGCCAACCCCAGCAGAAGCAGAGGGGTGAAGGGCAGGCTGGCCACCAGCAGAACGGGGCCGAAAAACCACCAAGGCTGAAGATGGTGGTTCACCACAGTGGTGAAGCGCTGCAGGTTGTGGTAGCCAAAAAAACTGTCCCAGAAAGGACGCCCTTCCTTGGCCAGGGCGAGGCCATACCAAGGGACAGCCACAACGCTGGTGAGCAGGAGTCCCCGCAGGGGATGCAACTGGCGCACCAGGGCCTGGCCATCGCCTTGCACCCACCCAAAAAGGAGCAAGGTGATCACGGCGAGCACGATGGCCACAGGTCCCTTGGTGAGGACGGCAAGCCCCAACAAGATCCAAGCGGGCCACCAGGCCCCTCCGCCGGCGGCATGGCAACGCCAGAAGAGGAGCAGGGTCAGGGCCAGCAGGGCTGAAAAGAGAGCATCGCTCACCGGCGTGCGACCCCAGAGCAGCACCAGCGGCGAGAGGGCGAAGGCGAGAGCCGCCTCCAGGGGAAGGGTGGGAAAGGCCGCCTCCGCCGTGGGAACAGCGCGCTCCTGGTTGGACTGGGGCCAGCGCAGCAGGGTGTCCGCCAGGCCAAGCATCACAGCGACCGTGGCCAGAGCGGAGGGCAAGGCCGCGGCCCAGGAGCCTAGGGGATTCCAGATCGCCTGGCCCGGCAGAGCGTAAAGCAGTCCCATCAGCCAGTAGACGAGCGGGGGCTTGTCGTAGCGCGGGAGGCCATTCACCCGCGGAATGAGCCAGTCACCGCTCTCGTGCATGGCCCGAGCCGCAGCAGCGAACAAGGGGGGTGTCTCATCGACCAATCCTGTACTGCCGAGCTTCCAAACGAACAGCAGCAGGCCGATGACTAGGGTGATCAGCAGCACGAGGCGGTGGTGGCGACCCATGGAGCGGGGGGCTGCCGAGGAAGCGATCCTGGGCTGAAGGGGAACAACCACCCGATGCGGGCCAGGCGGGCGCATGTTGGCATGGAGGGGATTAGGTTTTGTCCAATTGGAGGGAGGAAAGCTCCCTGAAGACTTTGGAGCCCGATCCAGCCTCCCCTTCCGGTGACAGGCGACTCGCGATCGGCCTGGGCTCTCTCTTCTTGGTGCTGATCGCACTCGTGCTGTCTGTTCATTGGCTTCTGCCCAAGAGCACCGGCGGCGATGCCCCCTCCACCCCCAAGCTCAGCACCGGCTCTCCCATGCTCACGAGGCCCCAGCTGCTTGAAAATCAGCAGGCCATGCCGGAACTTGCAGATTTCGACGCCCAAAATCCACCCCCATCTCCTCTCAACGGGGGAGGTGCTCTGGGAACCTCAGGCCCACCCTCCAGCCTGGGCACGGGGGGCCTCGGTCAATGATCTGTGCTTGAGAGGCCATCCGATCAGAGTGGCCTGCCTGGCCCGGACGAGGGATTCGCGGCTGGAGAATCATGGTGCTCGCCCCCCCAGTATTTGAACGCCAGCAGCGCCAGGGTGACCAGGGCCATGCCAGCCCCGGCGAAAAAGATCTCGCTGCCATTGCTGCCGGGGTCACGAATCATCGCCTGCAGGTTGCTGAGGGTCTCAAGAAAGGAAACCGCCATGGCGAGAATGACGAAATTGGCGAACTGTCCCTTCAGGCTGTGGAAGCTCTCCATCCGCATCACGCTGGGCAACCGCAGGGGTTTGACAAACAGGGACAACATCCCGATCGCCAAGATCAAGCAGCCTGCCCCCACCAGCAACAGGTTGATGCCCTCCAACACATTCACCTCAAACTGAGGCAGATCGTGCCCTTCCGCAGGGACGTCGATCGCGTTGTCGAGCTGCTCGACCACCAACCGCATCCCCTTGGCAAACAAGGCCATGCTGGCCGTGAAGAGACCCAGCACCGGCACCACCAGCAACAACCGTATGGAAAGCAGGAGTTTGTTGAGCATGGTTGGTCCCCCTTGACGGCCCCAGTCTTCCTGTTGTGAACCCTGACAGGCAACCTCAGGGGGCGACAGCGGGCAAGCGCGGACAGGCCTCCACCAGGAGGCGGGTCATGGCCGTCTTGGGGTGGCTCAGCAACGCCGCCCCCGGCCCCTCCTCCACGATGCGGCCTCCCTCCAGCACGATCACGCGATGGCAGAAGCCGCTCGCCACGGAGAGGTCGTGGGTGATGAAGAGCAACCCCAGTCCCAGCCGCTGCTGGAGATCCCTCAAGAGGGCCAACACCTCAGCCTGCACCTCCGCATCGAGCATGCTCACGCTCTCATCGCAGAGCAGCACGCGAGGCTGAAGGATCAGAGCACGGGCAATGGCCACCCGCTGCTGCTGGCCGCCGGAGAGCTGGCGAGGACGGCGGTGTTCAAAGGCATCGGCAGGCTCCAGACCCACCGCAGCCAGCTGCTCTCGGGCCCTGCGGCGAGCCTCGGGACGGCTCGCCAGCTGGTGAATCAGCAGGGGATCCGCCACGGCTTCGCCCACGGACATTTGGGGGTTGAGGCAGGCCAAGGGATCTTGAAAGACCATCTGCAACCGCCGACGGGCTTGCCTCAGGGCGCTGCCCCGCAGGTGGTGCAGATCCTGTCCCAGCAGGCGCACCGTTCCGCCGCGCACCGGTGCGAGCCCCATCAGGGCACGGCAGAGGGTGCTCTTGCCGCAGCCGGAAGCGCCCACCACACCAATGGTTTCCCCCTCATGCAAGGTGAAGCTCACCCCATCAACGGCCTTCAGCCACCGGGGCGCCCAGGGAGGCGAGGGGAGGGAGTGCCAGCTGCGCAGTTCCTGCAATTCCAGCAGCACAGGCGCATCGTTTGGCGCCAGGCTGTGACCCCCTTCCCGCTCCCGGACGGCCTGCACCAATCGCCGTCCCACCGAAGATCTGGGAGCGGTCAGCACCTGGTGGCTTGAGCCCTCCTCCACCAACCGCCCCCCATCCAGCACCGCGATGCGCTCACACCAGCGCCCGGCCATGGCCAAATCATGGGTGATCAGCAGCAGGGCACTGCCCAACTCCTGACAAAGTCCGCAGAGTTCGGCCATCACCTGCATGGTCACCGCCACATCCAGGCTGGTGGTGGGTTCATCGGCGATCACCAGCGGTGGGCTGAGGGCCATGGCCAGGGCGATGGCCACCCGTTGCCGCATGCCGCCACTGAATTCATGCGGATAGCTGCTGTAGCGGGCTGGCGGAATTCCCACCCGCTCCAGCAGCTCCTCCGCCTTGATCCGCAGCTGTCGACGCCCTGAGGGCCGGTGGGCGGCCAGGGTGTCGCGCAGGTGCTCCCCCACTGTGAGCAGAGGGTTGAGGCGGGTCATGGGATCTTGAAACACCAGGCCCACGGCCTCCCCCCGCAGATGCCGCAGGGCGTCTTGATTGAGGAGGCGGGGATCCTCGCCAGCAAGGCGCAAGCTGCCCTGGCAGACACTGCCCGGGGGCAGCAGCTGCAACGCAGCGCGAGCAACGGTGCTTTTGCCGCAGCCGGAAGGGCCCACCAGAGCCACGCGATCGCCACGACAAAGCGAGAGATCGAGGCCATCCAAAGTTGGGGCGGGCGCGCCTGGGTAGCGCACGACCAGCCCTTGCAGTTCCAACACCTGTTCTGTCTGCTGATGGGACGCGACAGGGGGAGGGGACGCCATGGCGGCGAGGAGACTCGCACCAGCTTGCCTGCTGAACCACTTGGTCGATGGCCTCCCCGTTCTCTCAGGAAACCTCCAGGCGATGGCATCGCCCATGGCGGAGCGCGGAGGAAGCCACAGCCGGGGAGAGTGCCGCCAGGGAATTCAGCAGAGATGAAGAAGTGCCTGGCTGCTCCTTTGGGGTTGAAGGATGACTACCATGTTTAGATCGTGAGGAGGTCGATGCTCAGGACCATCCCCGAATGGATCGCTCCAGAGGCCGGGAGTGTGTCTGGCGATCCTGTGGATGCCCCTGCTCCGCCCCCCCCTCTGAGCGCCTTGCGCCGCCAAGAGATTCACGAACCCGCCGACTACGGCGTGCCCCTGCCCGAATGGTTGCAGGAGTGTGTGCGTCACGTGCCTCCGGGGCCTGGCGATAGCTGCCCCACCGACACGGAAGCGCTATTGGCCTCCGCCTTTGACTTTGCCTTCCAGCTGCACGAAGGCCAATTTCGGGCCACGGGGGAGCCTTACATCGTCCATCCCATTGCCGTCGCTGATTTGCTGCGCGACATCGGGGCCAGCGCGGCGGTGATCGCCGCCGGTTTCCTCCACGATGTGGTGGAAGACACGCAAGTGACGCCGCAGGAGCTTGAAGAGCATTTCGGCCCGGAGGTGCGCGCCCTTGTTGAAGGGGTCACCAAACTGGGGGGCATTCACTTCAACAATCACACCGAAGCCCAGGCGGAAAACCTGCGGCGAATGTTTCTGGCCATGGCCAGCGACATCCGAGTCGTGCTGGTGAAGCTGGCCGATCGGCTGCACAACATGCGCACCCTGGGTGCCGTCAAGCCGGAGAAGCAGCAGCGCATTGCCCGGGAAACCCGAGAGATCTACGCCCCCCTGGCCAACCGACTCGGCATCGGCCGCTTCAAATGGGAATTGGAGGATCTGGCCTTCAAGATCCTTGAGCCTGAGGCCTTCCGCGAGATCCAGCAGGCGGTGGCCACCAAGCGCAGCGAGCGGGAGGAGCGGCTGGCGGTGACCGCCAACCTGTTGCGCGAGCGCTTGGAAGCCGTGGGTCTGGGCATGTGCCAGGTGCATGGCAGGCCCAAGCATCTTTATGGAATCTGGAGCAAGATGCAGCGCCAGCAAAAGGCGTTTCACGAGCTCTACGACATCGCTGCCGTCCGAATCATTTGCCCCTCCGTCGAGAGCTGCTATCGCGCCCTCGCTGTGGTGCATGACACCTTCCGACCCATCCCGGGCCGCTTCAAGGACTACATCGGTCTACCGAAGCCCAATGGCTACCAGTCGCTGCACACGGCCGTGATTGGACGTCATCGACCGATTGAGGTGCAGATTCGCACCAGCGAGATGCATCAGGTGGCGGAATTCGGCATTGCAGCCCACTGGAAATACAAGGAAGGCGGATCTCCTGCCAGTGGCGAGGCCGAACGTTTCAACTGGCTGAGGCAGCTGGTGGATTGGCAAAAAGATGGGGGGTCGGCAGACAGCAGCGACTACCTGGCCTCAATCAAGGAAGACCTCTTTGATGAAGAGGTGTTTGTCTTCACTCCCAAGGGGGATGTGGTGGGCTTGCGCAAGGGTTCCACGGCGGTGGATTTTGCGTACCGCATCCACTCCGAAGTGGGGAATCACTGCCAGGGGGTGAGGATCAACGATCGCCTGTGCCCGCTGGCCACCCAGCTGCACAACGGCGATTTCGTGCAAGTGATCACGGCCAAGTCTGCCCATCCCAGCCTCGATTGGCTCAATTTTGTCGCCACTCCCACGGCCCGTAATCGCATCCGAGCCTGGTACAAGCGCAGCCACCGGGAAGACAACATCCTGCGCGGCACCGAGATGCTGGAGCGGGAGCTGGGGAGGGAGGGCTTCGATGCCCTGCTCAAGGGCGAAGCCATGGCCCGGGTGGCCCGCCGTTGCAACCTGGTGGGCACGGAGGATCTACTGGCCTCCCTGGGGTTTGGTGGGGTGACCTTGCAGCAGGTGGTGAATCTCCTGCGGTAGGAGATCCGGCGCGCCGCAGCCACGGCCAGCCCGCCGCCGAGCAATGAGGCCGTGGCTGCCGGAGTCGCCGCCGCCGCCCAGGCCACCAGCCCAGCCCCCCCAACGTCGGGCAGTCCGATCCTGGGGCTGGAAGGCCTGGAGTACCGCCTCGGGGGCTGTTGCAGCCCCCTGCCTGGCGCGCCGTTTGTTGGCACAGTGGCCCTGGGCAACCACGGCATCACCATCCACCGGCAGGATTGCGGCAACTTGAGCCAGGTTCCAGGCGAACGGCGTCTGCCCGTGCGTTGGAATCCCTCTGCAGCAGAGGAGCAGCGCCGCCGCTACCCGGTGCAGTTGCGGATAGAGGTGCTGGACCGGGTGGGCGTGCTGAAAGACATCCTCACCCGCCTCTCCGACCATCGCATCAATGTGAGCGACGCCCGGGTGCGTACGACACCAGGCCGACCAGCCCGCATCGATCTGCGAGTGGAACTCAGCAGCGATGGCCAATTGCATGACACCATTGATCAGATCCGATCGATGGCGGATGTATTGGACATCGCCCGGACGGGAACCGGTTAAGGGGGCTGCTGAAAGAGGCAAAGAAATTCAATCAATCGGCCCTAATCGGGATCATCACATCACCAATGATCAACCACTTTTTCCCTTGCTCATCCCTAATTTTTTCCATTTTAAGCACAGCCTTATCCAATCTCGACGAGGAACCCTCCAGGATGTCCATCAAGCTCTGAAGACGACGTCTTTCACGGGGAGAGAGAATTAGTTGGAGTTGATGCCGTTTGGCAACTTGAGAAAGGTCGGAATGACTGCGGCTAAGATCAAGCACTAGCGCGTCGAATCCAACAAAGGCCAACACATAGATCAACTCCTTACAAGCAGGGCCCTTAAAATAACCACCATGAGTATCAACCTCGCCACAAATATAAGCCCTGAGCAGAGATGCGTATCCAAGGATATTTATGGCACGCAGAGAACGAGCTGCCGTTAAGAGCCCCCTGCTTGGCTCATGCGGCGCAAGCCGATCGATATAATCAGTGCAATCATAATAACTCATCCTATTTGTCAAGCCTGTTTCGGAACGATCAAACCACGGCCCAAATGGCGGTTCGGCAAGGTTGCGATGCTCTGCATTTGAAGCCCTGAGCTCAAGCTTAGAAGCAGGCAAATCAGAGCCATCCATCGGCGGGACGATCCCATAGGAAATCCTTTGAAAAAGCCCATGGCGATCATGCTCATTAGCAAAATGTCTCGCCGTTAAATTGCCAAGGCGATAGCCACTATAGATACTCCGTGCCGGAAAACTGAAAAAGTTGGCTGCCGTAGAGGCCAATCGCAAGGCGAGATCACCTTCGTTGGTAAACACATGGCATTCTGAGATGCGCTCAACTGAGGACACCAACACGTTGGAACGTCGAGGGATCACAGACTCGATTGGAATATCGGGTGCGACAAGGAGCAAGCGACCCAGGCTCAACGAACTAGAGATTTGCGAGATCGACTTCCTGGCGGCCGGATCTTGAGAAGGGAAGGCATCCACCATAATTCGAATGGCGTTAGTGGTGACTCCACAGCCAAGACTGTGAGCAAGAAAGCTGAGCTTCACACCCTCTATCCCACGGCGTTCCAACTCAGCGCTCAGAAGCTGAACGAGCTCGACCAAATCGGGAGTGGCAAAGTAATTGGCTCGAAAAACATCTCGAAAATAAACAACCAGACGCTGCACCACGAGGGCCAACACGAATGCGGCTAGCAAAGGCAACACAATGGCTAGAAATCCCGTGAGAGCTCCCAACACCGTTGCCAAGACATGAGCCCACGGAACACCGGCAATCAGGCCAGGGATCCATTGCTCCAAGTGTGAGGAAACTCTCGTGAAAGCTCCCAAAATCGAACGGGACAACAAAAGAGACAAAGCACCGATCCCCACAGCCAAACCCAGGAGAAACATCCCCTTTGGCAAGTTGGGCAGGGCCTGCCAAGCAAATTTTATCCTTTCCAAGGTAAAGAGTGTCTTCTCAGATGGCCATCGATAGCCAATGAAAATCGTCTCCCTTGACTTCAACAAAGGATGGCAGCGTGCGTAGTCATAAATTTGTTGATACCAGCCAATCGCGCTGGGGGCATCCGTGCTGAATCCATGCACAGCAATCAGGATCTCCCTCTCGTGAGCATTGGTGCCGGAAAGCTTATCGGCAATCTCCTTGAGAATTGAGGCATTTTGTCCGTCGATTTCCCCTTCGCGACCTGTTGCCCTTTGCCAGCTGCGAGCCAAGGAAGCCGGCAGATAGTCTTCCACATTCTCTGGCGCCGTGCTGGAAACCAGATAGCCACTCGGACCCTGGGGAGATGGAAGGTCCAGGCGCGGCTGCGCCTGGACCATGGGGGGATCTTCAGCATCGATATCATCGGGGCGCAAAAAATCCAGATATTCAAAGATGAGGGGTGGTAACTGACGAGCCTCCTCGTCTCTGAGGCCTTTGACATATCCAGGCTTGGGTGATGAGTACATTGTCCGTTCGAATTAGCCCTTCTGATCCTGTCTAGAGTTCGAGTGGATCACCGTCGGGAAGACATACAAAATGTCACACTGCCCGGCTTGTCGCCCGTGGCGTGAAACCAGGCTCCAGCCCGGCGACCAAACTTCGCTTTCCTCCATGCCCCTCACACTCCGATGCAAAGCGATCTTCTGACGACGGTGTTGCTGCCCCTGGCTCTGGCGAGCGTGATGCTGGGGATGGGTTTGGGCCTCGTGCCAGAGGACTTCCAGCGCATCAGCCGAGATCTCAAAGGCGTGGCAGTGGGCACATTTGCCCAGGTGGTGCTCCTGCCATTGATTGGGGCGTTGATTGTGGGGGTGCTGCCCATGCCACCGGTTCTGGCCGTCGGCCTGATGGTGGTGGCCATCTGCCCGGGGGGGCCCTCCTCGAATCTGATCACCTATCTCGCCAAAGGCGATGTAGCCCTCTCGGTGAGTCTGACGGCCATCAGCAGCCTGATCACTGTATTCACCATCCCCTTGTTGGCCCAGCAGGCGCTGTGGACCCTGATGGGCAGCGATGCGCCAATCAGCCTGCCCATCGGCTCCACGATGCTGCAGATCCTGTTGATCACCTTGGTGCCCACGTCGATTGGCATGGCGTTGCGGTGGCGTTTCCCCGCATCGGCCCTCCGCATGGAGACTCAGGTGAGCCGGCTCGCCGCAGGACTCCTCGGTTGGATCATCCTGCTGCTGTTGATTCGCGAGGGGGCCAAGCTGCCGGAATTCATCTGGAAGGTGGGCCTGGCTGTGGTGCTGCTCAATGGGCTGGGCACCTTGACTGGGGTTTTGGCGGGCAGACTGCTGGGGCTTCCGGTCGCCCAGCAGATCACTTTGGCGGTGGAAGTGGGCATCCAAAACTGCACCCTCGCGATCGCCATCACAGCCGGGTTCCTGCGGAATCCGGAGATGGCCATACCCGCCGCGGTGTACGGCCTCTGGATGTATGTCACAGGCTTCGGGCTCATTCGGCTCGGGAGGGGTGCCATCGCCAGAGGCAAAATGCAAAGGGGCAAGAGCAGCACGCTTTGAGCAGACCGTTGCCTGGTTGAGCCAATCCTGTGAGGTGCTGCACGAAACCGATGGGCTTCCGATTTCGACACTCCACCCGTTTAGGTCCCCTGCGCTTCAACTTCAGCAAGGCAGGGCTGAGCTCCATTTCCGTGGGGGGGCCCGGGGCAAGCCTCAACATCCCCGTGGCCCGTTCCGGCGGGACCCGGGCCACCGTGGGGCTACCGGGCACTGGCCTGAGCTGGAGTGTGGAGCAAACGCCAGCCGGTGGACTGCCCAACAGCCGCCGCCTGCGCGCCGAGCAGCTTGAAGCCCTGAAGCAAGAACTTCTGGCCAGCCTGGAGGATCACCTCTTCGGGCCGAGGCGGCCCGGCGAGAGGCTCTGGGAGAAGGGGCTGGTGAACCGGTTGCTGGAGGATCCAGCGCTCGGAGCCCGCAAGCGTTCCCTGCTGACACCGATCGCTTCCCCGTCGGAGCTGCGGTCCTATGTGATGGGAGCACGCAGCCAAGATGAAGCGAAACGTCGGGCCCAGCGCTGCATCGATGCGGTTGGAGAGGCCCTGCGGCTGTCTAAGGCGCGGGGATGGGGCTAGGCCCCTGGAATAAGCGCGATTGCCTAGTCCCACCTCAAGACAGCAGGTCTATGGTGATCTCAACACCTGAAGGTGTCACCATGCATACAGTTCAATCCCCGGGCCTTGCAGCCGCAGGCCACCAGTTCACCGACCAAGTCAGGGCTCTTCACGAGATCAAAACCCTGGCCCAGCGGGATGAATCCTTCGCCCATGCCCTGAAGGCCTCCTGCACCACCCAAGAGGCCGTCCATGTGGCCCGGCGACGGGGCATCGCCGTCACCCCGGAAGCCCTCTGGCGTCATCGAGGCACCCTCTTGGCCGGAGGCGTGCCCACCTGGAGGGGATAAAGAGGGCTTGGCCAGCACATAGGTTGAAGGGCTGTTGCAGCAGGACCATCAGCGGATGCCCCCATCCCTCCCAATGGCATCAGCCCCCGCGTCTCCCCACACCTGTTCACGCCCATGGGTGGACAGAGGGCCAGCAAGGGGCCTCAACAGACGACTCGGGGCCAGCCTGGTGGGCCTGCTCAGCACCCTGCTTCCCTTGGCCCCCCTCGCTCCTGCCAGAGCCCTGGAGGAGGTGGTGGTGAAGATTCCGTTGCTGGATACAGGCTTCACCATGAAGGTGAGCGAGCTGCGCAGTCCGGAGGCCCTGCGCAACGGCAATAGCGATCTGGCCGAGCTGGACCGCGCCACCGATGGAAACGTGGGCCGCCAGCTGTGGGAGGTGCTGAATCAGCCGGTGCCCCTCACCCTCACCAACATCGTGGATGGTTCGGTGGGGTCTCCCCTGGTGGAGCAGGCCATGCTGGTGCTCTCCTCCCTCGGCCAGGTGGAGGGCCAGGAACTTGATCTCACAGGACAGAAGCTCCGAGCGGCACTGGATCAGGCCTCCAGGAATGGCAAACCCACCCTGCTCGATCTGATTGAGGCACTGCCCGGCCAACGGCTCATCATCGATTTGGCCCAGGCCAGGAACCTGGGCAATCGCATGCTGGCCCAGCGGGACGAAGCGGAGCGTCTGCTGGCCGGCTTGCCGCCGGCGCCACCCGCGCCAGCCCCAACCGCCCCGAGCGGAGCCACCACCACACGGACCCTGAAACTTTCGGTGGCCCACCGCAAGGAACCTCTCCAGCTGGTGGTGGTGGAGCCCCAGGCGCAGGGCAATGGGCGACTGGTGCTCATCTCCCATGGCCTTTGGGATGATCCCAAAAGCTTTGAGGGATGGGGACGGCTGCTCGCCAGCAGGGGGTACACCGTGATCCTGCCCCGCCATCCAGGCAGCGACAGCAGCCAGCAGCAGGCCGTGCTGGCTGGCAAGGCGCCACCGCCCTCCCCGAAGGAGCTGGCCCTGCGGCCGATGGATCTGAGTGCCGTGATGGATCAGGCCTCCTCCCTCGACTTGCGCACAAAGGTCAACAACCAGCAAGTGGTGGTGCTCGGCCATTCCTGGGGGGGCACGACGGTGTTGCAACTGGCGGGAGTGCGGCCGATGGAGGCGAACCTTCTCAAGCGGTGCGACGAGGTGGATGACCCCAACCGCAACCTCAGCTGGACCTTGCAATGCAGCTGGTTGCAAGCCGTGAGCAAAGCCGCCATCAGCGATCGGCGGGTGATCGCCGTGGCAGCGGTGAGCCCGCCTGCGTCTCTGTTGTTTCCGAAGGGTTCCGGGGCGGATCTGAGCGCCAGGGTGCTGTTGGTGAGCGGCAGTCGCGATTGGGTGGTGCCGCCGGATCCAGAGGCGATCGACCCGATGCGCACGGAGCACAGGCGTGGCAACCAGCTGGTGCTCGTGAACGGCGGTGACCATTTCAACTTGAGGCCTGAAGGCCGGGCTGACGGCGGGGTGCTGGGCCCTTTGCTGCTCGCCTGGACCGACGCCGCCTTCGCCGCCGGTGAAGCGGCACGGCCCCGTCCGGGGGCCCAGCCGCTGCTGGGGCGGGGGGCGTGGGGCAACGCGGAGATGCCGATGGTGGATGCGACCCGCGTCGAGACGGCCCCCTAGCGGCTGGTCGGGATGGCCGAGCCGCTCAGGGCTGGAGCCCTCCAACTTTCCCCCCCGCAAACCGGCCATAGAGCTGCTGAGCCACCGCCAGCAGGGCCGCATCAGCCTGGTCGCCGCCCAGGTTGGTGAGCACCACCATCGCGACGTCGCGCTTCGGCTCAAGCCAGATGTGCGCGAGGTTCATGCCGTTGGAGCCCGTGTGTTGGATCAGGGGACCAGGAGCCCAGCTCACCGTCACCACACCCCACCCCAAGCCATAGCTCCCACGAGTGGGGGTGCCGGGCCGCCCGTTGGGTCCGATCGGGATCGCCACCACAGGAGTGTGGAGCTTTTTCAGCGTGGTGGGGCGCACCAAGGCCGGCCCCCGTTTGCCCTCGCCCGCATTCCAGCCGGCCCAGCGCGCAAAATCCAGCACCGACATGTGCGCCGTGCCAGCGGGGCCGATAATCGGCGGATTGTCGGCGCTGGGGCCCGCCAGCATCGCTTTGAGCTGGCCACCAACCATCTGATGGCCGAGCGGTGCGTCGATCTTTCCAAGGGTCGCCTGCGGCCCCAATCCAGCCGTGCCCAGCTCCAGCGGCAGGAACAGTTGCTCTGTGATCAGTTCCTCCCAGGTTTTGCCGCTGACACGCTCCAACATGGCGCCAACGATCACGTAGTTCATGTTCGCGTAGGCAAAGCGCGTGCCCGGCTGGCTGGCCAGCGGCTGCTTCACAAACTGCCCCACCAACCAGTAGCGCAGATCGTTGAGGTTGCCGTCTTCCCCGCTCAAGCAGGGAAAGGAATGCCTGATTGTCGCTGGGAACCCCGCTGGTATGGGACAAGAACTGAACCATGGTCACACCTCCCAATCCAGGCGCCATCTGATCAGCCAGCTCAGGAAACACCTCAGCCAGGGTGGAGGTCCATCGCACCCTCCCTGCTTCCACCGCCATCCCTGCCAGCAGGGAGGTCATCGCCTTGGTGTCAGACCCCAGGTGGAAGCGGTCGTTGCGCCGCACGGGGATCTGGGCTCCAGCCCTGCGGGTTCCCACCGCGCCGACGGCCACCAGCTTCCCCTCGATCACCACGGCCGCTGCCAAAGCAGGCAGCCCATGGCGCGTGCGCACAGGCTCCAGCATCTCTTCCAGCGGGAGGGGGGCTGGGAAGGCAGGGGTGCCTATCGCAAGCATTGAGAGGCTGAGCAGGGCAAGGGGGAGCGGGGCCAGTCGTGCACTCATCGCCGCGCATGCCTGTAGGGCCTGTAGCGGAACCAAGGCTCCAAGCCCCAGCGCAGGGCTGCCGCACCGGCGCCACCCGCCAAAGCCAGCAGCGCCAGGGGCAGGCCGAGTGGCAGCCGCCAGGCCTCGGGCAGCAGAGCCGCCACTGCCAGGCCCAGGGCCAACACCACCAGCCCCGCCACCTCCAACCGCTGGGTGGCCAACAGCGCACCGCGACAGCTGGCGCAGTGCCGCGTGTGCTGTTGGTAGCGATCCAGCAGCATCTCCTCTCGAGCGGGCAGCTCCTCTGGCGACTTCCAGGCTGGGATCACCGCAGCCATGCCCTCCGCGGCGGAAACCGTTCCTCCCGGCAGCAGCGTCTCCCAGGGCGGGGCTCCATAACGCTCCAGCCAATGGTGAAAGGCGATCACCATCCGATCGGCGGCCGTGGGCAAGCGGTAGGCATGGCGCCAATCTGCCGGCTGACCAGCGGCGCGGCGACGAGCCAGCTCCCGCTCGATGCGGTCGAGCATCAACAGGTCGCCATCGAGCACCTAATTGCGGTTGGTGAGGTGATCCCACCAGCGGGGGCGCCGCATCCACCAAGGAAAGATCCAGTTGTGGCTGAAGAGCGCCACCACCCTGCTGCGGCCAGGCGCCACCGGCAGGCAGTAGGTGATCAGGCCCATCCGCCGCTCCCCGGGCAGCTGGAAGCGATACTCCAGCAGGCAGGGCGGCTGAAAGATCAAGCGGGTGGCGATGGCGATCGCCCGGCCGGCCACCTCCGCCTCCAGGAGCTCACGGCTCTCGCTCACCATCCGCATCGGCAGGGGCATGGCCCGCTCCCTGCGGCCCTGCACCCCGTGATGGGCAAAAGGCACATGGGCGGGATCCGCCACGTTTTCCACCAGGGTGGTCCAGTCGTAAGGCAGGTCCCGCACGATCGAGCCCCAATGAAAGCCCTCCTCTGCTCTGGCAAAAGCGGACAGCGGCAGCGGTGTGGCGGCCGCCAGCTCGGCGCGCTCCCCATCGGGCCAAAGCCACAGCAACCCCACCGCCTCCCGCACCGGCAACACCGTGGCGGCCAGATGGCGGGCCTGGCGCTCCCCCGGCTGGGGCTGAAGCGCCTGGGGGATGCGGCGGCAGAGCCCCTCGCGATCAAAACACCAGCCGTGGTAGCTGCACATCAGCTGGCCACTGGCCGGATCCACGCGTCCTTCGCTCAAGGGCGCGAGCCGGTGGGGGCAGAGATCGAGAAACACCCGGAAGCCCTCCCCCGCCGGGCGCCAGATCACATAGCGGCGGCCAAGCAGCTCCACTGCCGTCGGCTGAGCTGCATCCAGATCCTCCAATGGCGCCAGGGGATACCAGGCGGCCCGGTAGTCGAAGCCAGCCGAGGGGAGGGGAGGCTCAGACGGTTCGCTGCGCCTGGAGCGCTCTGGTGGAGAGGGTTGGAAGCCCAACGATGCGGATCGCTACGGCAAACTTCTAACCTACCGGCGCACCTGAAGATTCCCATGCAAGCCAGCTGGAACGGAAAAGTCATCGCCCTCAGCGATGACATCGTGACGGTGGAGGGCAACGCCTACTTTCCTCCCGATTCGCTGCAGAAGGATTTCATTCGCCCCTCCAACCACCGCACGGTTTGCGGTTGGAAAGGGGAAGCCCATTACTACGATGTGGTCGTCGATGGCCAGGTGAATGCCAACGCTGCCTGGTTTTATCCCGACCCGAAATCCGCCGCAGCAGCAATCAAGGGCAGAGTCGCCTTCTGGAAGGGAGTGAAGGTGTCTGAAGCATGAGCCGAAGGATTCAGGGAGGCAATCCATGGAATCCTTGACTCCTCTTCAGCAAATGCCGCCATGAGGTTCCCTGCAGGAACGCTGCCGTCTTTGTTCTCCGCTCTGCTGATCTGGTCGCTCCTGCCAGGCCCCTCCCGGGCTGAGGGCTTGCAGGCTTGCCGGGCACTCTCCCCGGGGTTCGACTGCTCCGAGCTGAAGCTCTCGGAGGCCCTGGCTCAGCAGGTTCAGGCCAGCCCCGATCCCGACTCCGAGAAGGTGCTGGAGGAGGAGGCGAGGGAGGGCAACAGCGAGGCTCTGGCCAAGCAGGCCCAGAACCCTGTCGCCTCCCTGATCAGCGTGCCGATCCAATGGAACAGCGTGCCGGGCACGCAGTGGGCCCCCCGTGCGCTCGACCCCACCGCCCGGGCCAATCGCACCTTCAACGTCTGGAATGTGCAGCCGGTGGTGCCCTTCCCTCTGAACAACAAGCTCACGCTCGTGAGCCGCACGATCGTGCCCGTCACCCATCGCCCGCTGGCTGGAGAGACCGATGTGATCGGCATCGGCGACATCAACCCCACCCTGTTTCTGGTGCCCCGCACCGGAGGCAATCTGATGGTGGGGTTCGGGCCCACCCTGGTGATCCCTTCCGCCACGGATGTGGCGCTCAGCAGCCAGCGCTGGAGCGCCGGGCCCGCAGGCGTGGTGGTCTACACCCGGGGGCCATGGGTGGCAGGGGTGCTCGTGAACAACATCTGGTCGTTCGCCGGCGAGGGCGGAAAGGATGTCAACGCCATGTTGATCCAGCCCTTCGTGAACTACAACCTGCCCGGAGGCTGGTACCTCACCAGTTCGCCGATCCTCACCGCCGACTGGACCGCCGCCGACGGCAGGGGCTGGACCGTGCCGATCGGTGGGGGCGTCGGTCGCCTCTTCCGGGTCGGCACCCAGCCCTTCAACGCCTCGTTTCAGACCTTTTGGAATGTGGCCAAACCCGCCGTGCTCGGTGAAGAGCTGCTGGGCGATGTGACGATCCGCCTCCAGATCCAAGCCCTCTTCCCCACCGGCTCCACCTGATCGGGCGGCAAGCCCGTGGCCCCGCCACCAGGTTTAGGGTGAGGCGTTCGCCTGCGAGCCATGAACAGAACCCTGCGCGGTGTTGTCTACGTGAGCGTGTGGGTGCTGCTCTGGGGAACAGCGGCTTCCCTCGCCGACACCGTGTTGCTGGGGCGCGGTGCCTACGATGCCGGCACGGCCGGGCAGGCCGTCACCTTCACGTCCTATGGCATCGCCTCAGTGGTGTTGGCGGTGCGGTTGGCAGGCCGTTTTCTTAAGTCGGATGCGGCCTGAGCCCAGGCCGCTTGCCTCAGCGGAAGCCGGGCAGGCACCACCCCCGGAGCCCGCTTCACGCCTGCTGGATGGCCCCGACAACGCCCCGGCCACGCTCGTGCTGGCCCATGGCGCCGGCGCCCCGATGGACAGCCCCTTCATGGAGGCCATCGCCGCTGGGCTCGCCGAGCGGGGCTGGCGGGTGCTGCGCTTTGAGTTCCCCTACATGGCCCGCCTGCGGCTCTCGGGCCGCAAAGCCGCTCCAGATGCCCTGCCGAAGCTGCAGGAAAGCTTTCGGGCCGTGGTGGCCGAAGCGGCGGGCCAAGGCCCGCTGATCATCGGCGGCAAATCGCTCGGAGGCCGAGTGGCGAGCCTGCTGGCGGATGAGCTTGGCCCAAGCGGCGTGCGGGGATGCCTCTGCCTTGGCTACCCCTTCCATCCCCCCGGCCGACCCAGCCAACTCCGCGTCGACCATCTGGCTGTGCTGGCCACCCCCACCTTGATCCTGCAGGGAGAGCGCGACCCCTTTGGCCGGCGCGAGGAGGTGCAGACCTACGCCCTCTCGCCCCGGGTGCAGGTGAGCTGGATCCCCAGCGGCGACCACAGCTTCCAGCCCAGCCGCGCCTCCGGCCGCAGCGATGTTGAGAACTGGGCTCTGGCCGTGGCCCTGGCCGATGCCTTTTGCCACGATCTGCTGCGGCCTGGATGAGCAACGCATGGCCGTGAGCATCTCCGCACAAGGCAACGATTCACGTGTCCAGCGCTACAGCCTCCAGCCAATCCGACCCCTAAAAAGCTGAGACTTCATTTTCAATGCCAAGGCTTTTCGATCCCAATTACTCCATCCCTTCGCACTTCCCACCATGACGTCTGAACAGGCCGCTCAATTGATCGACAACACGCTGGATCTTGTTCATCAGCGGCTTCAGGATCTCGAATCACAGGCTCTGATCCAGGAGCATCACGCCTTGGCTGAGGAATTTCGGGAGTGGCGACATCCGATCGGTGGCCATATCGACCTGATGGTTTTTCCTGGTCTCTCCAATCCTTGAGTCATCCCAGCTTTCCAGAGGACCAACTCTAATGACAACTCGTCATATCCAGTCGTTGAATGCCTTTTTTATTTGGTGTTCCCTCCGCCAGAACAAGACGACCTGACTGACAACAACCTGTCGCGCAGCTAGAGCGGAGAGAGGCGTTTCCGCTCCATGTCTTATCCCTCCCTCAACCCTGTGGATCAACTGCTGGCCATGGCCAGCGGCGCCTGGGTGACCCAAATGATTCATGTCGCGGCAGAGCTGGGCGTAGCCGATTCTCTCGCCCTTGGCGAGCGCGACGTGGAGGATCTGGCGCAGAGCTGTGGCGCAGATCCCGACGCCCTCTTTCGCCTGCTGCGGGGTTTGGCCAGCCTGGGCCTCTTCCGTGAAACCCGGCCGCGACGCTTTGCGCTGACGCCCCTGGCAGAGCTCCTGCGCAGCGATCATCCCCAGTCGCTGCGCCATTTCGCCCGCATGCTCGGAGTGGAACACTATTTGAGTTGGGATGCGTTGTTGCACAGTTTGCGCAGCGGAGACAATGCCTTTCGCCACCGCTACGGCCAGTCGATCTTTGAGTGGTATCAACACCACCAGGAGCGGGGCGAGATTTTCGATCGGGCGATGGGCGATTTCTCCAGGCAAGAAACTGTGGCACTGCTAGAGATCTATCCCTTCTGCGAGGTGAGCCATGTGGTGGATGTGGGCGGCGGCCGCGGTGATCTGTTGATGGGCGTGCTGCGGAGCCATGCGCACCTGAGGGGCACGCTCTTCGATCAGCCCCATGTGGTGGAGCCTGTGGCCATCCCAGCAGACTTGGAGGGTCGGCTGGCGGTGAGCGGCGGCGATTTCTTCGCGGCAGTGCCGCCGGATGCCGATGCCTATCTGCTGAAACACATTGTCCACGACTGGGATGACAGCGCGTGTTTGCGGATCCTGCGGGCGATCCGCGCCGCGATGGCCCCTGGCGCCCGCGTGTTGATCGTGGAACAGGTGATCCCGCCAGGCAACGATCCTTTCCCCGGCAAGCTCCTGGATCTCAACATGTTGGTGATGACCGAAGGCGGAAAAGAACGCACCCCGGCCGAATATGCCAGCCTGCTCGAACGAGCTGGTCTTCAGCTCAACCGCATCGTTCCCACCCCCTCAGCCGTGAGTGTGGTGGAAGCGGTGCCAGCATCCTGATCGGAGTCAAACGGATGATTGAGATTCTTTCGGGCACCAACCGGCCAAACTGCAATGCCCTGCGCATCGCCCAGCTGCTGCTGGAGACGTATCAGAAGCTGGGGATGGAGGCCAGTATTTTGAATCTGCAAGAGCTACCTGCCGAGATTTTTGAACCGGCTTCCTACGCCACCAAGCCCTCGGCGTTCCTTCCGTTTCAGCAGCGGGTGCTCCATGCCAGCGGGCTGCATGTGGTGACACCCGAATACAACGGTGGTTTCCCTGGAGTGCTCAAGGTCTTCATTGACATGCTGGCGTTTCCAGAGAGTTTTGAAGGCAAACCTGTGGCCTTCACCGGTGAGGCCGCAGGGCTGTGGGGCGCCCTGCGGCCAGTGGAGCAGCTGCAAATGATCTTCGGCTACCGCAATGCCCTGGCCTATCCCGAGCGGGTCTTCATCGCGGGGGTGCACCACAAGTTTGACGAAGCGGGACACTTCAACGATCCCGAGCTGCTGCAGCGGTTGCAAGCGCAGGCCGCAGGCTTCACAAGGTTTGTAAAGCAACTGGCTGACAATGGCGGTGGCCCTGGCTAGAGGAGGAACGCGCCTTTCTGCCTCGGGATGCCGCTGCCCTCCAAACCCCCTCGTCTCGCCGCTGCGGCTGGCCTGGTGGGAGCCCCCGCGCTGCTCTTGGCCGGGTCCTTGCAGGCAGCAACGCTCTACAACCTGGACAGTTTTTGCAGCCTCAACGGCACCGATGCGGTGCCCTGCCAGATCGAAGCCTTCGATACCAGCGACCACACCGAATACCGCCACCGCCTCAGCTCCAAGGAGGTGCGCTTTCGGGTGATCGACAAGCCCTACACCCGCATCGAGTTGTGGGATGAGGGCACCAGCAGCTGGCGCAGCGTCCGCAATGCGGCAGCCTTTTTTGAACTGAACGCGCTCTGTCTGGATGGCACCAGCTTTTGCGCCATCAACCCCAACTACCTCAACAGCGTGCGCCAAGACCTTGGCAAGTCGGTGATCGGCCGCAGCGTGCTGGAGGTGCACTTCGGCAAGGATGGGCGGATTGACGCCAGCTGCTACGACGCGGGCTGCCCGGATGGGGGCCAGATCACCAAAACCCCCTGAGCGCCATGCGACAGCTTGTCCCTCTGCTCGCCCTGGCGTTGGCGCTTCCCTCCGCCCATGCCGGGGTCCTGAGGCCCCCCGCCACAAGCCCTCGGGCGAGTGATCAGCCCTTGGCACCGGTGCTGTTGGCACGGGAGCGGGGCGGGCGTGGTGGAGGCTCCCGCATGAGCAGCAGGGGTGGAGGTGGGGGCAGGGGCGCGACCGGACTCGGGCGCCGCAACATGGGCTTGGATCGCGGCAACCGAAGACCCGAGGGGGGCTGGAGCCGGAAGCTGGGGGATGGGGATCGGGGTCGCCGCGATTTTGATCGGGCCCGAGGCCAGCTGAACAATCGCATGGGCAACATCGATCGGGATCGCATCCGCCGCTCCGTCGACCGCGATGACTGGAACCGCGCCCGGGATCGCTGGCAGGACGGGATCCAGAACATCGACAAGGATCGGGTGCGCCGCAGTTTTGATCGGGTGGACAAAAACTGGGATCGGGTGAGGGATAACGTGCGCGATGAGTGGCGCAACAACGTGCGCGACGAGTGGCGCGACAATGTGCGCGATTGGGACCGGCGGGTCGAGCGAGGCGTCGATCGGCTGCGGCGATGGGATGACGATTGGCCCGGCTGGGCGCGGCCGGGCTGGCAGCTGGCGCGGCCTTGGCGCTATGGCTGGTACGGCAACTGGACCAATCCGCCCTGGGGTTGGTGGACCACCCGTTCCGTGGCCTGGGGGGTGGGCAGCTTGGCCACCTCCGCCATGATCACCAACGCCGTGAACCAGGCGATTGCCGCCAGCCAGCCCACGATCGTGGTGCAGGATGCCGGATACACGCTTTATTACAACAGCATCGAGCCCACCAGCGACCAGATGATCCGCTTCACCGCCGCCACGGGGGACACTCGCTTTGAAGCGACAGGCGACTGCCAACGCGGTGAACTCAACGGTCGGGAGCCGGCCATCGCCGCCCAGGCCCAACTGCTCAATGCGGCCTGTCAGGTGGCGTTCGGGAGCTGACCCCGCCATGGCTTGGTGACCTCTTGGGAATTAGGGGAGGCTCAGCCCCCCCACAGCAGTGGCTCCGCCTTGCGCCAGTAGCGAGAGAAGCGCTTCAGGTCGGGCGATCCTGGCCCCGAGTGGGGCAAGTGGACAAACGGCTCCGGCTCCAACACCTGCAGCGGCAGCGCCGCTGCCAGCCTCTGGGCGATCGCCGCAAAGCGCGGATCCACTGCCCGGCTGGTGACCACCCCATCGGCTCCGGCCTCCCTGGCCGCCGCCAGCACTTCGCCAACCACATCGCCTTCGCGCACCTCCACCGGCAGCTCCGCCGCACACTCTCTGAGAAAGCGCAGCCGGCCTGGCGCCAGGGGCACGGGGGCAGCGCCGCCTTGGCCGCCGGTGGTGGCGGTGCGGCCGTCGATCAGGTCCGCGTCAAACACAAACACCGCCGGGGCGCCGGGATGGGCTCGCAGGGCGGGGTTCGCCGGACCCAGAGCCTCGCCATGCACCCACAGCAGGGGACGCTCGGCTGGCGGGCCAGACGCCCTCGGAAGCTCGAGCCGGGACAGGGTCGCAGCTGGCCTCGGCATCATCTCGGGCGCGGCCCCGCCGGCTCCGGGCGCCCTGAACAGCCTCTCCTGCAACCCCTCATAACTCGCCTCAAACGGGCACCCCCCCGGCGCTCCCGCCCCGCCCCGCGTGGCGGCGGGGCAGCTGGCGCAGTAGCGGCCGCTGCTGAAGCGCTCCAGGTTGGCCCGGTTGAAGATGTAAGGCTTGTGGCTGAAGGCGCTGGCCACCCACTGCCAGCTCAGGTTGTTGCTGGCGGGATCGCCATCGAGCAGGTGTTGGAGAAACCAGCGGGCGCCCGCCTGCCAGCGCACCCGCCGCCAGTGCACCACGTAGGCCGCCAACCACATGCGGGCGTGGTTGTGCAGCCAGCCCGCGGCCATCAGCTCGGCCGCGAAGGCATCCATGCAGGCCAGGCCGGTGGCCGCCGCGGCCAGATCCGCCGGCAGCTGCGGCGCGTAGGCCTCGGGGGGATGGCCGGTTTTGAGGGGTTCGCGGTCATGCCAGATGCCATCGCCCCACAGGCGCCAGAGCCGCTGCCAGTAATCGCGCCAGCCCAGCTCGGCGATCAGCTTCTCGCCCGCTCGCCGCTGGGCCGGGCTCCAGGCCAGATCGGCCGCGCCAAAGAGCTCCCCCTGCAGGGTCGTCGCGCTCGGCCCGCCTCGCTCCCGCAGCTTGGCAAAGACGGCATCGCGCACCTCCGCCAGGGTGAGCACCCCGTGGCGAATGTGGGGGGAGAGGCGCGTCACGGCGCCATCAAGGTGGTTGCGGCTGGCGCCATAGCGGGCTGGATCGATCAAGGCCAAGCGGGCTTCAGCAGCGCAGCGGCCGCCTTGGAAGGCGGGGGGTGGGTCGGGGCTCTGCATCAGCCTGCAGCCCCATCCAGGACGGCTGGTTGCAGGAGCTGCCGAGCCGCATCCACCAGCTCCCGCACCCGCCACGGCTCGGCGGCAGGCCGTTCGCCGGCTGCCACGGCCCGATACAGATCAGCCACGCTCCAGGCGGCGCTGGCTGGATCCGCCGCGAAGCGGGGGATCAGGTGCAGGTGCAGATGGGGCGCCCCCTCGCCAAAGGCGATCGCGTACACCCGCTCGCAACCCGTGAGCTGTTGCACCATTTGGCAGCCGTGGCGCACCGCCCCACCCCAATCGGCGGCCTCTTGATCGTTGAAGTTGAGGGGGCCGCCCAAGTGGCGTCGGGCATCGAGCAGCAACCAGCCCGCCAGGGGCGCGGGATCGGGGTGGTGCCGCAACAGCCACAGCTCACCGCGGCCGATCTCATAGGCCTCCCGGCGGGCGTCATCCCCATGGAGTTGGCAGATGGCACAAGACATGGGGCACCGCCATGGCAGCTCAGGCCCCATCCTGCAGGCCCCCTGGAACTCGCCGGCTATCGTGCTGGCGCTTCAGCTCGCGTCCCGCCAGTCATGGTGGTGTTTGAGTTGCTCCATGGAGTGCTCAGCCTGCCCGGTGGCCCACAGAGTGAACTCCTTGGCCAGCCACGGGCAACACTCGCCACTTCAACGACACGGCGATCAGCCTGATCAATCCCTTTGCGGCCCGAGCCACGCCGCCTCGGCCGTAGCCGGCCGCTGGTGGAGAATCCCCCGATTCCCTCTCCCTGCCTGTCCCCCATGCTCCTCGACCTGCGCGGCAAGAAGGCCCTCGTCACCGGCATCGCCAACAACAAGTCGATCGCCTGGGGCATCGCCCAGCAGCTCCACGCTGCGGGCTGTGAGCTGGGCGTCACCTATCTGCCGGATGAGAAGGGCCGCTTCGAGGGGAAGGTGCGCGACCTCACGGCTCCCCTGGCGCCCAGCCTGTTTGAGCCCCTCAACGTGCAGGAGCCGGCCCAGATCGAGGCGGTGTTTGCCCGGGTGGCCGAGCAGTGGGGCAGCCTGGATGTGCTGGTGCACTGCCTGGCCTTCGCCGGCAAGGAGGAGTTGATCGGCGACTACAGCGCCATCAGCCCGGAGGGCTTCACCCGGGCCCTGGAGGTGAGCGCCTATTCCCTGGCGCCCCTCTGCCGCCACGCCAAGCCCCTCTTCAACGCGGGCGCCAGCGTGATCACCCTCAGCTACCTGGGCGCTGAGCGGGCCATCCCCAATTACAACGTGATGGGCGTGGCCAAAGCGGCCCTGGAGGCCTCTGTGCGCTACTTGGCCGCCGAGCTGGGCCCTGAGCAGCAGGTGCGGGTGAATGCCATCAGCGCCGGGCCGATCCGCACCCTGGCCAGCTCCGCCATCGGCGGCATCCTCGAGATGATCCACAACGTCGAGGAGAAGGCGCCCCTGCGGCGCACCGTCACCCAGGAGGAGGTGGGCAGCACGGCCGCGTTTTTGGCCAGCCCCCTGGCTTCGGGCATCACCGGCCAGGTGATCTATGTGGATGCGGGGTATTGCATCACCGGGATGTGAGGGGGGCGGCCAGCAGCCCCCGCACTTTGCGGTAGAGCCGCTCCCGCCGGGAGGGGGGACGCCGCGGGGCCGTAGCCTGAGCAGTTAGCAAGGCCTGCAGCACGCGGGCCAGCTGCTCAGGGCTGCTCTGCTCCAGCAGGGTGCGGGCATAGGCGCCCAGGGCCTCCTCGGCCTGTTTGGGCAGCTCCGCTGGAGCTTCGATGCCGAGCTGGCGCAGCAGAGCGGCTAGATCGGCCACATTGTGGGATTCCCAATCGTTGGGGGAGGTGAGGGCTTCCCCTTGCAGCGCATCGATGAGCTCCCAGCGGATCTGCGCCGCGTCGGGCAGAAGTTCGAGCACCTTTTCACTCATCCAACGGCCCTGCTGCCGCCGAAGAATCAGGCGCACCCGGGTGCCCGGGCGCAATTTGGCCAGCCAGAGCAGGTAGAGCGAGCTGCCATCCATGAAGATCAGGTCGCTCGCTTGGCCGTAGCGGCGGATCTGCTCGGCGATGGAGCTGCGCTCCGGGTGAAACACCGTGTATCCAGAGGCCTCAAGCAGGGGATCGAGCACCACATCCCCGAGCAGCCGCCCCAGGCTGATCGGCAGGCCGCTGCGGCTCACATACAACTTCGCTGCGGGGGCGGGCTCCAGCGCGGGCGGGGCGGGCTGTCGGGCACTGGCCAGCAGGTGGCGCAGCAAGGCGCGGGAATCGCAGCCCAGCTGGCGATCCACCGCCCGCGCATCCGAGCCGAATCCCCACACACAGGCCGGGATCCACAGCTCACGCAAGCGGAGCGGGCGCTGCAGGATGCGGATGCGGCTGGCTGGCAGGCCCAACAGGCCCAAAATCTCCTCCATGTAGGGCAGGAGCGTTTTGCCCTCATCCAGCCAACGCGGCATGAAAAACACCACATCCCCCTCCAGCTGCTGAAGCTGGAGGGCGGCCTGCTTGGCCGGCCCCTCCAGGCCCGCCAGAGGCGCCAGCCACCAGAGGCGGCTGAGGCTTTCGTGGAGGAAATGGCCGAAGTGGCGGATGAGGCAGCCGCCAAAAATGGCAGGAGCTGCCAGCGTTTCCGCCTCAGCCCCAGCCTCCCGCGCAGAGGAGCGGAGGCCAGCGTCATCCCAGCGCAGGGCATCCTGCGGCGGATAGGTGAAGAGGGTTGGCAGCGCTTCCGCCACAATCTGCTCACGCGCGGGGTCCCAAATCAGGCCCTCGGTTTCCCGTGCATCCACGGAAAACCGAGCGAGAGGCAGGGCGAGCACGCCATCGATCTCCCTGAGAAGCGGTGAGGCCATCTCGTTCATTTACGCCGTGAATATCAACACTTAGAGAAGCAGAGATGAGTGGAAAGTTTGATCAAAAACCGCGCAAGCCTGTCAAGATTGTTAGAGCTTACCACCCTTTCCCGGCTTGGCGAGGAGCGACGCCATGGGCCATGATTCTTTTCATCCCCCCCTGGCCGTCGTGTCCGCCTCCTCCCGCATGGCTGAAACCCTTCGCTGCGGCGAGGTTCACCGCCAAACGGGCGAAACCGATGTGCGCGTGCGGCTCTGCCTGGATGGCACAGGCCAATGCCAGGTGGCCACCGGCGTGCCCTTTCTCGACCACATGCTTCACCAGATCAGCAGCCACGGCCTGCTCGACCTGGCGATCAACGCCAGCGGCGACACCCATATCGACGACCACCACACCAACGAAGACGTGGGCATCGCCTTTGGCCAGGCCCTCGCCCAGGCCCTGGGCGATCGGCGTGGCATCCACCGGTTTGGCCACTTCCTGGCGCCGTTGGATGAGGCCCTGGTGCAGGTGGCCCTCGACTGCTCCGGCCGCCCCCATCTCAGCTATAGCCTCAGCATCCCGGCCCAACGCATCGGCACCTATGACACCGAGCTGGTGCGGGAGTTTTTCGTGGCGGTGGCCAACAACGCCGGGCTCACCCTCCACCTGCGCCAGCTCGATGGGGTGAATTCCCACCACATTGTCGAGGCGGGCTTCAAGGCCTTTGCCCGGGCCCTGCGCCAGGCGGTGGAGCCGGATCCTCGCCGCTCCGGAGCGGTGCCCAGCAGCAAGGGCGTTCTGGAGCGGGCGGGCGGGGCGCCATAGACGCTCGCCTTAAGGATTCATGGAGCTTCCAATGGAGCCTCCCGCCACGCGTCTACGGTGAGACAGTCGGGATGATCGCTGCTTGGACGCCGCGAAAACGAGGCCTTGGCCATGCTCGCGCTGATTGGCACCCCCCTGTTGTTCTTTCTCTCCACCCCGGGGTGGGGACTGCCTGAGCTGCCCGCTTTGCCCGAATTGCCCTCGCTCAACAGCGTGCTCCCCAACCTCAACGGGGTGGTGCCCCGCGAGGGGCAGGTGGAGCAGCTGGACACCAAGGAGCGGGCCGTGCAAGGACAGGTGCAGATGTTGGACCAAACCACGCAGGTGGTGCCCTCCAGCGATGGATCCAACGGCCGCATCTTGAGTTTGGATCAAAGCCTGGAAACCCCCAGCTCGCCGGAAGGGCTCTCCAAAGGGTCGGGCTACAGCCCTGGCACCTACACCAATGTGGACCTCACCGGTGGCAGTGGCAGCGGTGCCAAGGGCACGGTGGTGGTGGGCAGCGACGGCAGGGTGCAATCCGTGGCCCTCACCAGCTTCGGCCACGGCTACCAAGCCAGCGACGCCCTCACGGCCAGCAGCGCCAATCTCGGCGGCAGCGGCTCGGGCTTTGCGGTGGATGTGTCGAAGGTGGTATCCCGCGGCTCCCCCGAAGGCCTGGGCCCCGGCAGCGGCTACACCCCCGGCACCTACACCGATGTGCCCCTCACCGGCGGCAGTGGCAGTGGCGCCAAGGCCACGGTGGTGGTGGGCAGCGATGGCAAGGTGCAGTTGGTGGCGCTCAGCGACCAGGGGCGGGATTACCAAGCCAGCGACAGGCTCAGCGCCAACACCGCCGATCTGGGGGGAGGCGCGGGATCGGGCTTCAACGTGGACATCAAAAGGGTCACCCCCACCACCACAGCCGAAGGCCTGGATCCGGGCAAGGGCTACAAACCTGGCACCTACACCAACGTGCCCCTCTCGAGCGGCAGCAGCGGTGGCAGCGGCGCCAAGGCCACGGTGGTGGTGGGAGAGGACGGCACGGTGAGCTCGGTGTCGCTCACCGCCTTCGGCAAGGACTACGAGGGGGGCGACAGCCTCAGCGCGAGTGATGCCAATCTCGGCGGCAGCGGCGGATCGGGGTTCAGCGTCGATGTCTCCAACGTGCGCAGCACCCTGCCTTCCCTCGACGATGTGCTGAAAAACGTGCTTCCCAGCCTGGGCAACTGACCATGAAACGGGATCCCGCTTGGATTGAAGCGCTCTGGGGCACCTTGCGCGAGAGCCAGCGCCTTCGCCTCGGGGCGCTCTTGCCCCAGGCGAAGGCGCAGTTGGGGCAAGATCTGTTTGTGGCCAGCCAGTGGCTGGCGCACGATCTGCCGAGCTACTTCGTGGAGGTGGGCGGCACCGACGGGGTGGAGCTGAGCAACACCCACCTGTTGGAAACCCGCCTGGGTTGGCGCGGCCTGGTGGTGGAGCCGGCGAAGGTGTGGCACGAGGCCCTCCGGGCCAACCGCCATTGCGCCATCGATCACCGCTGTGTGACGGATCGCTCGGGGCAGCAGGTGGAGTTTCTGGAAACCCAAGCAGCGACAGACACCTTTCAGCACTCCTCGGCGGCGCTCTCCTCGATGGCCCAATTCGCCGCCAGTGGCGATTGGGCCACCGCCATCAGGGAGGGCAATTCCAAACGTTACGCCGTGAGCACCGTCTCCCTGGATGATCTGCTCGCCGAGCATGGGGCGCCCCGGGAGATCGGCTATCTCTCGCTGGATACGGAGGGAAGTGAGCGCTTGATCCTGGAAGGGCACGATTTTGAGCGCTACCGCTTCCACCTCGTGACAGTGGAGCACAACTTCCACAGCGCCAATCGCCAGGCGATCTTCGCGCTGCTGACGCGCAACGGCTACCGAAGGCTCCTCCCTGAGATCTCACGCTGGGACGACTGGTATGCCCTTGTGGCCTGAGGACGCCAAGCCCCGGCTGCTGCTCTTTGTGAATCTCTTCACCCGAGAGGGCCGGCTCCCGCCAGATCAGGAAACCGTGCTCCAACACCTGATCGAAGCCGTGGCCTGCTCCCGCTTGGCCCGCCCCCAGGTGGTGGTGCGCGTGGCACCAGCGGACCTGACCGCCATCAGCGAGCATCTGGCGGGAGTCAACGACCTGGCTGTGGAGCTGCTGGGGCCCGAGTCCCAGCAGCGGCGCCTGCCCCTGTTGCGCGACATCCTGCTCGGCAGCGCCGCCGCCGTCGCCGCCGCCCACCAGGAGGCCGCCTCGCCTCTGCCCCCCTACGCCCTTTACATCAACGCCGACATCTGCCTGCCGCCCTATGCCTTCGACCTGGTGGCCCAACAGGTGATGCAGGCCAGCCGGGGCCGGGCCAGCGCCGATCGGCCGGGGTGGCAGCCTGCCGAGAGCCTGATCCTCAACCGGCGCGATCAACTGCCAGCTCACGGCCGGGAGCCTGGGCCCAGCCCACTGGATTGGCATCCGGGCTATGACTGTTTTGCGTTTCCGCTGGCCCTGCTGCCCCGGCTGCAGCTGGGCGAGACGTGCGTGGGGCTGCCACCGATCGGCGCCCTGCTCGCCCTGAATCTGTTGGTGCTCTCCAAGCGGGTGTTGCTGATCGATGAGCTCTTTCTCAGCTGGCATGCGGGCAGCGATCGGCAGTGGGCCACGGTGGAGCGGCAAGGGGCCATCGCGGCTAATTGGGAGGCGGCGGCGGCCGCCTTTCGGCGGCTCACCCGCCACGATCCCCGGGTGCTGGCGCAGTTGCCGTTTGTGGGCTTCGAGAAACGCCTGGCTGCCTTCAGCTATCGCTCTCTGGCAACAGCCTTTGCTACGAAATCTTCTGCTCCGCCCGGAGAGGAAGGCGATCTCAAGCCAAGACTCTAGCCTGCAAAAAGAGACACAGTTTGGTGGCTGATGGCGGAACGTGTTGCCACTCTGGAGAGCGTCGCCCCTGCCGATCGACTGGAAGAGCTGCGTCTGCTCGCTCAACACGACCCCCTGGAAGCCCGACGCCACCTATTGGAGGCCTACGCCATCGATTCCCGGCAGGCGGAGGTGTGCCGAGCGATTGGCAAAACCTATTTGCCCAGTCGGGAGTGGATCCGCGCCAAGCTCTGGTTTGAGGCGGCGGCAGCGATCGACCCCAGCTATGCCCCGCCCTGGTGTGATCTGGGCCTGGTGGAGCTGGGGGGGCAGCAGCCGCAAACGGCGATCGCCCTGTTTGAGCAGGCCCTGCGCCGCGACCGCAGCTACTTTCCCGCCTGGGGAGGGCTAGCCACCGCCCGGGCGGAATTGCAGCAGCACGAGGCCTCCCTGGAGGCGGCCGAAGAGGCCCTGCGCCTCCATCCCCCCCTCGCCAATTTGCACATGCTGAGGGGGGTGGCGCTGGAACAGCTCGATCGGCCCCGGGAGGCCCGACAGGCCTACGAGGCTGAGCTGGCTCAAAACCCTGGGGCCACCAATGCTCTGCACCGGTTGGTGGCCCTGCTGAAAGGCCAGGGTGAGCTGGTGGAGGCCATCGCAACACTGCGCGCCAGCCTGCTGCAGCGGCCGGAAACAGCGCACGACGCCTTGGTGGTGGCGGAGCTCCACCTGCAGCAAGGCCAACTGCCGGAGGCGGAGGGTGCCCTCCGACGCGCTTTGGCGCTGGCGCCGGAGGCGGTGATGGCCTCCATCAACCTCAGCAATGTGCTCAGCCAGGCCGGCCGCCACGCCGAAGCCAAAGCGATGTTGACGGAGGTGTTGGCCCGCCATCCCCTTCAGGCGGAGGCCCACCTCAACATGGGATCGATGTTGATGGCCGAGGGTCGGCTGGAGGAGGCGGAGCAGACCGCCCGACGGGCCCTGGCCCTGGGGGCCAGCTTGAGCCTCCCCCACCAGGCCAAGGCCCAGATGAATTTGGGCTGCATCCTGGCCCGCCGCGGCCTTCCCCACGAGGCCATGGCGGCGCTGCGTCAGGCCATCGTCCTGGATCCCGCTCTAGCCGATGCCCACTACAACCTGGGCGTGCTGCTGCATCAGACCAACAACTTCCCAGTCGCCGCATCCGCCCTGGAGCAGGCTTTGGCGCTCCAGGGCGGTGGCAAAGCCGCCTTTGCTTTGGGGCACGCCTACCGGGAGCAAGGCCGTGAGGAGGAAAAAGCGCACGCATACCATCTCGCCGCGGAGCTGCTGCCCGGCGAGCTCCTGCCAGCCCTCAGCTGCCAGCTCTCTCTGACCCAAACGGCCATCGCCGAATCCTCCCAGGCCATCCAGCAGGCCCGCCAGGCCTACCGCCAGGGCATTGCCGCCCTCTCCGGCGCCGATCTGGCGCAGAAACGATCCACCCAGATTGCTTTC
>JBJTWN010000152.1:0-38086 GCA_046081785.1 Cyanobium sp.
GACAGCTTTCAGTTGGGCAAAGAACAACCCGAAGTTCCCTCCCTCCTCAAAGATTTTTGCTGAGAGGGGGAAATAGTCCGCGGGGACAAGGCTCTTTGCCGCAAACACACCAGTCAACAGGGCACCAAGCGTTCCTCCAACCCCATGCACCATATACGTGTCGAGGGAATCGTCAAATTGGATGGCGGCTTTGATCCGCACAGCGATGAAACAAGCCAACGCCGTCAAGGCACCAATGACAATGGATGGACCGATGTAGACAAATCCAGCCGCCGGTGTGATGCCAACCAAACCAGCCACCGCTCCAGTGGCCGCACCAACCGCGGTGGGCTTCCCATCCTTGAACCACTCCAGCAAACACCAGGCAAGAAGGGCGGACGAGGCGGATGTAGAGGTGGTAAGGAAAGGATAACCAGCGGTTTTCGAAGCAAACATGCTCGCTCCATTAAAGCCAAACCAGCCAAACCACAGCAAACCAGCGCCCAAAAGTATAAAGGGCACATTGTGAGGAGGGCGTTGGCTTTCTGGCCAGTTGGAGCGCGAGCCGATGATGGCAGCAGCAACCAGGGCGGCTACTCCCGAAGAGATGTGCACGACCGTGCCGCCAGCGAAATCGAGGGCTCCTACGGAACCAAATGGGCCAAGGAATCCACCGCCCCAAACCATTTTGGTCATGGGGCAGTAGACAAAGATGCTCCAAAGAAGGCAAAACCAAAACCATGCCTTAAAACTGATCCTCTCGACCAGGGCTCCTGAGATCAAAGCAGGAGTGATGATGGCAAACATGCCCTGGAAGAGGGCAAAGGATGTGGAGGAGATGGCAAAGCCATCGGCCAGAGGAGCATCACCGAGCGGTCCTCCGACATTGTTGAGCAGAATATGCTCTAAACCTCCGATGAAGGGACTGTTGAAACCAAGGCCAAAGCTCAGGCTGTAGCCAATCACCACCCACAGCACACCAATCAGACCCATCAAAAAGAAGCTCATCATCATGCAATTGAGCACGTTCTTTGAGCGTGTAAATCCTCCATAGAAAAATGCCAAGCCCGGTGTCATCAGAAGCACCATGGCCGAGCCGATCAGCATCAAGAGGGTGTCCGCCCCATCGGTTGGCATTTTGCTCAGGGAAGCCTGGGCGGAACCCGCCAGCAAGGGCAAAAGGCCTGCGCCAGTAGCTAGAAGCGCAAAGGCAACCCTGCGGAGCTGGGGTTCACGTAAACGCTCAGCAAAGCGCTGACGCCACCGATCGAAGGTGTCCATAGCGGAGGGACCACCCACGGACGATTGACTTCGTGTCATGGAGAGAGGGAACCGTTCAAAGTTCGACGCTTTACATCTCACATGCAAAGGGGCCCCATGCTCTGTAACACAGGGAACATTTTCAAGGAATACGGGAAGAACGGAAAACCTTGACGAAATTATGAGCAGGGGTGGCGGATGGTGCGCCAATCTCCGTTCGATGTGCTGACCTCAACCCCGACACCAACGGGCCCTGGCGAAGGATGCTCCTGCGTTTGCCACCACTCCAGGGCCTCGGCCCAGGCCGCCTCGTGAGAGTCGTAGAGATCGTCCAAGACGGGATGGGGCCGCCCCTGTTGATCCACCAATCTGTACGCACGGTTGAGCACAGTTGCCGCGGGGGAGGAAAGGAGGCCAGGAAAGGAGGAAGAACTCACCGGTCGCTACTCTTAGGGTTCATAACAATGCCGGAAAGGCCAGGCACCCAACTGTCACCAATAACACAACTTGCAAGCTCCGCCAAGCGAATCCTCATCAACGCAGATAGGCCCGGATGCTGGGGCGACACCAGAACAGCAACGCCGCCACGTTGAGCGCGCACACCAGCGGCGCAGAAACGGCCCACACCATCCGGCCCGGCTCCAGGAGCACAAGCCTGACGATGGCGTAGGGAAGCACAACAGCCAGGCTCAAAGAGAGGGCGACAATCGCCACGATCTGACCCCAGTGCAACCAACGCAGCAAGGCAATCGAAGCGATGATGCCCAAAACGGCAGCTGGCAGAACACCCCCTGCCCCAACGGAAATGTTCACCGTCCGCCAGTGAGGGTCGTTCAAAATGAAAGCCAGGGTGAGGGGCAGGAGCGACACATTCACCAAGAGACCCAGCCAGGCCATGGGCCTATATCCCCTCGGGGGCTGCAGACTCAACGCATCGGGCAGGGAAGCGGTGCTCTTGAGTTCGACGGGCATCCCCCCATGGGCATCTAGGCATCCATCCTGCTCCGCCTGCGACCGCGTTGGCCGCCCCTCCCCTGATCAGCCTGACCACCCCAGACGCCCATGCAAGCCACGATGGCGCCCAAGCGATTTCCTTCCCTTCAGAGGGGAGATCTGCAGACGCTGCAGGTGAACCTGGGTTACCGCTGCAACCAGGCCTGTAGCCACTGCCATGTCGCAGCAGGGCCCTGGCGGGTGGAGCAGATGGACCCCGCCACCGTGGCCCTGATCCCGGAGGTGTTGAGAGCGCGCCAGTTGCGGACCCTCGATCTCACGGGGGGTGCCCCGGAATGGCATCCCCAGTTCCGCCAGCTGGTGACAGCCGCACGGGGCCTGGGGGTGGAGGTGATCGATCGCTGCAACCTGACCATCCTTTTGGAAGAGGGTCAAGAGGATTTGGCGGCCTTTCTGGGCCAGCAAGGCGTCACCGTCGTGGCCTCCCTGCCTTGCTATCAAGCGGACAATGTGGATCGCCAGAGGGGCCACGGTGTGTTCAGCCGCAGTGTGGAGGGATTGAAACGCCTGAACCAACTGGGCTATGGCCAGGAGCACTCAGGCCTCTCGCTCCACTTGGTGTACAACCCCCTCCAAGCCGCCCTGCCCGGCCCCCAAAAGCGGCTGGAGGCTGCCTACAAAGAGGTTCTGGCGCGGGAGCACGGGATTGTCTTCAACCAGTTGATGGTGATGAGCAACATGCCAATCCAGCGTTTTGCCGATCAGCTGGCTCGAGAGGGATCTCTGCAGGCTTACAAAGAGCTGCTGCGAGCCAACCACTCCGAAGCCAACCTGGAGCGGGTGATGTGTCGCTCCTTGGTCAGTGTGGATTGGCAGGGGCGCCTGTACGACTGTGATTTCAACCAGATGCTTGGGCTTCCCAGCTCGCTGGGAGCCCATCTCAAAGATCTGTTGGCCCCCCTCCCTGCCAGGGCGCCGATTCAGGTGGATGAGCACTGTTTCGGCTGCACAGCGGGCTGCGGATCCAGCTGCGGAGGCGCCCTCACAGGGGAGGGCGAGAGTGCGCCGTCAACCCTGGGAGGATGACTGCTGTTGGTTGGGTGGCTGGGGAAACAGCCGGCAACCGATCTGAAGAGTGCCCTCATCAAGAAGGCGGCCGAGTTTCAGCGCCATCGCCTCCTCATCACGACCAAAGCCCCCTTGCTGGGTGGTGATCCTATCGATCTCCTGTTGGGTGATGATTCCCGTGGACAGGGACTCGAGGTAAACCTCACCCAGATTCATGGCCAACAACGGAGAGCTCCACGATGGTATGGGCTGGGCTCCAGCGTGGCCAGCGGGACGGAAGCCAAAATCTTTCGATTCAGTTAAGATTCTGTTGGTTGCCAAAGAGCGGTGTACGAGAACCACCCTGTCCTCCACTCCATGGAGGCTCAACTCCAGTCCCTCAGGGACCAGTACAGATCCCAGCCCAGCGAGCAAAGTCGCTACGCCCTTGTCCGTCACGAACAGCTTTTGGCCCAATGGGCTCCTGGCGTCGAATGGAGCCGTCGGCCTTGATTGTGACCATTTGTTCCCAAACCCTCCCCAAGCTTTGATCAAGCTTTAGAAGTGAAATACCGACGACGTTGACCCCCCGTCGGATCTGAGCGCCATCTGCCTGGCAGCTCCGGAAAAACCCTCGCACGCCCATGCGAGGGTTTTTCTGTGTAAGCTCCCCAGACAAGCTCACCACAACTCCAGGCGTGGGGGGGTGGCATCCAGCCGCCAAAGCTGGCGGCGGGCGCGCAGCCATTCCTGACCAACGATGGCCTGTACCCCCAGGAGAGAAAACACAGGACCATCGGTCACGATCGCCTCCACGCTCTGGTCGGGTGGCCGCTGGGCTCCCAGGCCCATCCCAAACAGCCGCTGGCGGAGCACTGCCTGCTGGCCGCAGACTCCCACCAAACGGGCTGATTGGCCGGGACCGAGCGGAGTCAACAGAGCAGCCAAGCTCGGCGTAAGAAACAGACCCTCCGCACCGGTATCCGCCAAGGCATCCACGGTCGAAATCCGCTCACCAGACCTCGAGCGCACCCGGATCTGCAGGAGCGGCACCCCCCGCTGCCAGGCCAGGGGGACCACCTCAGAGGGGGCTCCGATGGCCTGACGCCATTGTTCGGCAGGTCTGCCCAACAACACCTTCCCAGCGAGCGGATCGACCACGAAGGGAAGGTGTTTGAGGGACGGGGCGCCCAGGACCCCGTCCACCCCCTTGGGAAGAGCATCGACTGGAATGACCAAGGCTTCCACCTCAAGCAGGCGCAAGGGGAGAGCGCTGGCTTCGGAAAGCAATCGAAGCTCAGGAAGCCGAGTGCTGGAAAGCTTGAGCGCTCCACAATCCGCCCCACCGCCAGCCAGGGAGAACGCCTGCGTCGGAAGAGGGCGACTGGCCAGGCCAAGACGCCGCACCAGTCCAGGGGTCACCAGCGCCGAAGCGGCCCCCGTATCCAAAAGCAATCGCACCGGGCCCCGCCCAGTGCTGAAGGTGAGAATCGGCGTATCGCCCCCCTCGGCCCGCTCCAACGGCGTGCGACTCCCACCGGTCATCCTCCCGGCCTGCAAGGGTGTGCCTCGCTCCTGAATCAAGGCAGCGGCTTGCGTGTCGGCGATCGCTTCGAAGCGCCAGAGCGGATCGAGAGTGAAGCAGCCGAGAATCAGAAACACCATCCCCTTGAGAAGGGACAGGAATTGAGAAGCCATCTTCAGCGACTGGCTAACGCATCAAAACCCACCAAAGGGGCACGGTCACCATGGCCAAAACCGTACTGCAGAGCACCTGGGTGGACGCCAGAGCCACGGCTTCCTGTTCAGCCTCGGCCATCAACAAAACGGCAAGGGCGGTCGGTGCAGCGGCCTGCAACACCAGGGCATGCAGCTCCATTGGCGAGAGGGGTAAAAGCTGTCCCAACAGCCAAACCATGCCCGGCACCACAAGCAGCTTGAAAGCCAAGGCCCAGGGGAGGCTGGTGCTCACCTCGAAGCTGCGTTGCCGGATGGTGAGACCAAGACGCATGCCCACCAGAGACAGAGCCACAACAAACACCGCACGAGCTGGCCACCAGAGCAGCTCGGCCAACACCGGACGCCAGGGCGTTCTGGCGCCGATGGCAGCGAGAAGAAGGCCCTGCAGCGCTGGAGAGGCCCACAGCAGTGAGAGAAGCTTGGGCGTTTTCCCAGCCACACCCTGCAACACAACCGGCCCCAAGCTCCAAGTGATGAGGGTGCCTGCAGCGTCATAGGCAGCTGCCGTGGCCACGGCGTCCGGCGGCAGAAGCGCCACAGCGACGGGCAACCCCCAATACCCCGTGTTGCCGACGGCGGCGCCAAGTCTCGAGACAGGGTCTTTGATCTGGGAGCGCAACGGAGGCGATCCCAACAGAAGCAGACTGAACAGGGGCACGAGCAGGCCGAGCAGTCCCACCCGAAAAAGGGCTTCAGACGGCTCTGAACGCAACAGGAGGGCAGCCAAACTGAGGGGGACGCCCCAATGAATCAAGGGCTGAGCGAGCCGAGTGGGCAGCCACGGGAGCGTCCATCCCAGCCAAGCGCCCAGGGTGAGGCAGATGAAAAGCTCCAACAGAATCGGAACCATCCTTTGGGTTTCCCTGCCGCGGGCCACTCAACCATGCTGGCAAGCTTGCCCCACCCAAGCCTGACTGCCTGCGGGAAGACTTGAGCGGTGGCGACTTTGCACCCCAGACCATGACCATGGCTGCCCCCAGTGATGATGCCCATCTGCCTGAACTGGCTGCGCTGCAGGCCGTGATCGCAGAACGAAGGGAAAACGACCCGTTGATCGGAGCCAAACTGGGCTCGGAACTGGCTCTCAACAACCTTTTGCACCAGCTGCACACAGAGCGGGGGGTGCATGCCGAAACCTTGATGGCGACGGCGGGCGTGTTGATCGGCCAAAGTCTGCAGGCTTCGGTTTGGGCTGAAGCGGAACAGGCCGGGCAAGACAGCGTTGTCGGACTTCACTTGGTGCGTTGTCAGGATGACTCCTGCTTTTTCGTCGGGGAGCCGCTGAACCGCAAGCTCCTGGTGGGTTACGGCTCTCCCTGGCAATTGTTGGGCGAGGCCGCCAGGCAGGAGGGTTGTCAGCGGTTGCCGGACGAGGAACAGCTGCTTCTGGAGGGGATCCAACGGCTCTGCACGCCCGCCTTTGGTTGGCCGCAAGTGCCAGCCGCCCATGCACCGGCAGGATGGTCACCCTCTGAGCAAGGCGATCTTTGGTTGCTGTTTCGGCCGATCTGCATCACTTGTTGCCCTGATCCCGACGAATGGCCCTTGTTTTTTGGGTTGGTGGCCGCCAGAGCCCTGCGGATGGTGACACCACACGTGGTGCCTGAGCTGGCGTTTCGGCTGGCCATGGATGCGGCGATCGATGCCGCCAAAGTCCCCTTGGCAGGTCACAGCTTGGCTGGGGGTTGAGGTGCCAGGGGGTGGAACGGAGGGGAGGTCGTGCTTCGATGGTTTGAGTGGCCGTGCCCAAAGACAGCCAGCAAACGTGGCAGATCAGCCTGCTCGAGCTGTTGGAGCAGGGATGCATCCCTTGGCGTCGCCCCAGGAAATCCACGGCCATGGGCCATCGGAACCTCGTGCACGGCCGGCCCTACAAAGCCGCGGATGCGCTTCTCCTCGAGGTGGTTTTAGTGCAGCGAGGGCTGGCACTTCCCTGGTGGTGCACCTACATGGAAGCCAGGCAAGCCGGATTGACACCCCGCAAAGGGTCGCAAGGGGTGCATCTGGGTTGGGCTGATCAGCCAAGCGCCCAACGGGAACGGCCACCCGTTGTGTTTAACGTGGCCGACATGTTCGGACAGCCCTTGCAGCGTCATTTGGCAGCGAGACGGGTGGGTGATGGGGCGAACCGTCAAGCGCAACAGCAACGCCTCGCAAACGCTGAACAACGGCTGAATCGCTGGTGTGTGCCGGTTCGCGAAGGCAGATACCTGCCCGGCTATCAGCTACAAGCGGACGAAATATTGCTGCCCTCTCGCCACAACTTCCATTGCCGGGAGGCGTTCCTTGCCACTTGGGCCTGCACGCAGATTCGGTCTACAGGGCATCCAAAAAGATTGGCAGAAAGGGAGTACAAGGACTCGGTGCTCAATCGGCAAGAGTTTGTCATGGAACTCGCATGGATCATGTGGGCCGATCGATTGGGCTTGGGCAGGCAGTATGGAGTCTTCGTGTTGGCAGCTTCCGACTGGACGCGCATGCTTCAACCCAGTCCCAATGTGTTGATTGAGCTCATCACACAAGCCAGCCAGGCCGTAGATCTCCTGGCTGCAACGAGCAGAAGTTGAGAGGAAGTGCTGACAAACAACCGGCTTTGGTGTGAGTCGCCACCGTTAGACTGCATGAGTTAGCTATCTATACAACAACACATCAGATTGGCTTCCAGATGCTGACGCCAAGCACACGTCTCAGGCTTCAGGCCATCATTGAGAGGATTGCCAGGTCCGAACCTGTCAGCCTGAAAGATCGCATTTACGTACAAAAATTTGCCGACCGTGACCCCTCCGTATGGAGCTGGCTCAAGCAGGCGCAAAGACAACAACAGCAGGGAACACCTCAAGCAGGCTTGGATCGCTTTCTGGCCGACATGAATCTTGGTGAAATCGGACCTAAAGGTGCTTTTGATCCCAAAAACGACGATCTTGGCGAGTGGTTTTCTGGGGCGCCCTCCTGGCTGAGACGCAGCTGACCATGAATAGGTAGAACGACTTACAATCTTGAAACCGTCGCAGTCGAGACTGTCCACCTCGAAGAAGTCTGTCTGGATACGCTGGCAGTCCGTTGCACGACCGTGTCCTTCCCTCTCTCAAGCGCTCCGGAGAACATCCCAGCCAAAGCGGGCAGCTCCATACTGTGCAGCTACCGCAATTGCTCGGACCGAATGGTGATCGTGCGGGCCAGAGGAAACGCCAGTTACTTTCTGGAACGGGTGGTATTTCCGTTTGAGGTCATGACCTTCCATTGCCCCAGGGAGTGCGAAGTGGAGGTGATCACTCGAACCCCCACAGGACTGGAGCAAAGTGAGTGGATCGCGGCTACAGAGCTGACGGCCGGCGATGAGGTGAAAAGTTCCGTCAAGGACTGGCGACCGTCGCAAGCCATGCGCTTGGTCAGCGTTCGCTCAAGCGCCAGCACCGTTTGCTTGAGTTACCCATAAGCCTTCTCCCTTGAGCAGAGCCGAGATCCATCCCCAAACCAAGAGTCGTTAGAATGCTTTTTAACAGGATAATGGGCGGGGAGTTGCAGTGAGGGAAGCCCCTGTTGACTCTGCCGCTCTCCCAGACGGGCCCAGCTTGAGATCTCTGGAGTTGCAGAGTCGCCATTGCGGCAGCGGGGTGGGATCGGCAGAGCTGATCGGAACATGGCGCGTGTGGCAGGTCTGGGATAGGAAGAGCCAGCAACCCTCACGGACAAGTGGAGCCCTGAGGGCATTGGCGGGAACGCTGGTGATTCAGCCGGTGAGCGAGGCCGAACTAAGCCTGATCAATTCCATCAGTTTTGCAGCATTGAAGCTGTGTTTCTCAGGCCCAGGACAGCTGAGACAAAAACGACCGCTGCTGATGTTCCACTTCATCAAGATGCAACTTTCGGTTGCTGGCCATGCCGTGCTCACACTGAGCTTGCCCTTGCCAGCGAAAGGGAAACAGCCTTTTTTTGCTCTGATTGCCACTGGTCAATCCGCAAAAGGTTTGGCCTGGCTTGCGGCTCGCGGCAGGGGAGGAGGGCTCGCTCTATGGGTGAGAGAAGATAAGGCAGTCTGAACAGAGGAAAAACCAACTTTGGGACGAACCTATGCGCTAAGCCCCGCAGCTTCTTGCAACTATGCCGACCATATGCGGAATCTTTGGCAACTGCCATTGCAGCGGCTTGAAATTTATTGCCAACCGTTTCAACGTCCAGGCGGCTACTTCAAGGTCTCTCCCCAGGCCAGTTGCAATGGTTCAGACTGGATTGGCATGGAGCGACACTTCGCAGTGATTGAAGAGAGCATTCCTTTTCGCCTCTTATCACAAAGCGATTATTTTTCGCTGCTGAAACAACATTTTCGTGGGCCGAGCCAGGCCATTGATCGCCATGTCTGCACCTTGATTGACTATCTCAATACCAGACCCAACTACTTCCACTGGTTTTTAGATGCACTGCCCCGCATCTTTGCTGGCGAGTTCTATAAGGAGTTAACAGGCAAGGATGTTGCCATCGTGATTCCTCATAATCTTCGCCCCTGGCAATGGGATTCGCTTCGATATTTGGGAGTCCAAGAGCATCAACTCATCCAAGTGCCTGCTGCGTCGCCCGTTCGATCGTGGAACTTTGCGCAACTAATTACCACCTTTTCCCACCGGCACATCCGTCGCAGCGCAACAGGCCACTTTGATGCTTTTTCGCCAGATTCCATTCAAATGCTCGCCAACAGATTACTAACAGGCGTCGACAAGATCCAAGACTCAAGCCCAGCCACACATCGCCTCTACGTCTCCAGAGGCCAAGCCACACTTCGCCGTGTGCAGAATGAGGATGAAATCATTGATTTCTTGGCCCCCTATGGCTTCAAGAGAGTCTGCCTCGATGCGTTGCCTCTCCATCAACAAATCAAACTTTTCCATGGAGCTACCCACGTGATTTCCGCCCACGGCGGCGCGCTGACAAACCTGCTCTATGTTTCCCCGGGCTGCCAAGTTTTGGAAATCTTTCAAACGGGCCATGGCATCCGGCCCGATTTTTTTCAATTGGCGGCCCTGAGAGGCGCTGATTATAGTTTTTACGAGGCAACTAGCCTCAATGGAGAGAATGACATTGCCATTCCAATCGGGGTGTTACAAACCTTTCTGGGATCAAGTCTATGAGCCCCCCTACCTCCAAGCTGGCCATCGTTGGCGCAGGTGTGGCCGGTTGCACTTTGGCGGCTCAACTGTGCAGGAAAGGATGGCAAGTGGAAGATCTCTCGATCTGGGAGGCCGGTCGGGGAGCAGGAGGGCGCACCGCAACCCGACGCTCGCGGCTCGACCCCCATCTCCGCATCGACCACGGGGCCAGTCTGTTCAACATCTCTCTCCAGCCGCCACCTGAAGTGCTTCAGCCCCTGATCGCGCAGGGGTGGGTGGAAGCCTGGAAGGAGCCGATCGCCGTGATCAACGGGGCAGCAGAGCTCCTCCCCCACAACACACCATCCTCCTTTTTCCAGGGGGAATGTTTCCGCGGCAGAGAGGGGATGGAGCAACTCTGTTGGGGCCTGCTCGCTCTCGCAGGCGAAACCCTGCCCACCCACTTCGGAACCCTGGTGCGAGAGCTGGATCGAGACAAGGGCGATTGGCTACTGAAAAATGCAGCTGGTGAAACGCTGGTTCGAGCCGAAGCGCTTGTGCTGACGGGAACGTTGTTGGCCCATCCGCGGAGCCGTTTGACCTTTGGCTGGCCCGCGCCACCGCTGCAGGTTTTGGGCGAGCAGCTGCAGGATCCCGCTTTGAATCACGCCCTCGCCGCCATTGCTGCTCTTCGCTTTGAAGCGCGAAGCACCCTGCTCCTGCGCCTGCCCCCGCCGGAAGCGGATGCCTGGCAAGCTTTGCCATTTCGACTGCTGCTCTTCGACCCGAGCGCCCAGCAGCGCTGGGGACTGTGGAGGGTGGCCATCCAACCCCTCCCCGATGGATCCTGCGCAGTGGTGGCCCATTCAAGCGCCACCTTCGCCGGCGAGCATCTCGGAGTTTTTGGCTCTGGCTCCGCCATGGCTCGGCAATTGGGCTTGCCGCCTCCATTGGAGCAGGAGCAGCAGGTGATCAGGGCCCTGAGCGACTCCCTCGACGATGCTCTCAGGCCATGGTTGCCGCAACAGGCCTGCGAACGGGGAGAACGGCAATTGATGCGCTGGGGTGCAGCCTTTCCTGTGGCCCCGGGGCTCCCTCCAGAACTTCGCTGGAATGAAGACCTGCGGTTGGGATTCTGCGGGGATTTCATGGATGGCCCCGGCTTTGGCAGGGTGGAGGGCGCCATGCGCAGTGCGGAAGGGCTGGCTGAGCGTCTAGCCCATCGCATCCCCTCAACGAGGAGTCACCTCCCTTGAGGGGTCACACCACGAGCACCTCCCCATCGCGCTGTTCGAGAGGCTCGCCTGGTTGGGCATCAGCGCTGGCCTCCGGTGAGGGGATTTGGGCAGCCATCTTGCCCAACCAGTCCATGAGGTCTTCCACCTGTTTGTCGATGGGCAGGGCGCCCAAACCGCGGGCCACGATCTTGGCCACACCGCCAGATCCGGCCTGATACACCAAGCGGCCATGCAAATGGGGGGGCAGGCCATGGCGCAGGCGACGGAAGGCCGGTTCTTCCATCGGAGTTTCCAGCAGCACATTGGGTTTTTCAGGTCGAATGCGTGAGATGCCACAACGCTTGGCCAAGAGTTTGAGCTCCAGCAAACGCAGCAGGCTCTGGACCGGACCGGGAATGGGCCCGTAACGATCGATCCAGGCTGCGGCCAGCTCCAACAGGGCGCCTTTGCTCTGGCACTCAGCCGCCGCACGGTAGGCGGCCACTTTTTCATCATTTTCGCCGATCCACTCCGCCGGAATGAACGCGGTCACCTGAAGATCCACCTGGGTGTCATCCACGCTGGGGATGTCCTGACCCTGAAGTTCCGCCAGACACTCCTGCAGCATGTCTATATAGAGGTCGAAACCAATGCTCTCCATCTGACCGCTCTGCTCCACACCCAGCAGGTTGCCAACGCCTCTGATTTCCATGTCGCGCATGGCCAGCTGGTAGCCCGAGCCCAGCTGGGCAAATTCCTGAATCGCCCGAAGACGCTGGCGGGCGGCTTCGCTGAGGGAAGCTTCTCCGGGATAGAACAACCAAGCGTGCGCCTGAATGCCACTCCGACCAACCCTGCCGCGCAGCTGATAGAGCTGGGCCAGTCCGAATCTGTGCGCATCCTCAACAAGAATCGTGTTGACCCTTGGAATATCCAAACCGCTCTCAATGATGGTGGTGCAGAGCATCACATCGGCTTCGCCGCTGTTGAACGCCACCATGGCACTCTCCAATTCCCCTTCGGGCATCTGGCCATGGGCGGTGATCAACCGCATGCCCGGCAACATGCTGCGCAAACGCTCTGCGCCCTCTTCGATGCCTTCAACCCGCGGCACGACATAAAACACCTGGCCACCCCGATCGAGTTCCTGGCGAACGGCACTGCGCACAGCCTCTTCATCAAACGCCGCGAGATGGGTGCGAATCGGTCTGCGCAGGGGGGGAGGGGTGGTGATCAAACTCATCTCCCTCACCCCTGAAAGGCTCATGTAAAGGGTTCTGGGAATCGGTGTGGCGCTGAGGGTCAACACATCAACATCCTTGCGCAGGGCTTTGATCTTTTCCTTTTGCTGCACCCCAAATCGCTGTTCCTCATCCACCACCAGCAGGCCAAGATCCTTAAAGCTGGTTTGCTTGCCGAGCAGTTGGTGGGTGCCGACGACCACATCCACCTGGCCTGCAGCCAATCCATCAAGAATGGAGCGCCGTTCATTGGTCGTGCGAAAGCGATTGAGAAGCGCTACCTTCAGGGGGTAGGGGGCATAACGCTCGCTGAGGGTTCGCCAGTGCTGCTGGGCGAGCACGGTGGTGGGAGCCAACATGGCCACTTGCTTGCCAGCGGTCACCGCTTTGAAAATGGCGCGGATGGCCACCTCCGTCTTCCCGAAACCCACATCCCCGCAAACCAGGCGATCCATGGGCTGGGAGCGCTCCATGTCGCGCTTCACATCGGCGATGGCCTTGACCTGGTCTGGGGTGGGATCGTAGGGGAACGAATCTTCCAATTCCTGTTGCCAGGGCCCATCGGGCGGGAAAGCAAATCCCTGGATTTGATGCCGCACGGCATACAGCTTGACCAAGTCCATCGCCACTTTGCGGATGGCCTTGGCCGCCCGCTCCTTGGTGCGCAACCAGGCCGTTCCTCCCATGCGGTTGAGTTCAGGAACGCCCTCACCCGTTGCCCGATAGCGCCCGAGACTGCCGAGCTGATCAGCCGCCACCCGCAGCAAGCCATCGGCATACTGCACCACCAGATAGTCGCGGGCTTCACCGCCCAAGACCAATTTCTCAAGCTTTAAAAAGCGGCCGATGCCATGGTTGCGGTGCACAACAAAGTCGCCGGGCACCATCCGGTTGGGATCGACCGTGCGGCTGGCCGCGCGGCGCCGACGGCGCACAAATCCCGTGGCGGCAAGGGAGTGTTGACCAAAGAATTCCCGATCCGTGACCAACACCTGCTTCCAGGCGGGCAACTGGAGCCCTTCCAGCTCCGCCGTTCCACGGCTTTTGAGGGCCACGGGGGTGTGTTGGGAGATCAGCCGCTCGATGGCTGGAAGATCGCCGGGATTGGGCACGAATCGGGAGATGCAGTCGTGCTCCTCCAGCAGGGCCACGGCGCGGGTGGGCTGGGCAGACACCAGCCACACCTGCTGTTGCTCGCGAAGAAAGCCCCGCACCTGCTCCGCCAGTTTTCCAAAGGCGTTGGGATGGGCGAGCACGGGGCGTGCGGCGAGATCAAAGCTGTTTGGCGCCTGGTCGCGCTCCAGGAGCTCCGCCAGATCAAAGCCAGCGAAGGCCTCCACACCGGCCAAAGCCTCCTGGGGGGGGCTGTGCAAACCCGCCGGCAGGATGGGCTGGGGGGAGTCCGCCACCTGGTTGTGCAGGTCGCGGCAGATGTCTTGGTAGTGCTCACAGGCGTGGTCAAACCACTGTTGCCCATGGGCCAAGCACTGGCGCCGCTCATCCACCGCAATGAGGGTGTGGGGCGAGAGGTAATCCAGCAAACTGGCCGGCTGGGGCCAGGCCAGACCCTGCAGCCGCCGGAGGCCTTCGGGGGTGCCACCATCGAGCAAACGGGCACAGCCCTCCGGGCCCAGCAAGGGCTCCAGGGAAGGGGGGAGCGACTCCCGCAGGGCATCCGCCACGAGCGTGCTGAAACCCGTGGGGGTGAGCAACACCTGCTCGATTCCATCGAGGGATCGCTGGTTGGCAGGGTCAAACTCCCTGAGCTTCTCCAGCTCATCACCAAAAAACTCCAAGCGCACAGGCAGTTCGGCGCTCACCGGATAGACATCCAAGATGTCCCCCCTCCGGCTCCAGGTGCCTTCCTGTTCGATGGCCGACACCCGCTCATAGCCCAGGCGAGCGAGGGTGTCCGCCAGTTGCTCAAGAGACACCGTTTCCCCCCGTTTGAGCGTGAGACAGCGGGAGGCCAGAAGCTCGCGGGGAGGGAGATGGGGCTGCAGGGCCCGCTCGGTGGCGACCACGGCGGTGGGTACGGACTGCAGCAGATCACTGAGAACCTGCAGCTGACCCCAGGTGATCTCACTGGTGGGATCAAAGGGTTCATACGGGGAGCCCTCACTGGTGGGATAGAGCTGGCTGCTCCACCCCATCAGCTCCAACAGGGCCGCCCAGCGTCCCGCCTCCTCCAGGGTGGGCACGAGCACCAGGAGGGGAGCCTCCGCCTTGCGGGCCAAAGCGCTGGTGACCAGGGCCCTGGCCACCCTTCCACCGCCCCTGAGCAGGAGGCGTTCCGGTCGCTGCGCCCGCGCCAGCACCTCGGCCGTGAGCGGCGCCTGCTGCAACTGGCGCACCAAGGCAGAAAGGGGCATGGGCGGATGGGACGCAAGATCTCTGGATCTTCGCAAGCCCCTCGGGCGGCCCCACCTGCAGCCCCTCTAGACGGCCAGGCTGAAACATGGTAAGATTGAGGAAATTTTTGTATTTAGCGTGCGTGAATACGTATGTCCCGCCTGTAATTGTCTGCCGATTCGCTACCAATCAAAGCCACGCACACCCCCACAGTGCATGCGCTGCAATCGCACGATGGTCAAGGTATCGCGGTTATCGGGGGGATATGGGTGGGCCCTGGGGTTGGCCGGTTCAGGGTTGGGGCTGATGTTCATGCACGAAATCCTTCAAAAACCTGAGTTGGTGTCAACGCAGAGTCCTCTGTCCCAGATTTTGCCTATCAGCCTTGCCCCTGAGTCTGCCGAAGTGAGGTCAAAAGAAACCTTCCCCATCAACGAGCTGATCGCCCAACTTGAGGAAGCTGATTATCAATGGCAGCCCCGGCAGGAGATTCTGCCGGACGGATCCACGCGCTATGTCTACAAACGTCGCAGTGGCGAACCGGATCTCAACGTCACTCAATTGCGCCAGTTAATTGAAACTCCACCCACCTTCCATAACGAGCGACAAAATGTGCTCAATCTGTTCAAAACACTGCAAGCTGCCGGCGTAAGAGTGCATCTCTCCCCCACCATCAAAAAGGGAGCTGCTGCAGAGTGGGATCATCGTCTGGCCACCCTGCGGATCCAGCCCCAGATGACGGATCGTGGCTCGGTTGATTTTCTTGAGTTGCTCTCCCATGAGGCGATTCATGTGGCGCAGAGCTGCCGGGGCGGCTCGCTGACAGCGAGACCGAAACCGTTGGGACTCGTTGCAGTCGGCTCAAGCCAAGTGCGACAAAGACTCAATGATCCTGTCTACAAAAACACGTCTCAATGGGAAATGTCGCTAGAGAGAGAGGCTTATGGAAGTCAGAATAATTCTGATAAAGTAAAGCAAATCTTGGAAAAAGAATGCAAATTAGCTATTAATGTGGCGAATTAAATCGACGCATTTGCATGAATAGCCCCATTCATTGTCGTACCAGGCGACGAGTTTCATGAATGTATCTGTTAAGGCAATGCCCGCGCCCGCATCAAAGATTGAGGTGCAGGATTCCCCAAGAAAGTCTGTGGACACAACATCATCTTCGGTGTAGGCCAAAACGCCTGCCAAGTCCCCATGAGCCGCTGCTTTCATGGCATCCTTCACCTGCTGATAGGTCGCGGGCCGTTCCAGATTCACGGTGAGGTCGACCACCGAGACATTCGGTGTGGGAACTCTGAACGCCATCCCCGTGAGCTTGCCATTGAGGGCAGGAATCACTCGACCCACGGCTTTGGCCGCGCCGGTGGAGGAGGGAATGATGTTTTGAGCTGCGCCACGTCCGCCTCGCCAATCTTTGACCGAGGGACCATCAACCGTCTTCTGCGTCGCCGTGGTTGCATGCACGGTGGTCATCAAGCCATTGGCAATGCCAAAGTTGTCGTGCAGCACCTTGGCCATCGGGGCCAAACAGTTGGTGGTGCAGGAGGCATTCGAAACGATGTCCTGCCCGGCGTAGGAGTGATTGTTCACACCCATCACAAACATCGGGGTGTCGTCTTTGGAAGGGGCCGACAGCACAACTTTTTTTGCTCCAGCCAGAATGTGCTTCCTGGCGAGAGCATCCGTCAGGAAAAAGCCCGTCGACTCCAGCACCGTATGGACGCCTGCCTCATCCCAGCGGAGCTGCTCAGGATCGCGTTCGGCCGTGATCCGAATGGGGCGGCCATTGACAATGAGAGCTCCATCATTGACCTCAACCTGGCCAGAAAAGCGGCCATGGGTGGAGTCGTAACGCAGCATGTAGGCAATGTAGTCAACGTCAATCAAATCATTTATGGCCACCACCTCCACATCGCTAGCAGCGCAGGCACGACGAAAAACCAAACGGCCAATGCGGCCAAAGCCATTGATGCCAATTCGGATGGTCATGAAGTGCCGGTCGTTGATGGCGCAGTCCAACTTTACGCAAAGGAGGGCGCCTCCCCCGCTGGCGAGGGCTCAAGCAGTTCACCTTCGAGCAGCAGATTGAAAGCCAGCAACTGCTGATCACTCAGGCGCTGGCGGCTATTGACGGCAAAGTGTTGCTCCAAGGCCTGGCGGGCCCGATCTGTGGTCCAACCCAGCTGAACCAACAGGCCATCACATTGGGCCAACAGCTCAGAACGCAGCAGGGGCAGGGGCGCACTTCCCGGCTCACTGCCTGGCGGCAGGGCCTCAAGGGCCCGTTGCAACGCCATCAGATCGGCATAACGGGTGAGCCTGCTGCGATGGGGTTGGCCAAACAGGCGCTGCAGATAAACCCCCTCCTCCTCGCGCCCCCAGCCCAAGTTGCGCAGCAACCGGTCCAGTTGGAGGAGATCCGCACTCCAATCCTCCGGGTCGGAGGGGGTCTCGCGAGGCTCCACCTCTCTCTCCCCCCCTCTCTCGGCCACTCCCTCAACCGGCCCAGGCATCCGAGGGGGGGTGGATGGGGCGTGGACCTTGGCAACGGGCGGCGAAGGGGCTTGGGCGATCCGCAAGCGGTGAGCGAGCCGGTCGATGGCCCGATCCTCCGCCTCCTCGGCGCTGGACGCCTCCCCCAGGGCCGATCCCAGGCAGCGCTCGCCCTCAAACGCTTGAACCACCACAATCCTCTGTTGGCCATCGGCATGCACAAGGCGAACCCGGAAATTCATCGGTGGATGGCCTGGGTTGCGAAGATCTGCTTTCTAGGATGGGTTTGGTCGGCTCCATCGGCGAGCGATCTCTTTGCTCGGTTGTGAGGCCAGTCCAGTCATGGAAGCGGAAACGGTTCCCTCCCTATCTCCCCTGATCAGCAGCGCCGATCAGTGGCATGAGTTTTTGTTACTCCTGCCCCTTCTGATCACCTTAGAAGCCATTTTATCTGCCGATAATGCCATCGCTTTAGCAGCAATCTCAAGGCGTTTACACAACCAGAGCAAACAACAACAGGCTCTGAATGTGGGGCTTTCTCTAGCGCTTGTTCTTCGGCTGATCTTGATTGCTGCCGCCCGCTGGGTGTTGAATTTCTGGCCGCTGCAACTGGGAGCCTCGCTCTATCTGCTCTGGTTGAGTGGCAAACAACTCCAGAGCACCTGGTTTCGCCCGCAAGCCGCTGAGCCATCGGGTGGATCCGATCAGGACAGCACCGCAACGCCTGCCGCCTCTGATGCGGCCCAAGGCGGCCAGCCGGCAGACTCTTCGCTGCGGCAGGTGATCCTCACACTGGCGCTCACCGATCTTGCTTTCTCTCTCGACAGCGTTGCAGCCGCCGTGGCGGTCACAGACAGGCTGGCGATTGTGATGGCTGGGGGTGCGATCGGGGTGCTCTCCCTGCGTCTCACGGCTGGGCTGTTCAGCCGATGGCTCGAAATTTTTCCCAAGTTGGAAACAGCCGGCTATGTCGCCGTTGGACTGGTGGGACTTCGATTGCTGCTTCGTCTCCTGGCCCCCCAGCTGACACCGCCGGAATGGCTGCTACTGGCCTCCGTGGCCATGCTCATGCTTTGGGGCTTTTCAGCCAGGCAAGTGCCGTCTGGCGAAGCTGAGGTGAATCCCTGAGGCGAAGCGATGCACCTTGAACTTCGACTCAGCGGCACCGATCGTTTGCTGGCCAAGTTGGAACTGGCCGATCTGCAGAGCGTCCCCCAGCCGGGCGTGTGGATGCAATGGGATTCAAAGGCCTACCTTGTGCTGCAGAGACGTCACCGCTACAGGCTGAGGAAGGGCCACTACCAACTGGCCTCCATCGCCCTGGAGGTGAAACAACATAGCCAACCTGCTGACGCCCAATGGTGGAGAGGGCGTTGGGTGATTGGCAACCCACAGTGCCAGTTCAATGCCCGCAGCCCTTTGCTGCGATGCGCTGTCCTGCCTGAGGGACCCTGCTCAACCTGCAGCCATTTCCAACTGGGTTCAGCGTGACTGGCTTGGTGTGTCTGGGTAGAGGTACTTATTCTTGGCCATGTGTTGGCATTGCTACCACCTCTGCCATGGCCAACCCTGTTGGGTGGAGCAGTCGAGCCTGATTCCCCCGCCATGACGGCCACTGCCCCTCCGGCCTCCAATCCCAGCGTTCCCATCCCCCAGGCCATGCGAGAGCAAGACCGGACCTCATCCCAACCGATCGATGCGCCCACCGCTTTTGCCGCGATTGCACTAGCAGCAGTGTCTTGGGATGGGGTGCTGAGCATGGCAGGCTCCCGTGCCTTGCGCCACGCCCTGGATTATCGCCATCCCTACTGCGACTACGGGGATGCGGGAATGGTGCAACTGATGGATCAGCTGCTGCGCCAGATGCGCAACAAGGGGGCCCAACACCTCATGGTGGAGGCTGCAGAGGCCCTCACGCCCCGTCAGCGGTCGACGGCCTATGCCGTCGCTGTTGAAATCATGCGCTCCGATGGGCCCCTGCAGGCCGATGAGCGAAACATTCTGGGCAATCTGGCTGGCACCTTGAACCTTCCGGAGCCCGAGACGGAACGGGTGCTTGCCGTGATGGATATGTTGCACGCAGACGTGTTCAGCGACTGAGGGAACAGCCTGCGGCGGTCGCAGCAAGGGGAACAGCCCCGTTGGGGAGGCGTCGTGCGCGATGATCAAGGCTTTCCGTCTCCCTTTCTGATGAGCACCAGCAATCCCCGCGTCTTTTTTGACATCAGCATTGGCGGAGCACCTGCGGGACGGTTGAGCTTCGAACTCTTTGCCGATACGGTGCCAAAAACTGCAGAGAATTTCCGCGCCCTTTGCACAGGGGAGAAGGGTGTGGGCAACAGCGGCAAGGCCCTGAGCTACAAGGGCTCATCCTTTCATCGGATCATTCCTGACTTCATGTGTCAAGGCGGTGATTTCACCGCTGGAAACGGCACGGGGGGCGAGTCGATCTATGGCCTGAAGTTTGCAGATGAAAACTTCAACCTCAAACACGACAAAGCCGGTCTGCTGAGCATGGCCAATGCGGGGCCCAACACAAACGGCTCGCAATTCTTCATCACCACTGCCGTCACCCCCTGGTTGGATGGCAAACATGTGGTGTTTGGCCAACTGCTCGAGGGGTTGGAGGTGTTGCAAGCCATGGAGGCTTGTGGCAGCAGTAGCGGCCGACCCAGCGCCGCTGTGGTGATTGCCGATTGCGGCGAGCTGTAAGCCCGTTCCAGGGCAACCGGGAGCGACTCTGATGGCCAGGCTTTCGATGGAAACTCCCCAGCAAATATCTGGAGCCTCGGGAGATTCCATCGACAACCTCACCTCGGATATCCATGCCTGAGAGACGATCCGAACCACCTGGGCGACATCCAAGATCTGCAGGTGTTGCAGGAAGCCCTTGACGGGCCAGCCTGGACGACCAACAACAGCAGCACTGGCAGGAGTGGTTGCCCCTGCGGAAGAGCCTGATGGGCCAACAGATTCAAATCAGCCGAGACATCCTTCTGATTGGCCAACCCCGAGCGGGGCCGTGTCAAAGGCCAGGCAGCTCAACCACTGATCTTGATGGCGGCCGTGCTCCGGCAGAAGGGTTTCCATGCATGCGGCGATGGTGTGCAACGTTTGCAGGGTGGCGGTGATGTTGGGCCCCTTGTTGAGCATCAGGGCTTCTGCCCGGGCACCCATCGCCGCATCGGTGATTTCGGCTCTGGTTGGTGTGCCATGGCGCACCATCGAATCCAACACCTGGGTGGCCCAGATCGAGGGCACATGGGCAGCGCTGCACAGGTGAAGGATTTCCTCCTGAATTTCCGCCAGGTCTTCCCAGCCGCATTCGATCGCCAAATCCCCACGGGCGATCATCACCCCGAAGGGCGCCCCACGGCGCATGGCCGCCAGCAGCAAGCGAGGCAAATTGAGAAAGGCGCGGCGGGTTTCAATCTTGAGCACCAGGGCGCACTGCTCACGGCCCTGCCGAGCGAGGTGCTGGTGCAAAGCGTCCAAATCGGCCGCATCGTGCACAAAGGAGTAGTTGATGATGTCGGCGTGGCTGGCGGCAAACTCCAGATCCTGCACGTCTTTGGCGGTGAGGGCAGGGAGCGAGAGCACACTCTCAGGCAGGTTGATGCCCCGATCCGCCCGTAATCGCGACCCGCGCGGCCTGGCTTCGCTGATGACCACAACCACCTCCTCAGCCCCCACCGTCTCAATCACGCCACGGATGCGGCCCTCGTCAAACACCACAGGCTCACCCACCCTCAGGCAGGAGAACACCTCCGGGCAGGAGCAAGGGATGGCATCGGCAGCCTCGGTGGGCCCAGCTGTGAGACGCAGACGATCCCCCACCAGCAACAGCCGCTCCCCCGGGATGGGGGGCAGGGGAGCCACCACCAGAGCCCCCTCCCCGCCCTCCTGAACGAAGCGGAGCCCGGCCGTAAAGCGACAGCGCTGCTGGCAGCTCAACCGCAGTCCTGCCGAACCCACCTCCATCACCTGCAGCTCACGAAAACGCCCCGAACCATCGCGTCCTCGCAGCCGATGGCCCGGCTCCAACTGGGTCCAGCCCCCCTCCAAGATCGGCAGGACGGTGTCCTCCGGGGCACCACCACCCCCGGAGGCCAGGGAGGAGGGGATGGAGACCGGAACCGCGAGCAGGCGAGCCGGGGAGAGCAGTCGCCCATAGCGATCCCTGCGGGGCCGCCCATCCACCACGCCCGGGGCCTGGGGCAGGGGTCCTGTGCGCAGCTTCGGGCCAGCGAGGTCCATGGCGACCCGGCAGGAGCGGCCCGTGGCTTGATTGGCGCGCCTCACCTTGGCAATGCAGCGCTCCCAAATGGCTGGATCATCATGGGCGCAATTGATGCGAGCGATGCCCATGCCCGCTGCCACCAGCTCGGCGATCAAGGTGGGATGTTGGGCCGCCTCGGCTGGCAGGGTGACCATGATCACCCTGGATCCGAGCTGGGCTGAGGGACCAAACAGAGCCTGACTGCGGCTCCTCTGCAGCTCCAGACTTTGGCGATGGCTGGGGCCTCCGGGCAGGGGCAGGCCCTGCGGCGCTTGACCCTCCAACTGCTCCAACACACGGATCACAGCTCCCAGGGAGGCAGCGAGGTGGCCATCACAGCCCTCGAGAGAGCTCAGGCCCCGCTCCCGCAAGGAGGTGACCAAGCCGGGGTGGTTGCTGCGATGGAAGGCGATGAAATGGAGCAGGTTGCAGGCACTCAGCCTGTAGGCGGGAGCGATGGTGGCGAGGGTGTGGGCCTCTTGCCGTTCCATGGCCACCAGGTCGTCCTGGAGCCGCCGCAGCTCGGCCAGCAGAGACACGGGCGGGATGAGGGGGCTCTGTGATTGTCGGCCCCCGAGCTGGGGAATGGGTTAAGGATGGGGAAAGGGGGGTGGAGGGGGGGCCTCCACCGCCATCGGCAACGGCTTGGGGGGGTTCGGAGCGACCCAACCGGGAGCCCTCTGGAGCCGGCGGCGCAAACGATCCGACAGGTCCTCCCCGAGCAGGGTGAGGGCGGCATAGACCACCAGCAAGGCCAGGAGTTGATCCCAGGCGAAGGCGGTGAGACTTTCCAACAACTGGCTGCCCAGCCCCGTGGCCCCCACCAGGCCCACCACCACGGTCTCCCGGAGCATCACATCCGCCCGGTAGGCGCCGTAGGCCAGATAGGAGCGGGCGACGGCACTGAAGGGTCCGTAGAGCAGGCTCAGGCGCGGGCCACTTCCCATCAGCAGCAAGGCCTGGTGCGGACCCGATGGGGCCTCCTCCAGGCTCTCCAACAAAAGGCGGCCGAGGATGCCCAGGTTGTGGACGCCAAGGGCGAGGGCAGCCGTGAGCAGGCCGGGTTGCAGCACAAAAAGCAGAAGCAGGGCCGTCAGCGGCGGGGGCCAGAGGCGAGCCAGGGCCCAGGCCAAGCGCAGCAGGGCCTGGGCCCAAGGCCAAGGGGCCAACAACAGCAGCAACAGGGGAGCCAGGCCCACTGCCAAGGCAGCGGCCAGAACGGTCAACACCAGGGTGTTGGCGATCAGAGAGGGCCAGGGCAGCGCAAGCACCTGCCGCCAATCGGCAGCTGCCAGGGGGGGCACGGATTGGACGGTGGTGAGGTCGGCCGGGTTGACGCCCAGGGCCCGACCCACAACCCAACACAGGGGCAGCAAGGCGAGCAAGAGCAGAAGCAATTCCCTGCCGCCGGCCTCCAGGCGTCGCCCCTGCGCCAGCTTGGGTGCGGCCAAGCTGAGCCGTCTGGGGGCCAACCAACGGCGGCGCAACAAGGCCAGGCCTTGCTCCAACAGGAGCATGGCGACAAAAAGCAGCCAAAGCCCGCTCCAAAGCTCCTTAAACGCCAGCGACTGGAGCGTGAGGCGGAGTTCGGTGCCCAAGCCGCCCAAGCCAAAGACGCCAAGCAGGGTGGCGCTGCGCAGGGCACACTCGAGCCGGTAACCGCCGTAGCTCAACAAGCTGGGCAACAAAGGGGGGCCGAGGGCGGTGAGCAGGGCGGCCGGGGGTGGAACCCCGGCGCAGCGCAAGGCCTCCAGGCGGGAGGTGTCCAAGCCATCCAGCTGATCCGCCACCACGCGAGCCACCAGGGCGCTGTAGGGAATGGCGATGGCCGCCACCGCCACCACGGGCCGCAGACCCAACACCTGAAGCAACAGCAGGCCCCAGAGCAACTCATGGATGGAGCGGGGCAGAGCAAGCAGGCGCCGCAGCCCTTGCGCCGGCCAACGGTGACCAGTGGTCTCCTGCCAGAGGGTGCAAGAGCTGGCCAAACCCAGGAGCACCCCGCCCACCAAGCTGGCGGCCCAGCCCAGCAGGGCCATGGCCGCGGTGATGGCCAGGCCGGAGAGGGCAGAGCGCCACACCAGGGGCTCCAGCGAGGGTTGCACCGCTGCCAGCAGAAAACGGCCAATCAGGTCGAGTCCACCGCCGTGCGCTTGGCTGGGCAGCAAGATCGCCACAGGCACAAGCGCCAGGGAGGGCAGCAGCAGGAGCAGCGAGGGGGCTGGCGAACGCTCAGCCATGGCTCGCTGCCGCGTTGGCGCCGCCGTAGAGCTCCCGCAGGTGCTCCTCCTGGAGGGCTGAAGCTGGCAGGTCGAAGCAAAGATGCCCGTGGCGCAGACCGATTCCGCGATCAAAGCCCTTCAAGAGATCGGGGCGATGCAGGCTGAGCAGAAAGGCTCTCGGCGCCTGGCCAAAGCGCAAGAGCAGCTCCAACACCTCCTGCGCCCGGCGGGGATCGAGACTGGCCAGGGGTTCATCGAGGAGCCACAGCGAGGCCTCCTGCCTGAGCAGGCGAGCGATCGCCACCCGCTGCCGCTGGCCACCGGAGAGCGCTGCGACAGGACGCGCCAGCAGCTGGGGCTCCAGATCCACCCGGGCCAGGGCCTCAAGGTTGGCGTGGGTGTCGAGGGGCACCAGCAGGTTGAGCCAAGCCCTGGGCCAAGGCCAGTGAGCCAGCCGCGCACTGTTGAGATTCTGTTGAACCGTGAGCTCTTCGATCAGGCGGAGATCCTGCCAAAGGGTGCCGATGCCCGCCTGCTGGCGCCGCCTCAGGCGGAGTGAGCGTTCCGGCGGGCGGCCGTTCCACAAGAGCCGTCCCCGATCGGGGGCGAGCCCGCCATTGGCCACCGCGAGCAGGGTGCTTTTGCCGGCGCCACTGGGGCCGAGGAGAGCCACCCGCTCCCCGGGCCAGAGCTGAAGGTTGATGTTCTGCAGCCGGGGAGCATCCTGACCCCGCACCGTGACGTTTTCCAGCTCCAGCAAGGGCTCCATGGGAGAGGGAGTTAACGGATCAAGCCCACTTGGCGACCCACCTCTTCAATGCGCTTGTAATCCTGCGGACGCGCCGTGGTGAACTGCTGGGCGCCAAAGAGTTCAAGGACGGTTTTTTGATCGGGATCGCTCTGCCGCCAGCTGAGGATGGCCTGTTGCAGGCGGTTGGTGAAACCAGATCCAAAGCGGCTGTCCAAATTGGGCTGGGCAATCCAGTGGTAGTCGGGATAGCCCGGGGTTTTCCAAAGCAGAAACACCTTGTTGCGGTTGGCCTTGCCACTGCGCAAGCTGGCGCGCCACACCTGTTCATTGACCACACCGGCCTGGTAGGCGCCGCTTTGCACAAGGGCGATGGTGGCATCATGGCTGCCGCTGAAGCCTGGCGCACCACCGGCGAAATCACTGAGCTTCACGCCCGCTTGAGCCAAAAACCATTGGGGCATCAGGCGACCTGAGGTGGAGCTCTCCGAGCCGAAGGTGAAGCGCTTGCCCTTGAGGGCGCTCAACCCCTTTTGCGGCACGAAGGGTTTCAAGCCACTGCCGGCGTTGGCGATGAACACGCTGCGGAAGGAGGCGTCGATGTCGCGCTGGGCCAAAACCTTGGCGCCAGGTTTCTGCAGGCGCGCTTGCACGCCGGTGAGCCCCCCGAACCAAACCACATCGAGATCACCCGTGCGAAAGGCGCTCACAGCAGCGGGGTAATCCACCATGGGGACATAACGAACTGGAACGCCAAGTTGCTTGGAGAGCACCTTGGCGACGAGAGGATAGAGACGATTGAGCTTTTCTGGATTTTGATCCGGTATCGCACTGAGGCGAAGGGTGGGTGTGGCAGCGGCAACTGCGGTGGCACCAGGGCCCAGGGGAAGAACGGAGGGCAGGAGGGAAGACATTCCCAGTGCAAAAAGAAAAGGAAACAAGCGTCTGCGTTGCAAAGAGATCCTCCCCGAGATGGGCGACAGGCCACTGAATGCTACGAGGACGAGTGATGGGATCTGAGTGTTCCGAACAAGGCGCATCGCGATCGGGAGCAACCTCAGCTTGGCGGTAGACAACGACTACAAACCTTTGCCTCTAGACGGAACCCAGGAAATCATGATTGGCGGGGAGCAGAAATGGTGAGTCGCGTCTAATGGCACCGCCACGATCAGTGTCTGTATCTGGATGCCAGAAGGCCTGTTCATCGCTAGACATCTCTTGGATGACGAACGCTAACAACAACGACGACACGCGACTTAACATCAACAAACTAGATTATCTGAATAGATTCCTTGGCGACAACGGCAAAAGTTCAACCTTACAGTCAGCTGTTAAGATCCTGATAATCCGAGCAGGGAATCCATCCAAATTGACCATCATCACACCCACGCTATCGACCACGGTCTTCCTGTGCAACTTACGATTGCCATGAGCGGCATGACCCGGCTTGCCGGGGCACGTCCGCTCGATGGAATGGTTGGGCGTCACCCTGCACTCTTCAAAGCGGTGACCTCGATCTCGATTCGCATTCTTGGATCAGACAACCCAGCTGAGATCATCATGGCCGCCGGACGGCTCTCACCGAAGTACTTTCGTAGGACCGGCCAGCACTCTGGAAACTCGGCGCCATTGGGAAGCACGTAGGTCACGCGAACAACGTCTTGCAGGCGTGACCCGGCCTGCTCAAGCGCTGCGGCGATATTCTTTAGGCACTGCTCCGTCTGCTCAAGCAGACCATGGGCAATGGTCATGTTTGAGTAGTCAAAGCCAGTGGTTCCGGAAACAAATACCCAATCGCCGGCAACCACGGCGCGCGAGTACCCGATCTCACGCTCGAAAGTAGAACCAGAGCTGATCATCTTCCTCGTCATTGATGCACCTCAGACGAACTTGCGTAGTCTTGTCCTGTGAAGCCCAACGCTAGATGAATGGATCCGCAGAAGAAGTGCTTCGACCCCGTTTTTTGCCGCCCATGCAATGGCATCTTTCGGCAGTCACCTTTGAGAAGGCCTGTGTTTCAGTGCAGTTTACGATGTGGCCCATCAGCTGTGGGTGGCGAACGAGTGCCGGAAACTACGACATGGGCAGGTGTCACGATCCTCGATGCGAGAACCCCCGCGTCGCACCGCTTTCTGAATCAGGCTGGGTCCAACCCCACTCCACTGGGGCATGGGGATACTGCCGCAAGGTCCTGACGATGCAGCGCCGTTTTGTTCTCGCCCTCACCAGCCCGGCCAGATCGAGATCCTGCTCCAGTAAAACCGCAGAAACCGCCGCAGCCACTTTTTCCCTGACCCTGAGCTTCAACGACACGGCAGGATATCTTGCTCCCTGCATTGATAGGCAAGCTCTGAGAGTAGCGAGTGGGTGGGGGCGTTGTTAGGCCAGGGCCCGGCGGCCTGCGTAAAAGTTAGGATGACATCTCGGATCCAAATAGAAGGCGAAGGCCATGCGTACACAACCAGATCGCGAAAGGGTGATTGAGTCTGCCAGCCGACTCGGGGTTGAGCTGAATGAGCAGGAGCTGGACCAATGGATGGCCGCAATCGGGCAAACCGCAGGAGACACCGAAATGTCCATTGATCATCACACTGGTGTTTTTGGCCACAAGGTGGCGATGCTCGACTTTGATCCGAAAAATCTGGAATACTTTAGAGCCATTGGCAGAATTGTTGAGTTTGAGGACATCCCCGGGATCGTCGAAACCGCCCTGGCTCTCTCTGGTTCAGCTGCCCAATCTAAAGTGCAGACGCACCCTGGTGACTGTGACTATTTTGAACGGGTCAACATTATTGCCCCCAGTCGCGAGGAGGCGTGCAAGATTCTTGCTCAAATCATGCGTGAGAAGGCCCTGAACAGCATGACGGGTCCTAATTACCAACTGATCGAAGTTAAATTTGGCCAATTCCCCCAAGACGTATCCTATAAAGATCAGGCTTGTCGGCAGGGCTCACCGATTGCCTGGGATCGGGAGGCCATCCGAGCTGGTTGCCTGAACGCCACAGATGGCGATGGACAACCAGTGGTGATTGCATGGGAAGCCATCTCGCATGAACCAGGCTGGTGCAAACTCGATTGGGTGGTGGCAGACCCGCTGCGCGGTCAGTTGTCCAATGCCAGCAACATGCTAGACGTCACCTGGGAAGCTCCCGACGGCAAGATCACACCTTTGGATGGCTACCTGGATGGCTATTTCCAGGAAATTTATTTGGATGAAGAGTCGGCACCAATCTTTACTAAAATGGTCAAGCATATGTCCACCGACGTGATGGACACCTATGTTGACCGACTGGAGAATGAAGTCAAAAAATATGTGCATGGAGACCACCCCAACTACGGCAAAGCAGTCAAGCGCTTATACAACGTCTTCCGCCTTAACGGCAAATATGAAGAGGCAGCATTTTTGCGGGAACTTTTTGATGAACCCGCAGCATTGCTGTATCAAGTTCATGCTCTTGTCAGGACGGTGCAAGAGGCGGTGGAGAACAGCGCCGTCTTCGACACCGACAGCATCTTGGATCAGACGGAAGATTTGATTCTCTCGGTTATTCAGGTTCTTGAAGGAAAAGAGGAGGTTGAAATTGTTCGCTATTTGCTTAAACTCTATAGGGGCATTAGTCGGCAGCAAGCGGGCCAACCCATTTCCAGCAATGTCGAAGCAGCTCAAGCTGAAGTGATGAAGATCATCAACAACTTCTTCTACGAAAAGATGACCGGCTTGCCCACCATTCGTACCTATATCGAAGCTCTAAACACTTAGGCCAGCAAATTCCCCTTGCGGCGCTGCTGGTTGGCCTGAACCAAATGGAAAAATAATGTCCCTTGCTGAATGGCGTCATCCAGGGCCAAATGGCTCATGCTGGGCTTGCCCAACCACTCAGCCGGCAGGTGTCGCTTGCCAGAATGTTCATAATCGCGCCCTAGAAAAGCCATTGCATAAGAGCGAATATCCAAAGCATTATGACCAAAGGGACTATCGCCAACAAAATTAATCAAATACCAATTAACAAACATGAAATCAAAGCCAGCAGGATAGGCAACAAAAATCGGCTTGCCTGGCAAGCCCTTCAGCCACTGGTGATAGGCGGCCATGGCCTGCGCAGGGGGCTGGGGATCCACCTGACAAGCAGCCCAGGCATCCGGATGTTCAGCCCACCAAGCCATGGTGTCCGGCTGCTGCCGCGCACCAGGCAGGGCGGAGAGATTGACGGAGAACGTATCAAGAAGTTGGCTGTCTGCGCGGTAGGCAGCCGATCCCAGGCTCAGCATGGAGTAGCCGCCTGGGAGGGGACCATCCGTCTCGATGTCTGTGCTGACATAGATCTCAGACATCATTATCGATTGAAATCGCGTTAGTTTAGCAATGTCTGAGGCTAACAGATTAAGCTTCATCCGCTGGCAGGCCAACTGCACGATCATCTGCCTCCGCCAGAGAACTGTGCAGCCGCAGAACCGCCGCGCCATCCTGGAGAGGATTGAATCGCCTTTCATGGCCCTGGCCGATGCAGACCACGCTCGCCATTGAGGCGTTCCTCCAGGCGCGTGGCGCTCTCATCGATGTGCGCACGCCAGCTGAATTTGACCAGGGCCATCTGCCCGGAGCCCGCAATCTGCCCCTGTTCAGCGATGGCGAGCGTGCCGAGGTGGGCACGCTTTACAAACACTCCGGCCGGCTGGCGGCCGTGCAGCGAGGGCTCGCCCTGGTGGGGCCCCGCTTGGCCCAACTGGCGGAGGCATTGCTCGCTGCCCATGGCGAGGATCCAGAATGGCCATTGCGGGTGCATTGCTGGCGTGGCGGACTTCGTTCCGCCAGCGTGGCCTGGCTGGCCTCCACCCTGGATCTGCCGGTGGTGCTGTTGGAGGGGGGCTACAAGGCCTATCGGCGCTGGGCCGTGGCCTTGCTGGAGGCGCCTTGGCCGCTGCGCCTGCTGGGGGGGCGAACGGGCGCTGGAAAAACAGAGCTGCTCACGGCTCTGGCCGCCGAAGGCGTGGCGGTGGTGGATCTGGAAGGGTTGGCCCATCACCGCGGCAGCAGCTTCGGCGGCCTGGGCCAGCCGCCCCAACCAAGCAGCGAGCAGTTTGAAAACCTTCTCGCCCAGGCGCTCGATGGCCTCAGAGGAGCGGAGCAGATCTGGCTGGAGGCGGAGAGCGCCCAGGTGGGGCGCTGCCGCATCCCGGCGGGGCTGTGGCGGCAGATGAAGGTGGCCCCGCTGTTGGAGGTGCGCAGGCCCCTGCCAGAGCGACTGCGGCATCTGGTGGCGATCTATGGCGATCAAGACCCGAACGCCCTGGTGGACGCCACCCAACGCATCAGCAAACGGCTCGGACCCCAACGCACCGCAGCGGCGGTGGAGGCCATCCGCCAGGGCGAGATGGCGCGGGCCTGCGCCCAGATGCTCGACTACTACGACCGCTGCTACGACCGCGACACCGCTGCCCACCTGGCCACGGCGGTGGACCTGGGGGAGCGTTCGCCCGAGGAGAGCGCTGAGCTGCTGCTGCGGGAGGGTCTTGTGCGGGCCGCCAGGCGTTAGGGGCGGGCCTGCAGCCGGGCGATCAGGCTGGCCTGGGGGAAGCCTGCGGCATGGAGCGCCTGGAGAGCCGTCGCGGCTTGCTCCCCGGGAATGGCAGCCAACAGCGGGCCGCAGGTTTGGGGATCGATCAACAGGGCTTCCATGGCGGCCGAAACGGGGGAGCGCAGGCGCACATCCCCTTGCAGCAGCGCGAGGGCCTCGGCGTTGGCCGGAGCGAGGCTGCTGGCGTAGCCCCGGGCCAAGAGCACGAGGGCGCCGGGAAAGGCAGGAATGGCTGCCCCATCGAGCTCCACCACCCAACCCGCGCTTGAAGATGGCCCAGCGAGCATCTCGCCCAGGTGGCCGAGCAAGCCAAAGCCCGTGATATCGGTGCAGGCATGGCAGCCGTGGGCGGCGAGGAGCGCCACCAGGGGCGCTTGGCTGCGTTGCATCTGGGCCAGGGCCTGATCGATCCACTCCGGCCGGGCGGAGCCAGCCATGGCGGCCGCAAACAGCACGCCACTGCCGAGCGGTCGGCTGAGCAGCAGGACATCGCCAGCGCGCAAGGGGCCCTTGGCCCAGTGGCGCCCGGGGGGCGCCAAGCCGTTGACGGTGAGGGTCAGACCCAGCCCAGCCCCATCGCGCCCCTCCAAGGTGTGGCCCCCGAGCAGCGCCGCCCCGAGGGGATCGAGCACCGAGCGCACCCCCGCGAGCGTCTGCACCAGAAGGTCCTCCTGCAGCGGCGCCGCAGCCACAGGCAGGTTCACCACCACCTGGGCGCTGTCGACGTTGGCGCCGCTGGCCCACAGATCGCTGCAGGCATGGAGCGTCGTGAGGCGGCCGTTGAGCCAGGGGTCGGTGACGAGGGCCGGGAAGCCATCCACGCTTTGCAGCAACCGTTCGCCCGTGGGAAGCTCCCGCAGCAGCGGCGCATCCTCAGGCTCCGGCAGCGAAGCGCCATCGGGTTCGGCCAGGCGGGCCAGGGCGGCGCGCAGCGGGCGGGCGGGGAGCTTGGCGGCGCAACCCCGGCAGGCCATGGGGGGGGCAGCGGCCATGGGGTGCAGGGTGGCAAAGCCTGCCATGAAGCGTTGATCCAAGTGGTGCTTCCAGTGCCACAGCCAGGCAGCCGGGCCCAGGGCCCAGGGCCCCCAGAAGAGCAGCGCCCTGGGCTGTCCCCCCTTGAAGCCCCCATCACCGAGCAGCTGCAGGGCCCAACGCTGGGGACGCCAGGGCCGCAGCGGGCGAGCCGCCAGGCTCCGGCGCAGATTGGCGGCGAGGACGGGCGCTGCCCGCACGGCCCACACCCCGGAGGGGGGGCGCGGATGGGCCACGATCAAGCCGCAATCGCCCGCGGCAAAGAGGCCGGGGTGGTGGAGCACCTGCAGGGTGGGCTCGGTGAGCACGCGTCCCGTGGCGGGATCGACGGGGAGGCCAGCTGCGGCCAGCCAGCCAGGGGCGTGGCTGCCGCAACAAGCCAACTCCGCCGGCTGCTCAGCCCTCACCTGGCGATGGATCGGGATGGCTGCCTCGCTGAGCAGGCGCTCCGCCAGGCGATTGGCCACCCGCGACCCCAAATGGAGCTGCTCCCCCCGCAGCAGCAGCTGGGGCCGCAGGCCGCGCGAGCGCAGGGCGAGGGCCACCTCCACCGCCGAGGCCCCGCCGCCCCGCAGGCGGGGCTCTGCAGCGGGCCAAGCCCCAACCCATTGCATAAGCGGCTCGAGGGGTTTGACCGCCATTTCACCAGTGGCCGCCGGGGTGATGGCGCCCACATCCAAACTGAGCCGGTCAAAGCCCAAGGGCGGCCGTCCCTCCAGCTGGAGCAGGCGAGCAACGGGATCGAGGCCGAGGATCTCGGCCTGGAGAAAGGCCACCTCCGCGAGGCTGCAGAGGCGGCGCAGGTCGATGCGGCAGGCCTCAGCCCCGCAGAGGCCTGCGAGCACCGCTGGCACCAGACCCGAGTAACAGAGCGTGCTGTGGCGGCTCACCAGGGTGATCCGGGTGGCGGGCGGTCGCTGGCGGGGATGCATGAGCCAGCGGCGCAGCAGCAGGGCATGGCTGTGGCCGCCACCCGCGAGCACCAGGTGGTGTTGCCAGGGGGCGGAATCCAAGCGGGGTGTTCAGCGAGGGCTCAACATTCAATATGGGGCGGCGTTCCATCCCTGTTTTGAGCTCCATTCCCCTGCTGGCCCGTCCGCTGGCCCGATTGGATCACTGGCGTCGTCGCCTCACGGTGCCCCAGTTCACGGTGGTGACAGGCCTGCTGGTGATCTTGGTCGGCACGGTGATCTTGGCCTCGCCAGCCTGCTCAAGCGATTCGGTGGGGCTGTGGGAGGCCCTGTTCACGGTCACCTCGGCGATCACGGTGACGGGCCTTTCGATCATTGATGTGGGCAAGGAGCTCACCTTTCTTGGCCAGGTGGTGTTGGCGGGGTTGATCGTTTCCGGCGGGCTGGGGCTGATGGCCATCACCACCTTTTTGCAGGGCTTTGTGCAGGGACGCTCCGGCCTGCGGCAGCGGCTGGATCGGGGCCGGGCGCTGGATGAATTTGGCGTGGGGGGGATCGGCCCCACGTTCAACTCGATCCTGCTCACGGCGGCGCTGATCATGGGGTTGGGCACGCTGATTCTCTACTGCTTTGGCTTCACCGAGATCGAAAACCACGGCGCAAGGCTGTGGGCATCGCTGTTTCACTGCATCAGCGCTTACAACAATGCCGGCTTTGGCCTGTTCAGCGACAACCTGGTGGGCTATCGCTCCCAGCCGGTGGTGAATGGGGTGATCGGCAGCTTGATCGTGATCGGTGGCATCGGCTGGCGGGTCACCAATGATCTGTGGACCAAACGCTTTCGCCTGAACCGCCTGCACAACCTGAGCCTGCATACCCGCCTGGTGCTGCGGAGCACGGCCCTGTTGATCCTTGCGGGAGCCTTGGGCCTGCTGTTCACCGAACAATTCGCCCCCGATGGGGTGATCAGCAAGCTCTCGCTGTGGGACAAGCTGCAGGTGACGATCTTTCAATCGATCACCACCCGCACGGCGGGATTCAACACGGTGCCCCTGTCGCTGGAGACGCTCTCGGATGCGGGCTTGCTGTTGATGATCGGCCTGATGTTCATCGGCGCCAGCCCGGGGGGCACCGGCGGTGGCATCAAGACCACCACCTTTGCCCTGCTGCTGGGGGCAACCCGCTCGACACTCGACAACCGCAAGGAGGTGGTGATACGCAAGCGGCGGGTGGCGCCGGAGTTGATTCTCAAAGCGATCGGGGTGACGGTGGCCTCGGGGCTTTTCGTTGTGGGGATGACGCTGCTGTTGGGGCTGGGGCCCACCGCGGGCGGTGAAGAGACCGTGGCGGGCAGTTTCAGTTTTCTGGAGAAGTTTTTCACCTGCATGTCGGCCTTTTGCACCGTGGGCCTGGATGTGGGGGTGACCAGCCAGCTCAACCGCTGGGGCCAGCTGGTGTTGATCGTGGGCATGTTTGTGGGGCGTCTGGGCATATTGTTGCTGCTCTCCGCGCTCTACGGACGCAGCAGCAGCAAGCGGGTGGGATATCCGGAGGAAGAGGTGTATCTCTGAGCGGGGCGCCGGGGGAAGGGAGGGTTCTGTGGGACATGGCGATGGGCCCAGCCGACAACGCCGAATGCGATCGTCAACGATCTTCGCCAAGCTTTGGCATGCGCCCCTCGATCAGCAGGAGCTGGGTAGCGGTGATCGAGGTGGCAGCAAGCAGGGCCAGGCCGAAGGAGAGGGGAATGGAGAGATTGGGCAAGGCCAGGGCCAGGGCAAAGCAGAAGGCCACGATGGAGTAAACGCCCCTGAGCATGCCGCCGAGCAGGAGTGTGGCTCGGCTGTTGCCCTCGCAGCGATGGGCAAACGTGGCGAGCACGCTGCCAAGCACGGGGAACCCCGCGAACAGGCCGCTCCAAGCGGAACCCACCAAGGTGGCGAGCCCGGTGACCGCAACGGTGAGGGCGGCTCCGGCAAGCATGCGGCAGGCGAGCTCCGAACGGCTCACCTCTCTCGGCGGCAAGGGGGCCAGCCGAGACGACGAGAGCCCGGGGAGTGGAGGGAGGAACCTTGGCGCGGCATTGAGGGCGATGAGGGCGAGGCCACAGGCCAGCGGCGGGAAGGCAGGCAGGGCGGACAGCGCCAACGCCGCAACGCTCCAGGCCAGCCAAGCCAGCAGCAGGCACAGCTGCCAAGGCAGACGCTGGGCCGCGCGGGCATAGGTGCAACTGAAGGCCACGAAAGCGAGCACGGCCGAGAGAGTGGCTACAGCAGCTTTGGCGGCAAAGGGCGGGCCTTGTTCGATGGCGAGGAACAACAGAACAGGACCGGTGACCAGCGGCAGGCCAGCGAGCCAGCCACCGAAGGCAGGTCCCCAGCGGTTGCTGGCCAGCGTGATCAGAAGCAGGAAGCTGGGGACGAGAAGGAGCTTGAGCAGAAGGAGAGGTGTCACCGAAGACATCCCCATAGTGGGCGCTGCTCAACTGTTGTGGAGAAAATCCATCTTCTCAGCCAGATCGCGCATGGCAACAAACCATTGATCACCACCAACCTTGGCCATAACGGATCGATACTTACAGATTTTTCGATTGTTGGCAGTGGCGATGAGTTGATCAATATCCGTCAATGTGCGATCCCACTGAGCTAGAAAAGCAGGGGAATGATCCGACGATTTCTTTAAACCAATCATGAACAGGTCAAATGAAGTCCAATTCACCCAGAATCGGTAAGAAGTAAACATTGATTTCATGTCACATTCTTGAATGTAGTCATGGACCTTCAGATTCTGATAGTAGTCCCAACCTTGGCCAACCGTGAGGGGAGAATGCCATGGAGAAGTTCTGGTCGTTCCATGCTCGGGACGGCCCGTGGTGGCACAAGTCAAAGTGATGAGTCCTCCGGGGCGACAGAGTCTGATCATGTTGTTAAAAGTTTGTATCCAATAGGGGTTATGTTCCATGGCTTCGCAGGAGATCACGTGATCAAACGACCCATCCTCTGCATTGAAATCTTGTCCCTGACAAACAACGTCAACATCTTTTCCTGGCGCAACATCAATACCTGTGTAGTCACAATTAGAAAAAAAATCACGGACAGTTCCATTAATATTGAGCGAGCCGACTTCTAAAACCTTGATATTGCGAAAGAAATCCGGAAGTCGAGAAGCAACGGCCTGCACAAAATCCCGTTGACTCTGGTGTGCCATTGCGTACAAGCGCTAGATAAACACATAAATCCTAGCATGGTCTTTCAACATTCATTTTAGTTAAAAGAAGACTGGACAAAATGTCCACTGTACTGACCTGATTCAAGCCTCGTTTGCATCGGCCAATTGCCGATGTGAACGAGGCTGCGCTTCTACTGATATGGCGTCTTGGACTGAAGAGCAAAAAATCTCTGAGCGTTGCCAGCCAGGGGCAGAGGTCTGAAAAATGCATTGACATTACCAGGCTGGGGACACCAGATCCAAGAGGAGACGAACAGTGCGGCAATGGCGCTTGGAAGGCTCAATGGCGGCATGGGCGGCCCATGGCGTGACGGGTCAATCGGAGGGGAAGACGCCCAGGCTGGAGAAACCGTCAATAGGCCGACCAACCACCGTCGGTTGCCATTGGCACAGAGATCAGGCCGTGGCTGCCGTTCACAAAAGCCACAGCAGAAAACTGCTCCGTTGTATTGGCACTGCAGCTTGCCTGGCCTTTTCGAGGAGGCCCTGTTAACGCCTCAATACATACCTTATGCAGCAGCCAGGGCTTGCATGAACCTGGCTGATCTCGGTTAGATCGTCTTTATTTGAGACGGCCAGCATAGACAAGATAAAGACCTGCACCCCCGACAACAAAAAGGGAAACAGCAAGCAAAATACCGCCAATCATCTTCAGGAAGATTAAATGGAATAAACAGCCCAAGGCAAATGCATTAACAGCACAAATCAAGTAAATTCGAACGGCTGGCTCAAGCCAATTGCCTCGGGCTCTCATTTTCATCAGCAAGGAGTCTGTAGGCCAGGATTAAGTTACCAGCTCAAGCTTCCTTGTTCGTGTTGAACGCCAAGCTGGAGACCAACCCCTAGACAAGCATCAAAAGCAACTGGCCACTGTGCCATCATTCCCACAGGAGTAGCAGCACCGGTCGTTAGATTGATATTAGTAAACGGTGCGTAATAAGCGCCTGCAGCCGTTCTTGTCCAGGCAGAAATTGGTCCAACGATTGAAACTGGCTTGAACAAGGTTGCAGCTTGACCTGCAATCTGGACCTGCCCACTCGTGTCGGCGACAAAGGTGGCTGCCGTGTTCGCCAAAGGGGTGGAATACACCCTCGTGGAAGCGAACACACCTCCAGCTCCATTGATGATGCCCTCCGCCTGAATAGAAGCTGCGGCCTCGGAACTCGTCAAATGGGTGACCTTTGCAGCGGAGCCAAGAGAACTGGCCCCCATCGTGCAGAGCATAAAAGCGCCCTGACCGCCAACAAATTTACTCAATTCATGGGTCGGGTCATTCGTGATGATGAGATCTTTGCTCCAGTCTGGAGATGGTATATACCCAATGTTTCCGCCACCGAGATTACCAGCGGTCACATTATAAACTGCAGCGGGCAGATTTGCAACTCCAATAATGGCATCTTGAAGACCATTGCCAACATTCGCGACGCCCTGAACCAGGCCTTGGGCGCCACCAGAAAGAATCACTCCGACATATGTATCCTCCCAGAAGCTACTCATTTTTCAATGGGCGAAGGTGAACTTCCAAAGGCTAAGTAGATCGAGTCTAGACAAGAAAAAGACCGCAGAAGAAGTTAATATTCTGCAACCATCCCGATGGCGAGGAACGAAACACATTTTGCATGCTGATTGCAAAGCGAATAGGCCGACCAACCGCCGTTGGCCGAAGATCAGCCCACATCGATAGGCAGCCGCGCCAGCCAGCGCTCTGTTTTGGTGGTGCCTGGATGGCGAATGCGCTGGCGCACGGCGAGGGCGCGGCTGAAGGCGCGCTGGGCGAGCGCCGGCTCGCCGTTGGCCACATAGGCCTCCCCCCAGGCCTGGGCGGCATCCGCTTCCCCCCAGGCGTAGCCGCACTCGGGAGCGGCCGATAGATCCAGGGCCTGCCGGGCGGCCTGGATGGCGGCGGGCGGATCGGGCCAGGCCAGGCGGAGGCGGGCCAGGGCGATCAGCAGCTCGATGCGCAACAGCCCATAACCACAGCTTTCGGCATGGAGCAGGCCCAGCTCGGCCTCCGCCAGGGCGGCCTGGTTGTCGCCAGTGGCCAGCGAATGCTGGGCGGCCAGGAGGTGGGCGGTGATGATCCATTTCATCTCGCCGGTTCGGGTGCTCCAGGCGCGGATGGCCTCCAGCTGGGCGGTGGGATCACGGCCCTCGGCCAGGGCGAGGCGGGCGAGCAGGGCTTGGATCCCGGGGATTTCAAAGTTCCAGTTGTATTTTTGGGCCCTTGCCAGGTTGTGATCCACGAGGGCTCGGGCGGCGGGGAGATTTCCGAGATCCAGGTGGTGGCGCGTGTGCTGTGCGCCTTCGAGCGAAACCAGCGGACCCCCTTCCAGTTGGGTGGCGGCGGCGAAGTCGGCCTCCGCGGCCGCCACCTCGCCCCGGGCATGGGCGGCACAGGCCCTGAAGCCAAGCGCGATAATCCGTGCCAAGTCATTTTGGGCAGCCTCGGCTTCTCGCCAGGCCTGGTCCGCGAACCCATGGGCTTCGGCCAGCCGGCCCATGTCCAAGGCAACCTCACTGCTGTTGATAAGACCAATCGCCATCCGGTATGGCTCAGCCAGTGTTGTTTTCCAGCTGTTATCCAGCTGCCGCAAGGCCTGGGCCTGGGCCAGGCGGCCGAGCCTGCCAGCAAAGAGAGCAAGATCATTGACCAGAAGCGATCGCCACCATAACGGCAGCGAAGGAGGCCAATCCTGCGGCTGGTCGCCCTCGCATAATCC
>JBJTWN010000153.1:0-6146 GCA_046081785.1 Cyanobium sp.
CACCACCCCCACCCGGGCATCGCGGTCGTCGCTCAGCAGCCGCAGGGTTTCGCGCATCAGGCTGCGGCGGCCGATCAGCTCATCCATCGCCAGCTGCGGCACGCCCCGGCCATCCATCTGATGGATCGGGGCCACCTTCAACGGCTGCTGATCCAGGCCGAAATCAGCCAGTCGTTGCTCACTGCCCCCCACCACCAGGGCCGCATTGGCATAGCCCACCGGTGCCGGCGGGCCGCCCAGGGCCCGTTGCTGCCGCTCCCACTCCAGCCGGGCTTGGGCCAGGGCCTGGCTGGCCAGGAACAGCTCCCTGGCGGCCAGGTGCCCGTAGAAGCTATGGGCCAGGGCAATGGCCTGGCGGTCGCTGATCGCGGACTGCATCGCCAGCACCGCCGGCACACCACCGCGCACCAGTTCCTCCGCCAGGCTTGCGGGGGCGTCGGCGGGGGTCGCGCCATGGCAGGCATTGAGCACCACCAACGGCAGCGGCCGCCCGGCCTGCCGCAGGGCCGTCAGCAGGTCAGCGGCGCTGCAGGGCAGGGCCTCGCCGTCTTCCGTTTCCAGCTGCAGCTCCCCCGGCCGGCCGTGGCAGGAGAGGTGCAGCACGTGATAGGCATCCCGCTGCAGTGCCTGGCGGATCTGTTCGGGATGGCCCACCTCCAGGAGCCTCACCTGGGCCAGGGGGTCCGCCAGGCGGCGCAGAGGTTGGAGCGCCTCCAGGATCAGGCTCACTTCCCGTTCGTAGTCGAGCAGCACCGCGTCGGCGCCCCCCTGATCCGGCGCCGCCACCGCCACCAGCACCTTCAGTGGGCCCGCCAGGGGCTCCCAGTGGATCGGTGGCCCGATCAGGCGCCGCTGCAGCGTCACCGTGTCGAGCAGAACCAGCGGGCGGCCATCGGGCAACAGCAGGGCCTCAAAGGGCAAAGCCAGCAGATTGCTGTCGGCCGTGGCCACGGCCACCTCCACCCGGTGGCCCACCTGGCTGCCGGCACCCGCCAGCAGCTCGACCAACGCCCCAGCCGCCGCAGCGGGAAAACACAGGTCCCACAGCGCCTGCCCAAGGGCGCGCAGCATGGTGGCCCCGGGATCCTGGGCTGGATCCGGCAGCCAGGCAGGGCCCCGCAGCCGCTGCGGCAGTGCAATGGTGGTGTCCGCCACGGTGGTGCCATCGATCGCCACCGCCACGGCCACCTGGTTCAGGGCCGCGGGCGAGAGGTTCACGAGCACCTGGTGGGCCTTGCCCTCCTCGCGGGGGATCACCGGGGGTTTGCCGCGCCCTCGCCGCAGTAGCGCCGCTGCGATGCCATCGAGATCCTCGATCGAAATCCACAGCAGGGGTTTGATCAGCGCCGGCACCGGCGAGCCGTCGGCCACCTTCACCGGCAGCAGGAGCTGGCCTTCCTGGATGCGGTTGTAGATCAGGTTGCTGAGTTCCGCCTGCACCCAGCGGCTGCCGCTGGTGTGCTCCGACAACACAATGATGCCGGCATCGGCTGCGGCGAGTCCTTCGTTGATGCGGGCCACCAGGTCATCGCCGGGGCCCATTTCCCATTGGTCGAACCAGGGGTCGATGCCCCTCTCCGCCAAGCCCCTGGCCAAGGCCTCCACCACAGGCTTATCGGCGGAGCTGTGGCTGAGGAAGACCCGCATTCCGCAGTTGGGGCGGCGCCAACCGCAACAGCATACCGGCAACCGCAAAAGGCTTATGGGAGAGCCCAACCGACAGGTCGTTGACTACCAGTCACCCGATGCGGCGCCGGCACCCCCTGACGACAACCGACTGGAGATCGAGGGATCAGAAGATAACTGTGCATGCAACTCCTCCACACCAGCCATATCGGCAAGCATATTGATGTAGACATTCAGTTGCTCCTGGAGCTGCGCCAGGTCAGTGCGGAATTGCTGCTTTTTCTGGGGATCACCAAAGGCTTGCTCCCTGCTGAGCCGATGCCATTTAGCGGTGAATGGTCTCACGACCTGATTAAGAACTGGGATTGCCAACTTGGCAAAAGAGTCCCCATATCTCCCCTCTTTCTTGAGCACTTCGCGGGTGAGCGCAAACAGGGAGTAAACACTCTTCAGCGCAGCTTCTTCATCGCCTTCATCTTCGCTTAGCAGCTGTGAAGTGATACGCGTAATAAGTTCCACATAAAGAGCCCAGGCGGCATTGCGGTCAGGGTCCCGCGGCTCAAAATTCGGCTTGAGGAAGCCAGCACTCAATTCCAACGAACTCATGCCCCAGCGCTCAAGCCATTCACCCCACTTCATAAATTACATCCAAACTCATAGCCAATCGGGTGTGCTGGAGGCATGGCCACCCAACGCCAAGATCAGAAGCGGGTCAAGACTTTTGCATCGGCGACTTATTCCGCTCCCGTCTTCTGGATCTTGATGTTAGGCAATACTTAGACACTTCACGTATAATTCACTGCGCTGAATAGTCATCACGACTACATAGCTTACGTTGCATGGACGGATTAACGGTAAGTTCACTCAATTAATAGAAACACATGAAGGGAGAGCTGCTTACATTTCTAAGCGTTTGAAGCGGCGGTATCTACGAATTCTCTTCAGAGCGGTTAACATTCTTTGTCTAAATAAAGTACTTTTCCGTTCAGAAATAGCCAGTGTCAATGTCATTCATGCATTAGGATTAATGATGCTCCTAGAACCAGTAAGATCATTACAGCTCGAATGAGGAGTAGTAGATAGTACTTGCAACACCGCAAGAGATCCGACCATCCGCTCTATCTTAGCCTTTAGATCTCTGCATTCTTCCTAAATAATACGGATAAAACCTGCCACGGAAGATAAGCTGCGGGTGAAGTTGCCACTCTGGTTCTGTTTGTTGCCTTCCGATGTATTGATCGTATTTGCGCCAGGCGTATAACCCCTCACAATACCAATATGATTTAGTAAACCATCTCCATCCCAGTCGAACACGACAATGTCACCTCGCTTTGGATCCTGCTCTCCTTTACGATAGAAAAAGCCCTGTTGTTTACCCCAAAACTTCCATGACTCTACTAATGCTAAAGTTGCCCAAAAACCAGTAGGTTGAACCGGTATGTCAATACCTACTTCTTTGCAGCAATAGTACACAAATGCCCCACACCAATCGTAAAATACTTTTGCACTTCCAATCTGCCCTAGGTCCTGCATTGGCTTTCGGAAAATAGTTAGGTATTTCTCTGCTTCGCTACTTGAGTTAGACCAACTCAGTTGCTTTTTCGCTTCGTCTTCACTAAAATCAGCTAGTCTCTGAAGATTCCCGCTTGTAGGGTTGGGTGTTTGAGTTTGTCCACCAAGGGCTTTCCATGTTTCAGTCCACACCTCTCCATCTACGGTCAGACCAGCTTTTTGCTGAAAACGTCTTACAGCTTTCTCTGTGTTATCCCCAAAATCACCATCTACTTTCCCTGCACTAAACCCCTGAGCGTTTAGAGCATTCTGAAGAGCCTCAACATCCTTGCCTATCTTTCCCCTTTTCAAAATGCGGGTCAGTACTGGCAAAGTTGGCAGTGTTGTACTTCCTGAGGGAATTACGGCAGCTGAGGAACTATAGTTCAGATTCCAAGCATCGCCCCTTTCATTTACTTTGGGTACACGCCAAATAGATGAGCCAGGAAATCTGTCTAAGTAACTCTGTAACTCCGCTCGTGATGCTGGCTGGACTGTGTCGCTTTCGGAACCCCAAATCGGCTGAATTTCCGTGGTCAGCCCTAATTTCTTATGAGCCAAAAGACATTGCTGAACCTCGTCTTCATTGTTTCTTCCGAATGAAAACTTCTCAAAGTAGATCTGTGGCAGAGCCAAGTCACAGTATTTATCCAATATCTTCCAAGGAATATTGGGATGGAATTCAGGATGTCCAAAACTTGTATACCCAAATCCACCGGTAGGGACCAGCGGCTTGAGTGCAGCAAGTAACTTATCTACATTGGTATGTGTTGCCGTATCCTCGACTTCAGCTTCCATATCAACTACATAACCATCCAAGCCACAATCAAGAGCTTGCCGAACAGCTTTTACCTGGTTTGCAATATCACTAGTTCCATAGTGGTACCCCCAACCAAATACTTGGATATCATTTCCCTTGAAGTCATTAATAATATTTGTATTGCACTGGAAGTCCCAAAACATGGGATTACTTCTGCCATCAAAGACCTTCAAATAAACTCTTTTGGCCTTGCACGACTTTAGTTGTTTTAGATAGTCTGTTCGGATGTCCTCTAGAACCCAGATCCAAACACCTTGAGCATGGGCCATGTCTGAGTGGTCAGCATTGCCGTGATCAGGATCCGCGTCATCCATGCCGAAGGGGATGGTTTGCCAGATCAGCGTGGAAGCGAGATTGGCCACCTGCACGGTGTTGGCCTTCGGGTGGTTGGAGAGAAAGGAAAGAATCACCTCGGGGCTGCTTGTGCTCACTCCGCTCACGGGTGTGCCACTGACCATCCCCAGCAAGGCCACCGCTCCATCTTCGGTCTTCCAAAACTGAAGCCAGCTGGCCTCAGCCGAGCGCGGCGGAAGCCTGAGGAGATCTTGCTGGGAGATTACGTTGACGCTTCCACTGGCTTCAACCTTGGTGGCCGATTGATGTCGGCTGAGGAAATTGGCGAACTCAGTTTTAGCGCTACTTTTGATAGAACTTAATGCTTGGCCTTTTGCTTTAGCGTAGACGATCAGTTCCCCAGCAGCAGAGAGATCTATGAAGATCTCATCAACCTGTGTGATTGATTCACCAAGCGATAGTCCAGGGCTCTGGTGTGACTCCAGGAGTTGATGTGCTGTGGGAAGCAACCCAATCACCTTTGTGACGTAACTTGGGTCTGTGGCATAACCGCGGGCTTTAATAAACTGAATATAGCCTTCCGGATCATTACCGAATGCCTCCCAACCCTTATAGCGATCCCGCTGGATGAAGCGCCGATAGCCTTCGATGGCTCCCTCGGGTGCGCTCCAGGAGCACCACAACACACCCTCCGGTTCTGTTGGCGTCACCAATCTCAGAGGCGTTGAGATATCGGCCATTTCATCCCGCCATTTCAGGCCGGTGGGATTACCAGCTTCGCGGAACAGGCGGCTCTTGCCCGAGGCTGATTCCAGAATGCACTGGGCCATGTAGGCCACCTTCTGGCCAGCAAACGGAAATGGAGTTCGCGCGATTGCAGCGATCAGATCATTCCAAGAGAAACGCTCTCCGGCAGATGTGGAACGAATAGAAAGGATGGAGGATGCGGTCATGGTTGGATTGGATGAGGTGAAGAAATGTGAAACCTGGTCCCAAGCTGAGCGCTATCAAGCGCCGTGATCAGGATCGGCATCAGTGAGTGGGCGCACAAAATCATCTTGGTCTCTTTGGCCTTGAGGGCGTCCGTTTCCCATGGCTATTAAGGGTTCATTGAGGGTTCGGGTTGGGAAGTCGCTGGGTACAAGCCCTGGCAGAATTGTTGCCACCCAGTCAATAAAATCATTGCTGATGGTGGCCGTAGGTCTTACGTCCGATCTGAGGGGTGGAGGAATGTACCCTTTGAGGTTGGTCGTCACCACCCCAGGGTCGAGAGTTTTGCTCCAGAATCTTGCATGGGGTGTTGTTAAATCCTCCTGGGCCCGAGGGACTTGACCGAGCCTGAAGCGGCAGAATGCCCGATCAAGGCCATAGTGCCAAAACTCTCTGGTAATGGCTTCAGAGCGAGGCGCATCGCGCAACGTAATGGCCTCGGTGAGAAGACGATCGGCATCGATAAGATATTGACTGGCTTGACCGTCTTCTCCCAGGAGTGAATGGCCAATCGCGAGTTGTTTGTGGACAAATCCTTGGTGTGCCACATAGCGGTGAAGATTGACATCGCCATGAGACCCGTTGACGTTAGCTCCGTTGAATGCTGGGCTTTCTTGTCTGACTGCATCCTCTAGATCTTTGAATACGGGAAGCAATGATTCCAGTTGGGTGAGCCTGGCCTTGATCTCAGGTGTGCCGAGGCGATCTGAAACGCCAAGAATGCGATTGGTTTGCAGCGACTGCTGGCTTTTCTCAAATACCATGTTTCTGACTTGAATCGGTGCCTTTAGGATGGCTTGGCGAAGGCGTTCTGCTTCACTGGGGCTGAGAGCTCCGATTGAGGGATCAACCACACGATTGAGGA
>JBJTWN010000154.1:0-3532 GCA_046081785.1 Cyanobium sp.
GCGGTGCCTCCTTCAACATCCCGGTGAGCCGCAGCGGCGGCGCCCGCACCACCGTGGGATTGCCGGGCACCGGCTTGAGCTGGAGTGTGGAGCACAACCCCGATCGCCCCGCTGCGCTCCCGGCTGGACCTGCGGCGGGCCTGCCCAACAGCCGCCGGCTGCGGCCGGGCCAGCTCGATGCCCTCAAGCAGTCGCTGCTTGAGGTTCTGCGCAGAGAGCTGTTCGCTCCTGGTTCCACCGGGAAGCGGCTGTGGGAGCACGGCTTGGTGAGCCAACTGCTTGCTGATGGCTCCCTCTCGGCGCGAACGGCTGGCCTGCTGACCCTGGTCGAGACGCCTGAGGCGATGGAGGCCTACCTGCTGCGGGCCCAGGGCCAGGACGATGCCAAACGCCGCGCCCAGCGCTGCATCGAGGCAGTGCAGCAAGCCTCAAACCTGGCCTCTGGGCTTGGCTGGCTGTCCTGACCTGGCAAGGGCAGGTGCCCGCAGGGGCGGTTCCCCGTATCCGACCGCACCTGCAAGAACGGGCCAGCAGGCCAAAGATGGTGCTGGAAGAAAAGAGATACCCCCCATGCGAGAGGTTGTGTTCCGCGTTCTGGCTGAACGCCCCGGCCACCGAGAAGCCCAGGCCGACACCATGCCCATCCACATCACCGCTCCGACACTGGAGGAGCTGCAGCACGAGGCCCGAGAAGCCCTGATTGAGCATTTCGGCCCAGCCCACTGCGCTTACTGGGTACGCGTGCGCCGCTTCCCAGGGGTTGCTGTGAGCAGCATCCGACCGCTGGGGCGTTCTGCAGCGCTCTGCCCCTGAACGCTGCAACTGGCTGCGGAGGAGTCAGCACCAAACCAGCCCCGTGAAGCACCATTCATGAACTCCCATTGCCGCCAGTGAAGACCGGTGTCGAATCCGCTGAAGTCCTTGCCGGCCCCTGCCGGCAGATCCATCGTGGCTTCAACGGGATTCGGAGGCTCCATTGATGGAAGACACCCCCCCTGAGCACCAGCCAGGAGCGCGCTGACGATCCGGCCCCTGCTCCAACACTCTCAACGGATCATTGATGTTCCTGGCCGCAACGGCCGTCCACTGCATTGCTCTAGGTGCCCCGGACCTAACGGAACGTCACCCTCGACACCTGGCCCCAGGTGCCAGCGCCGGCAGCTCCGCCCACAACTGAAAATCACCTGATCTGAAAACGATCACGGCTGTTGCCAAGCACAAACCCACGCACAGCTGCGCCCGACCCCCTTGGGCCCAAACCCCTGGGACACAACCACGGCTGAGCAGGCAGACGCCCGGGGCCAACGCTCCGGGCTTTGTTGTGCTCACACCACCTTGGTGAGCACGTGCTGCAACACCTCGAGCAACCCATCGGCCAGGGGAGGATGGTTGACCAGTCGGTCGCTCCAGATGGCTCCTGTGAATAGCTCCTCCGCGCTGACCAGGGCCATGTCCTGGCCCTCCATGAGCTGCAACTGCTCCAGCGGCACCGAAAGCTCAGAGCGGAACATGTGGGCCCTGCGGCGGTGGGTGTGAAGCACCAACACCAGCTCCACAGCGAGAGGGTGCTAGCTGATTTCCTCTAGCGTTCCCGCCGCGGTGCCGGCTCGGGTGCAGGAGTCTTGTAGTGAGCTGATGGCTTACGTCGCCTGTTGATAGAGCTCCTCCAGCCGCTCCCGGCTGAAGTCGACGTAGAGAACTTCTTCGCCGGGCTCGGGAGCCTCGGGATGGCGCCTTGGCTTGGGACCGCTTCTTTGGGAATTCAGCGAAGCGGAGCCGCGCAGGTTCTGACTCATCAAGGCAAAAGCTCCACCGGCGATGAGCGCAAAGAAGATCAGGTAGACAGCAGCCAGAAGGTCGTTCAAGGGTGGAAAGCTCTTTCCATCGCCTAGTGCAACGAATTGTTAAGCGCTGACCACGGTTCCGCTGCTCCATGTAATCGATTTTCCGTGCTAGTGAGTTCAGAGGCTTAGCTGGCTCTGGAGTGGGCGCGCACCAGCAGGCCATCCGCCGGCGAGGGGCTGGGAATGACCCTGAGCGTCAGGTCCTGATCCGCCTCCAGAGCCAAGGTCAGCTGCTTGAGCAGCCCCACCGCCAGCAGCCGGATCTCCAGCTCCGCAAGCGCCTTGCCCAGGCACACCCGCTCACCGCCCCCATACGGCAGCAAGGTGGCCGTGGTGTTTCCAGCCAAGTGTCGCTGCGGCCGGAAGATCGCCAGATCCTCCGGATCGGCCCCATGGCGCTGGCTGGCGGCGATGCTCACCTGAACCACCCGATCGGCTGGCACCAGCACACCCGCCAGGGCAATGGGCTCCAGGGTGCGGCGGAAGAACCCTCCCACCGGCAGGGTCAGCCGCATCACCTCCTTCACGACCGCATCGAGCCGCGGAGCCCGGAGGGCGTCGGTGGCGGCCCCAGCCTCCCCCTCCTCAGGCGGCCAGGACAAGACGTCGAGTTCCTCCTGCAACCAGGCCAGCTCGGCTGGGTGTTGCAGCAGGGTGAGAAGCAGGCAGCTCAGGGGGAGGCGGTGGTTTCTTAGCCGGCAAACAGCAGCAGAAGCTGCTCCGCCACGTCGTCGTCGCCCAGGGGGGAGACCGGCTTCATCCAGGCCACCGGCCAGCAGATCAAGGCCGCCGGCGGTGAGGGGCGCTCCGGAAGCCATGGCGGCCTGCGCCGCCTTGAGCACCACGCCCAGGCGCCTGAGCAGCCGTTGGCGGGCCTGCCGGGCCCGGACATAGGGGCTGCCGGGCAACGCGACTGGAAGAGAGAAGAGACCCTGGCACCAGGTTTCGAAATCCACGAACAGGGACTCGCGATCAACGGTGTCGAGCCCCAGCACCGTGCTCGCAATCACGCTGAAAGCAAAGCGCCGCAGCTTTGGCACCAAGGCCACCGGCCCGTCTGATGCGATCAGCTCCTGGCTGAGCTCGTTGATCAGCACCACGATCGTCGGGCTGTAGCGCTTGAGGGCAGCCGAGGCGAACAGCTGGCCCACCACCCGGCGGCGGGCCTGGTGGTCGGCGCCGCCGTTACGGTTCGCCAACGACAGAGGCCCCAGCAGCTCGCGCACGCTGTCTGGCCACCAGCCCACTACCGCATTGCCCTGGGCGAACAGGTCGCCAATCGCCTGGCCGCCGCGAATGAACACGGTCCGTTGCCCCAGCAGGCTGGTTTCGTAGACATCGCCGTAGCGCTCGAAGCGGGAGCGGGCGAAATCAGGATCCCGAAAAAAGGCAAGGGTCTCGAGTACTCCGCTCAGCGCTGGCGTGCTCGGCAGGGGCCGAAGGGTGGCGGGATCGAGGGGCACCAACGTCAGCTGGAATGGAGCCCGGGATGTCGGATCACAGCCGGTACCACGACGTGGGGTGAACGGCTGCTTGACCGACAACCAAGCGGGACCTATCAGCAAAGTTGTCCGCTCGGGGTACTGCTCTGAGCACCACTCCCGAGATTACAGCGATCTGTGGCTCCGGGACGCTCAGCGCCGGCCCCTGATCGCGGCTGTTGCCGATCCCGCCCTTGACGGGGCGGG
>JBJTWN010000155.1:0-2831 GCA_046081785.1 Cyanobium sp.
CACGGGCCGCACATAGCGCCCCCGGCTCTCGCTCAACACTCGAGAGCGGCTGCCGCTGCTGCCGCTTTTGGATTTGGCCGCGGCAAAGAGCAGCAGATCCGGATCGATGGCGATGGCCTCTGGATCCAGCAGAAACTCTTCCGGAATCGCGGGGGGCGCTTGGTCCTCCGGGGCGTCCTCCTCGGGGGGCTCGTCCTCTGGGTTGTTTTCCGCTTCCGGTTCCGGCGGCTCCGGCGCCTCCTCAGGGGGGTTGGGCTCCTGCTCGCCCTGGGGTGGGGGCGGCGGCGGAGGTTGCAGGGGCTGCTCTGGATCGCTGGGGGGCTGCTGCCGCGCCCGGGGGGCGATCACCAGCCGCACGGCCACCTGCAGATCCTCCGCCTCCACCTGGTCGCGGCCGCTCAGGGCCGCATGGGCCCTGGCCACCCGCACCGCATACAGCTCGGAGCGATGCCCCTCCACCCCGCCGCGCAGGGCCTCGGCCACCAGATAGGCGATCTGCTCGCGGCTGATGGCCACATCAGGGAGCCACTGGCGGGCGAGGAGCAGCTGGGTGGCCAGGGCATCGGTTTCTTCTTGAAAGCGGGCCGCGAAGGCCTGCACCGATTCGCCGTGGTCGATGGCGGAGCGGGCGATCGCCACCCGCTGCTCCGGCTCCAGCAGCTGGTGGGCCGAGAGGGCCATCGCAAAACGATCGAGCAGGTGATCGCGCACGGCGCCCTCCTCGGGGTTGTAGGTGGCGATCAACAGGCAGCGGCACGGGTGGCTGAGGCTCAGCCCCTCCCGCTCCACACGGTTTTCGCCGCTGCTCACCGCCGCCAGCAGCAGGTTGGTGATGCCCGAGTCGAGCAGGTTGAGCTCGTCGATGTAGAGCACGCCTCGGTGCGCTTCGGCCAGAAGGCCCGGCTGAAACACCGGCCGCCCCGCATTCAGGGAGGCGGCCACATCCACCGAGCCCAGCAGCCGGTCTTCCGTGATGCCCAGGGGCACCTGCACAAAGGGGGCGCTCACCACCTTGGTGGGCAGCAGGGCGGAAGGATCGGCGCCCAGCGCATCGCCCCCCAGGGCGGTGATGCGCTCCCGGGTGGGCGCGTCCCAATCCCGGGGTTGGCGCGGGTCGATGTTGGGCAGGCTGGCTGCGGGGCCGAGATCGAGCACATCGATCGGCGGCAGGAGCGCATGCAGGCCGCGGGCGAGCACGGATTTGCCGGTGCCCCGCCCACCGGCGATCACCACACCGCCCAACCCTGGATCCACCGCCGCCAGCAACAGGGCCAGCTTGAGGGTGCCATGGCCGGTGATCGCCGCCAGGGGAAAGGCGCGGCTGGCGGCCCAGCTGGCGCTGTTGGTCTGGGCGGGGGCGGGCGGCGTTCCGCTGGCAACCATGGCGGCTCGGGGGCTTGCGGGGAGAGCTTTGGGCAGCAGGGCCAGTCTCGCTGATGGGGGCTTGTGGCTGAGTCGTGGCTAAGAAAGAACCATGTTGCACGGCGTTGTCATGGCCAAGCTGGCTGGAGGTCTGGCGCTCGCCGGTGGCTGGCTGGCGGCGCTGGCTTTGGTCGTCCCGCTGGCGCGGGCCTCCTCCCCGGAGGCCTGGAAGGCCTACGACCGGGAGGTGCGCCAGGCTTGCCTCGCTGCCAGTGGCCTCAAGGCCCCCCGGGTGGCGGGGCAGAGGGTTGACGTGCCAGAGCTGTCGCTGTCGGTGCTGCTGTTGACGGGGCGCTACCCCCAAGCCCACATGGCCGGTCGTTCGGGCCGGGAGTTGTGCGTCTTCACCCAGGAAGGGCGCCGTGCGGCGGTGGCGGGGGCTGAGGGGCTGGATCAGCCCCTTTGGCCCTCCCCCCCACCGGGTGGCATGGTGCCGGCGGCCTCGGCCGGAGAGAAGGGGCCCGCCCAGCTGAGCCCTTGAGGTGTGGCTTGAGCCGGGGGGGGCTCAGCCAGGGGGCTTCAGGAAGGGTGGGCGGATCTGCTGGGCGTGTTCGAGTGTGGCGGCGAGGGCGGGCCAGTCTTCCGCCGCCACCACCGTCATCAGCGTGTCCAGCTGCCGCTGGTAGTGGCTGAGGGCGCTGAGCACGGCCTGGCGATTCCAGCGGCACATCAGGGTGCCCAGCCGGGGATTGCCGCCCCCCACCCGGGTGGTGTCGGCAAAGCCGCTGGAGGCCAGGGCCCGCACCAGCCCCTGCTCCTCTGCAGCGGCCCCCTGATCAGCGGCCTCCAGGAGCGCCGCGCTCACCAGCACGGGCAGATGGGAGATCAGGGCCACGGCCCGGTCGTGGGCCTCTGCCTGGCAACTGAGCGGCTGGCTGCCCACCACCTCCGCCAGCTCCCGCACGGCGGCGAGGGCTTCAGGATCCGTCCGGGCCGCAGGGGTGGTGACCCAGGGCCGCCCCTGAAACAGCCCCCGTTGGCCCGCCTCCACCCCGGCCTGGGCGGTGCCGGCCATCGGATGGCCCCCCACAAAGCGCGGGGTCAGTTGATCCCACACGGCTAGCACCGGCGCCTTCACAGACCCCACATCCGTCACCACGGCGCCCGCGGGGATGGCGCTCACCAGCGCGGGGTCAGGCGCCATCAGCTGATCCAGCGGCAGCGCCAAGATCACCAAGCCGCAGCCAGCGAGCACCTCAGGGCTGGTGCTCACCGCTTGGGCGAGGCCCCGCTCCCGGGCCCTCGCGGCCGTCTGCTCCCGATGCACCCAACCCCGAACCTCCGCCCCCGCGGCCTGCAGATCCAGGCCCAGGGAGCCGCCGATCAACCCCAAGCCCACCACACCAACGGGTCGGTTCTGCCAGAGGGCAGCCATGGGGCTCGACATCACGGCTCTCCAGCTTTCCACA
>JBJTWN010000156.1:0-2624 GCA_046081785.1 Cyanobium sp.
TGAGCCTGAGCTTTCAGCGGGGCCGATTGCTGCTTGGCACTTGGCAGGCCATCTACTTGTGGGAGCACCGGGCCAGGCCCCAACGAAGGAAGGTTTGCCTCCATCTCCTCGGCGAATCACAGGCCAAGATTTGATTGATCACCAACTGCGCTTGTTTGGCTTGCGGCAGGCCCCACGCTTAGCGTTTTCCAGCATCTGCGATTGGTCGTGCAGGAACGCCCCTTCTGGAGAACCTTTCTCGCCAGCGTGGGTGCGATCAGTCGGCGTCCATCGGCTTGGCTGGCCGTGGCGCTGGCCGCCACCGGCTCGGCCCTGGTGGCGGGCACCTGGCTGGTGGCCCAGCTCAGCTGGCAAGCTCGGCTGCGCACCCTGGAGGCGGAGCTGGGCTTTTATCGGAGCACCCGTCAGGTGGATGTGCCTCGGCTTCTGAGCGATCTGCAGCGTCTGGCTGGCCCCGCCGCCGACCGTCTCGCCCTCCAGGAGCTGAAGCAACGTCAGACCAGCCTGGAGCGGGAGCACAAGCGCACCTTGGAGGCTTTGGCCTCTTTGCGCCGCAGCCGCCGCCTGGAGGAGCGCTTCACCCTCACGGCTGGCAGCCCGAGGCAATTGCTGGAAGGGAAGCTGCTGCTGGTGTTGGAGGGGGTGGAGGCCGGTGGCGCTCGCGTCAGCCTGGCGGGCGCGCCAGCGAGCCTGTGGCGGCCCGGGGACTTCCGCGATCTCAATTTCGGCGGTGGCCGTTATCGCCTCAGCCTGGATGCTATCCCCGCCGCCGCAGGCGGCCAGGCGGAGTTTCGGTTGGATGCCCTCGTGGAGTCCCCCGGGGCAAGCCAGAGAATGGGAGGGCAAGAGTGAGCCCATCCCATGTCTGCCATCACCGTCACTCCCCGTTGCCCGGAGGGCACCATCGCCGAGCTGGGAGTTCGCGATTGGCCGATTTGGAGTTGTGAGGTGAGCAGATTTGCCTGGACCTACGACGCCCAAGAAACCTGCCTGCTGCTCGAGGGTCAGGTGACTGTCACCCCAGACGGCGGCCAACCGGTGAGCTTTGGGGCCGGTGATTTGGTGGTGTTTGCCAAGGGTCTGTCCTGCCTTTGGGACGTGCAGGCCCCTGTGCGCAAGCACTACCGCTTTGGCTAAGACCCTTTCCGCAGGGGCTTGGCTGCGAAGCCGCTCTGGCTACGCTCCAGCGCAATCACCCCATTGAGCGAAGCCCATGGCCGTCACCGCCCTCACGCCTGCCGAGATCGATGCCCTTGCCACCACCCTGCCGGCCTGGCAGCTTGAGGCAGGCAAGCTGCACAGACAATTCAGCTTCGTTGATTTTTCTGAAGCCTTCGGGTTCATGGCCCGGGTGGCTCTGGCGGCCGAAGCACTTGGCCATCATCCGGAGTGGAGCAATGTGTGGAATCGGGTGACCATTGACCTCATCACCCATGACAGCGGCGGTCTGTCCAATCTGGATGTGGCTCTGGCCCGCCAGATTGATGCGCTTGTGGTTTGAGGTTTTGGCGAGCAGTGTTTATTGATGCACTGTTTTCTTCACGGCAACGCCGATCCCGAGAAGTTTTCGGCCTGGTTGTTTGTGAAGCAGCTCTGGATATTGATCAGTGAATTCAAAGCAGTCAAACTGATCGGAATAATTTATTTTTAACTCTTCCCATGCTTCTATTGCTCCAGATGTTTTGAAGTTGACAATGTCATGGAAGGCGATGATTTTTGCTTTATCCTTGACAAGCAGGAAATCATTCATTGCGCCCTCTCGAGAGTGGTCGCCATCGACAAGAACCAGGTCGAAAGAGGTTTCGGGCTTTACATGTTGGAAGAGCTCGCAACTTTTTGCTGTGATGTATTGGAAGCTGTTTTGTTTGGCAAACAGTTGAAGCAATAAGCTGGGCACTCGCACATCGACGCAGGTGCCATGGACGCTTGGATTGAATTGACGTAGATATTCAGTGGTAAAGACGAAAGTGCCACCGTAGGCCACTCCAATCTCAAGGTAGGAGCGAATGGTGAATTGGGAGAGAAAAACAAGATATTTACTGAATTGAATTGGGTATTGCCAGATCTTCAGCCCCTTGTCTGTGAATGGATCAAGCTGCTTTGGCCACTCGTATTCTTCGCCAACGCCTCCTGATTTGTGCAGGCCGGCTTTTTGAATGAGTTCTTCAACGATCTGGGCATCTTTCAGTTGATCGTGCCCTGCGTCTTCGAGCATGTGTAGTGACTTCAGCGCTTTTTGTACCTCCAAGCGCTCTTGCAGAGACCATGTTGCTTTGAGCACCTCAAAAAGGGGAGGGAGGTGCTGTCTCGTGAATTCTTTAAGGGCCATTTATTGAGGATCATTCCTTAGTAGCATAGCACGAAGATTTCGGTAGGCGCTCCGAGCAGTGTTTGTGATGGCGAGAGGGAGCATCTCGTTAGCCAAGCCCCTCGCTACCGTAAGGGCTTTATTTTGGCGGATAAAATTGATCGTGTTGCCAAAAACGATGAGCTTGTGAGATTTCTTGCTCCATCTCTTGATGCCAAAAATTGCGATCACCTCTTGAGCAAATCTTGTTTGCTCATGGAGAATCATGTTCCTGTAGGGTTCAAAATCCTCGATCCTGGTTTCGTGATCCAACAGA
>JBJTWN010000157.1:0-6393 GCA_046081785.1 Cyanobium sp.
GCCCAGCCTGCCCTTCGGCCAGCCGCTACCGGACAGCGTGCCGGCCTGGCTGAACCTCTACGACCCGCGCGATTTCCTGAGCTACATTGGCGCCAGCGTCTTCCCGGGCCGCGTGGTAGATCAATGCGTCGATAACCGCCAGGCCTTCCCCACCTCCCACAGCGCTTACTGGCGGAATGCCAAGGTGTGGGAGACCATCCACTCCATCCTGCCCCACTGATCCGCTTGCCCGCCACGGCCGCCAGCCCCAATCACACCCATGCCCTGATCGTTGGCATCGAGCGCTATGCCGCTGGCCAGCAATGGGATCTGGATGGGCCTTTGAATGATGCACTGCAGATCAGGGATTGGTTATTGAGCAGTGGTGTACCTGAGGAGCAGATCTACCTGCATGTTTCGGCACTTGAGAAAAATCTGGCGGCCTTGGTTGATCGGTCGATCTGGTATCAGCAGCCAACGGATCAGGCGCTTCGCGAAACGATTGAACACATCAAGTATAAACCGTTTGAACAGGATGATCTCCTATTTGTCTATTGGGCTGGTCATGGCTTGATCACCGTCGATCAGCAGTGTTTGTTGCTTGCCGAGGCGACAGATAAGGATAAGAAATCCTTCGGTGTTGAAACGATCCGTCTGAGCTTCGCCAATGAAAACTGTCCTGGCTTTCGGCATCAGATTTTCCTCTTCGATACCTGTCGCTCCTTCGATCGCCAGCCAACATCCCCGCCCCCGGTTGTGCCTTTACCGTCAGGGCAGCGGCTACAAAAAAGCCAGTTCCTCTTTTTTGCAAGCCAAGAGGGCCAGCCCGCGATCAATTCGAGCCAGGAGCGATGCGGGCTATTCACCAAGACGCTGCTTGAGCAGCTGGACAGCAGCCAGGCTACACCGCATTGTTGGCCTCCAGACATGGATAGCCTTGCCACTGCCGTGCAACAGATATTTAAGGAGAATCAACAGCAGTATCCTGTATTTACGCGTTATCGCGACTTTCAAGGCAATGACCGGATTGACCCCCTGCCTTTGGCTTCAGAGGCCGAATCAAGCGTTGCAGCGGAGCCCGTGGATTTACTGTGTGCTGTCAATCAACTTGCTACTTTGCTGGCGGAGCACCTTGGGCCGCCTAACAAGCGAGAGGATATTCTGCGGGCATTTCGATATTGCAGCCCTTTGGGGCCAGAGATTGTGATGCGTGTTGAACGGCGCAGCAATGCTTTTGATGATTATAAATCCCTCATTGATTCTTGCCTTGAGCGCCCAGGAGGGTTTGACCTTTTGATGAGAACAACGCTTTCGGCCTTGGGCCAGCATAAAGACCTCGGCAAAATCACTAATGTTTTTAAAATAATTCAAGCCGCCGTTTGATGAGGTTTTAATCCATGTTTCAGGCCCTGGACGCCAAAGATAAAGTCATAGATTTTCTTATTGAAGCTCTGGAATTTAATCACCTAGATGCTATTCGAAAAGATATGACCCTCTGCGGAACAGCAGGAAAAGAAATTGCCAGTCATTGTGACGTTGCTTCCAATCTCGATGAAGGAGTTAAAAAACTATTTGATAAATGCCAAGAAGTGCCAAAAGGGCTTGTTTGCCTTCGGCATGTCTCATATCGTTATTTCCGTCGGCCTGAGCTTAAAGACAAGTTTTTCTCATTGCTTTCTGATTATGCAAGACTTGACGACTCGTTATTAGACGATGACAAGAGGGAGCTAGTTCAGAACAGATATTCTAGTGACACTGATTCCCATCAGGGGCTTGCCTTCGTTGATGATTACAGCTTGGAAGAGCTCGATAAAGCCAGGAAGGTTTTTATGCTTCTGTCCAAGAGTGGTAAACCCTTTCATGGCGAATCTAATCTTTGGCCTATTCCTCCAACCCCAGCCGAAGAGCAGAGGGCTTTTCTTAAGGCAAGATTGTCGAGTCGACCCCAGGCCGCCACGGAAGAATTTATTCAGGAGATGAAGAGGTTCAGAGATACGTCTCAAGTTTTTTTGCTTGTTCTTGTTGAGAAAACTCGATCTGGTCAATCTCCCTATCAGTTCCGCCACGAGATCATTGAAGATGAAGATGCCTCCAGAGAGCCTGCTCAGCTCAATGAGCAGCGCACTGATCAAGGTGAGTATTCAACTGGAACAATAGATGACTTTGGAAGGATTGTTGGCCGATGGATTCAAGCTGCTAGACAAGCTTATCCTAAATTTTGTCTCGAGATTTTCCTGCCATTTGATCTTCTCATTGCTAGTGAAAGCCTCCACGTCGAAATCCCGGAGGGTAATAGGATGACGAAGGTGCCGCTCTGGGCTTCCGGAACTCCCACTGTAATTCGGCCGCTGTGTAGAGCAGAAAAAAGAGCTCAAAAATATGATGAACCTCGTCAAAGAAGTATTCATTCTCTATTCTCTGATAAATGGTCGACCCTTGCGCGGGGTGGTGGTCTGATGCATTCAGTGTGTAATCAACAACAAATCAAACCTCTATTTTTACGCCCCCGGTTGAGCTCACAGAATCTTGTTGGAGCGATCATGCTCATTGATCTCCCTCTGGACTTAAATGACAGGTTATTTCTTTTCACAGAAGTTGTTGACAATGGGCTGCCATTTTTTGCCTGGTGGAGACCCAGGGGAGATCAGCCTGCTTCGTTGGCGATTGATTCGGCGAATCTGACTGCAACCCGGCTAAGAAACCTGGCGGATTTGTTAGAAATGACTGAGATTGCAGATCTATCTGATTCTCAATTAGCCCACCCCGAGTTAGACCTGGATGATTTCCCTGCGCCCTCTCATCTTCATGCTATGGAATCAGTTGGCGAAAAACTCATATCTTGTGCTGGCCGGCAAGGCAAGCAATGGGTTCATGACTTATGGGTGATTGTTGATCACCCCAATCGATGGCCCCAATTAATCTTCTATGAAGAACAGCCGGGCGGCGATCTTAGAAGCCCGCTTTAACCCTTGGCGATATTGAGTAGCTCACTCCTTGATCGCCTGCTTCAATTCTCTCATTTGATTTCTCTCATCATGGCTTCTTCTGAATCGTCTTCCTGGCCACTCTTCCATCTCCCAGCAGAGGGGGTCCTCTCGGATCCGGAAGCTGCCAAACACAACCTGATTTTCTCAACGGCATCAATAGAGATGCCTGACGACAAGAACTTTAGCGACGACAAGCAGCGATACTTTTCTATTTACAAAGACAACCGCCAACGCTGGCCGCAGCCCCCTCCTTGGCGGAGTTTTCTCAATCCAGACCAAGTTGCAAATCAAGTAATTGCCGATGTTGACCGCTGGCTCAACCTGCTGCGTATCCAGCACAACGACCAGGGATCTCAGCGGCGAGGAGAAAACTTCCGCTTAGGAACCGATCCCGAGAGTGAGGCCCTGCTTCAGGCTGTGAATGCTGCCATCCATCTGCGGCGGCCGTTATTGGTGAGGGGTGAACCCGGCACAGGCAAGACCAGCCTTGCCTATGCCTTGGCCCACCGCCTTAAGCTCGGACCGGTGCTGCACTGGCGTATCACCTCCCGAAGCCGCCTTGTGGATGGGCTCTACCGCTACGACGCCCTGGGCATGCTGCAGGACCTCCAGCGGGACGAGTTCCTGCTGCGCCGCCAGTCGATACCTGGTGGCGAAGCCCGGCCTTTACCTCCGGAGCGGCAGATGGCTGATTACATCAGCCTGGGGCCGGTGGGCACCGCCTTTCTGCCCTCCTTGCTGCCGCGGGTGCTGTTGATTGACGAGATCGACAAAGCCGATCCACAGCTGCCCAACGAACTGCTGCACCTCTTTGAAGAGGGCGAGTTTGATATTCCTGAACTCACTCGCGAGCGCCGCCACCAGCGCCTGCAAGATCCCCGAGGCTCTCGGAAGCCCTGGGAGCTGGCCACCGCCGACCTGGTGCCTGGCAGTGCCACGGATGGGGAGGCGGACGATCCATCCCGCATCGAACCCCTGCGGGTGGAGTTGGGCCGTGTGCCCGTGCGCTGTTGTGAATTCCCGATCGTGGTGATGACCAGCAACGACGAGCGCGATTTCTCCCCTGCCTTTAAGCGCCGTTGCCTGCGCATTGCCATGCCTTATCCCAATAAGGAGCAGCTGCAGACGATCCTGCGCTCCCATTTCAATCGCCTCGGCCCGGATTTCTGGACGGATCATGAGGATAAACTCTCAACGTTGATTGATGACTTCATCGCGGAAGACAGCAAAGACAGTAAGAAACGCCACAACCGTGCCACAGACCAGCTGCTGAACTACCTCCATCTCTTCTCAGAAGACGAGCAATTCCGCCCCACGGAACAGACGCTGGAGCAACTCAAGGGCATCTTGCTGCGTCGCCTTGGCGCCACTGAGGAGATGTGAGCTCGATCCTGTGGCCTCCCCTCTTGCCAAGCCTAAGCAGAGCCTGGATTCCTTCCTGAGCTACTTGCACCAGCAGCCCGTTGCCGCCGGGCAGGGATCTTCCGCTGCAGACGGTGCCGACCTGGATCCTGAAGCGATCGCGGATCTGATCTGGTTGGCGGTGCATCAACCCGCCACGGCCTGGGCCCAATCCCGAAGCAGTTGGACCAGCCAGCAGCTTCGCCAAAAGAAGACAACCAAGACAGCATCGGATACCACTTCTCAGGGCGAAACCTCCAGCGCTTCCTCCTCCCAGGGCACCACCGCCACCAGCACCATGGGATCGACAGTGGAGGAGGCTGAGCAGGCACCTTCTCACCTGGAGGCCCAGCTGCTGCCACAGGCGAGTGTGCCTGGCTCCGAGCGCCTGCCGGTGTGGGTGAATGATCCTTTGGAGCTGCTGGATCCCCAGCAGTTGTATGAAGCTGTGCTCCCCTTGATGCAGCCGGTAGCTGCCGATCAACCAGCAGGGCTGGATGAGGCCGCCACCCTGGATCATTACCTGCAATGGCGGCAGGTCATCCCTGTTTGGCAAGCGGATCAGCATTACCGCTTCTCGCTGACGCTGATCCTGGATCAGGGCTTTTCGATGATCGTCTGGCAACCCCTGCTGGAGCACATCCGTGATCGCCTGCGTGGCTTTCACGGCTTTAAGGATATTCAGGTGCTGTTGTGGGATAACAAGAACGAGCTCCCTGTGTCGAGCACCGCATCAGCAAGCGGCGAGCGTTTGGCTGTGGTGATTTCCGACTGCGCAGGGACCAAATGGCGGAACAACAACGGCTCGGGCCCTGGTGCCGCCTTTACGACGCTTCAGCGCCTCGGAGCTGATCAACCTCTGGGGATCTGGCAAGTGTTGCCCAGCTGGATGTGGGCGCGCACGGCCTTGGGCCAGGGAGATCCCGTGGCCCTGCGGCGTTCCGGCGCAGGTGCCCGTTGGCCTTTTCAGATGGCTCGGCCCCCCGGCGGAGTGTTGCCCGGTGCTGTAGCTGTTGAGCACCCGCTGCCAGTGTTTGAACTCACGCCGGAAGGCATGCGTTGCTGGGGGGATTTAATGGGTGGCAGCCCATTCCAAACCAGCTCTGGCATTCTGCTGCCCCCAGAGACGTGCGATGCCTCCCCCGACGCTGGGAATGAGGAAGAATCCGGTGATCAGGCCCGCAGCCGGCAAGGCCAGCGGGAGGAGCAGGATCCCCTGATGCCGTTGCGGCGGTTTCAGCATCTCGCCTCGCTGGATGCCCGGCGCTTAATGGCGCTGTTTGCCGCCGCGCCGGTGCTCACCCTGCCGGTCATGCGTTTGATCCAGGCGGCCCTGCTGGAGGAGACCGGCACCGCCGCCTTGGCTGAGGTGGTGCTCAGTGGCTTGCTGCGCCCAGTTAATCACAATTCCAGTAGCAAAACCCCGGGCGATCCGGAGGCTGTGCAGTTCAGCTTTGCTCCTCCGATCCGTGAGGCCTTGCTCCGGCAGCAATCGCCAACCAGCACGCTGCAGGTGATTGAGGAGGTGACGGATTTCATTGCGGCCCACTGGAACCGCAAGGGATGGGGATCCTTCCGTGCCTTTCTCCTCGACCGCTCGATCGCGGCACCACCAGGCCAAGAGAATTCACAGCACTTCGCCAACCTCGCCGCGGACATCATCGCCGCCCTTGGCGGCCCCTATGCCAGCTTTGCGGACCGGTTGCGACAGGCCCAACGCAAGGATCCCTGGCCCCGTAACCTCTTCCGTTTCGAGCAGATTGAGAGCGAGGCGGCCCAGCTGCTGAGGGTTCCTGAACCAGCCCCTGTGGTGTACACCACCGTGATGGAGCTTGTGCTGGTGCCGGAGACCTTCTCTTATTCGTTCGCTTCGGCGGGTGGTGAACGCAGATCCGGGAAAGCCATTGGCTATCGGGAGCCATTGGCCGCAGCAGGTTCTTCAGCGCTTAGCCCGCAAGGGCTCTCCAGCCGGGCGACCAAGGGAACAACGAGCCTCCCCATGCTCCCCATCCCCCCCGGCCGCTTC
>JBJTWN010000158.1:0-9940 GCA_046081785.1 Cyanobium sp.
TTGCTCTGGCGCTCAGAGCCTCCCCTCAACGAGGTGGTCAGTCGGTGCAAGTCGGCGATTGGTCGATCCCCCGGCAACTAGTGACCGGCGCAGTGTAGTGGGGGTTGGCATGTCTGGGCCAGGCGGCATGCAGCTTTGCCGCAATTCCTTCCAAAAGGCTTCAGCTGCGCCGCTCAGCCATCAACGCCGTGAAGCGAAGGAAGTGATGATCCGCGTCATGGGGGCCAGGACTGGCTTCAGGGTGATACTGCACGCCAAACACGGGTTGGTGGCGAAGGGCCAAGGCCGCCACCGTCTGGTCGTTCAGGTTGTGATGGGTCACCTGCACACGCTCGCTGGGCAAGGAGTTGGGATCGATGGCGAAGCCATGGTTTTGGCTGGTGATCTCCACGGCGCCCGGGGATCCGCAGGGGTGATTGAGGCCCCGATGGCCATAGGCCAGCTTGAAGGTGCGCCCCCCCAGCGCCAGTCCAAGAATCTGATGGCCCAGGCAGATGCCAAACAGGGGCAGGTCGCTTTGGCCGAGCAGCCCCCTGGCCAGGCTGATGCCGTCGCTCACGGCGGCAGGATCGCCAGGGCCATTGGAGAGAAACACGCCCTCGGGCTGGTGCGCGAGCACCTCCTCCAGAGTGCTGCTGGCAGGCACCACGGTGACCTCGCAGCCATGGGCCACCAGGCGTTCCAGTATGGCCCGTTTGATGCCGAAATCCACCGCCACCACCCGATAGGGGCGCTGCGGATGGGGTTGCAGCCGGGTGTCGAAGGGGGCCCGGCACAGACTGGTCCAGCGGTAGGTGTCCCGGGTGCTCACCCCAGCGGCCAGATTCAAACCGCTCATCGTCGGGGCTGAACGCACCCGCTCGAGCAGGGCGGGAGCGGCGGTGCCATCGCTGGCGATGGCGCCATTCATGGCCCCGCCTTCGCGCAAATGGCGCACGAGGGCTCGCGTATCGACGGCACGGATCCCCACCACGCCATGGCGTTTCAACCAGGGGTCCAGCTCCTCTTGAGCCCGCCAGTTGCTGGCGCAGGGCGAGATCTGGCGGGCGATAACGCCCCGCACATGGGGGGCGGAGGCCTCCAGGTCCTCGCCATTCACGCCGGTGTTGCCCAGCTCGGGGTAGGTGAAAGTGACCAGTTGGCCCGCGTAGCTGGGATCGGTCATCACCTCCTGATAACCCGTCATGCCGGTGTTGAACACCACTTCCCCTATGGCCGTGCCCCTGGCTCCCAGGGCTTCACCTTCCAACACGGTGCCATCGGCGAGGACCAGAAGGGCAGGTTCACCAGGGGAGTGGGACACGGTGTGGTGTTGGGGGCGGCCGGGTTCGAGCATCATTCTGCTGGCGAGGCTTCTTTGGGCAGCACGCGGCGGAGCTCTTCCACTTTTTGCCAGGCTGCCCCTGAGGCCAGGGCTTCCTGGGCTTGGGCGAGGCCAGCCTCGGGGGTGGGGGCCAACCCCGCCACCTGGAGCACCAGGGCCGTGTTGAGGCTGACAACATCGCGTTGGGCCGCGGTGCCCTGCCCTTGCAACACCGCTGAGAGAATGGTGGCGTTGGTGGCCTGATCGCCGCCAGCCAAGTCGGCCAGAGGGGCCAAGCTCAGGCCGAGGCACTCAGGATCGAGCCGATCCGAGGTGATCTGACCCGCCTCAACCCGTCGCAATTCGCTGGGGCCGCTGAGGGAGGCCTCATCAAGGCCCCCATGGCCATGCACCACGATCGCGTTTGGAACCCCCAGCCTCTGGAGGGCCAAGGCCATGGGATCGAGCAGGTCGCTGCGGGCGACCCCCAACACCTGGGCCTCAGGCGTGAGGGGATTCACCAGGGGCCCGAGCAGGTTGAACACGGTGCGAATGCCGAGGCTGCGCCTGAGGGGGGCGATCTTGGCCAGAGCGGGGTGCCAACCCGGTGCGAAAAGGAAGGTCACCGCAGTGGTGTGGAGGGCCTCCACCACCCGGGGGAGGGGGGCTTGCAGATCGATCCCGAGCGACTCGAGCACATCGGCAGACCCCACCCGCCCGCTGGCACTGCGGTTGCCATGCTTGGCCACCCGGGCTCCACAGGCCGCGGCCGTGAAGGCGACGGCCGTGGAGATGTTGAACGTGTTCGCCCCATCCCCTCCGGTGCCGCAGGTGTCCACCAGGGGGCCCGCTGGACGCTGGTCGACGGGCGCAGCCGCCGCTCGCAGAACGGACGCCATGGCGGCCAGCTCCTCCCCAGAGCGCCCTTTGGCACGCAGAGCCACCAGCAATCCAGCTGAAAGGGCTGGATCCAGGGTTCCGTCCAACCAGGCCTTCATCAGGGTTTGCGCCTGTTCAGCAGTGAGATGGTGTCCCGCCAAAAGATGCTCCAGCAGAGCGGGCCAGGGGGAAGGGGAGGCAGCAGAGGGCGTCATCAGCAATCGTTAAGGCCAGGGGTCCAGTAGACGGTGGAAGGCGTTGCTGGGCAAAGACTGGCTTCTCAAGAAAAAGCCCGGGTGCAGGGCACGCCGGGCCGGGTGATGGGGACCTCCCTACTATCACCTGTATGTGGGCAAACTGGCGAGCCCCCTGCAGCTCCAAGCGCAACCGGCCCTCCCCGAGGAGCCAACAACGACGGCCCTCATGCCCCTGTTTCCGAGGTGGCATCAAAGCCAGATCCCACCGGTTCCGCGCCGCTGGCCCCTGCTCCAGGCCGGTAGCCCCCTTGCCACAGGGCGCGGGTTCGGGCTTGCAACGACTCCCGGTTGAGGCTCCAAAGCCGGATCGCTCGCTCCAGGTCGCTCTGCAGATCAATGGCGCCGGGAAAGCCCTCGTAGCGGGACAACAGCCGCGCCGCGTCCACCAGATCCGCATCGGTAGGGGGGTCCGCAGCCAGCAACCGATCCACCGTTTGGCGATCCAGGCTGTAGAGAGGATGGCTTTGGCCATCGCACGCCGCCTCGCCCGGGACGCCACCGTCCGGGTTGGTGCGCTGGGCAGGGGGACCTTTTTGCTGGGGCATCACGCAACGGGCATCCCGTCAAAGCTGGTTCGCAGAGGGCATCGCACGATCGGGCAAGGATCAGAGCGGGCCAGCCCCTTAGGTTAGAGCAGCTCTTTTGCCCCGATGACGCGCTGATGGGTGCACTGCGGCTCGATCTGCTCCGCCGCTATCTGTGGCCCCACCGCCGCCAGCTGCTCCTGGGCGTGGTTGCCCTCCTGGTGGTGAATGGATTGGGCGTCACCATTCCCCTGCTGGTGAGGCGGGTGGTGGAGGACCTGCAGGGCGGCTTCAGCTTCGCCAAAGTGCTGGGCCAGGCCGGCTGGATCATTGGTTTGGCCACCGTCATGGCGGGCGTGCGGCTGCTGTCGCGCATGCTCGTTTTCGGTGTGGGCCGCCAGGTGGAGGTGGATCTCAAGCAACAGCTGTTTGACCATCTGCTTCGCCAGGAACCTGCCTGGGTGCAGGCCACTGCAAGCGGAGAGGTGTTGAGCCGGGCCACCAGCGATGTCGAGAACGTTCGACGCCTGCTTGGCTTTGCGGTGTTGAGCCTCACCAACACCGTTCTGGCCTATGGCCTGACGCTGCCGGCCATGGTGGCCATCGATCCTTGGCTCACCCTGGCGGCTGTGGCCCTCTACCCCCTGATGCTCCTGGGGGTGCGCAACTTTGGTGGCCGGATGATGCGCGAACAGCGTCGTCAGCAGGAAGCGCTGGCCCAGCTCACCAATCTCCTGCAGGAAGATCTCTCCGGCATCAGCGCCATCAAGATCTATGGCCAGGAGCTGGTGGAGGAGCAGGCGTTTGCCGCCTTCAACCGCGCCTACAGGGATGCGGCCCTGGGGCCGGCGCGAAGCCGCAGTGTGCTTTTTCCGTTGATCGAGGGGATTGCCTCCATCAGCCTCCTGGTGTTGCTGGGGCTGGGGAGCACCCAGCTGGAGAACGGACGGCTGAGCATCGGTGATCTGGTGGCGCTGATCCTGTATGTGGAGCGTCTCGTGTTCCCCACCGCCCTGCTGGGTTTCACCCTCAACACGTTTCAAACCGGCCAGGTGAGCCTCGAACGGATCGAAACGCTGCTGCAGCGCCAGCCCATGATCGTTTCCCCAGCGCAACCCATCCCCCTGCCCCAACTCTCCGCTGGCGCCCTGGAGGCCAGGGGCCTCACCGTCTCCTACCCGGGCAGCCTGCAGCCTGCCTTGAGCGCTCTCTCCTTCTCGATCCGGCCCGGCGAGTTGGTGGCCGTGGTGGGACCTGTGGGCTGTGGCAAGAGCACCCTGGCTCGCGCCCTCGGGCGGATGGTGGAGGTGCCGGAGCAGCAGCTTTTCCTGGATGGGCACGATGTGACCACCCTGGCCTTGGAGGACCTGCGACGGCAGGTGGCCTTGGTGCCCCAGGAGGGCTTTCTCTTCACGGCCACCCTGGCCGACAACCTCCGCTACGGCGAGCCCAGCGCTCCGCTGGAGCGCGTTCAGGAGGCGGCCCGCCTCGCCCAGCTCGCCGCTGATATCCGCGGCTTTCCGGATGGCTATCAAACCTTGGTGGGCGAGCGGGGCATCACCCTCAGCGGAGGACAGCGGCAGCGCACCGCCCTGGGGCGAGCCCTGTTGGTGCCGAGTTCGATCCTGGTGCTCGATGATGCTTTGGCAAGCGTGGATAACCGCACCGCCGCTGCGATACTTCGGGCCGTGCGGGATCAGCAAAAGCGCACGGTGCTGTTGATCAGCCACCAGCTCTCTGCGGCGGCAGCCTGCGATCGCATTCTGGTGATGGAGGCGGGCCGCTTGGTGCAGGAGGGGCGCCATGAGGATTTAGTTGTCGCCCAGGGCACCTACAGGCGCTTGTGGGAGCGGGAGCAGGCCGAGCAGCTGCAAACGGCCTGAGCAGCCCTCCCGCGCGGGCAAGGCCTCAATTGTTGTTGAGAGACCCGCCAGCTTCTGGCAAAGCCGGCTTAGCTGAAGGGCGGCGCCTCACTTTTGAGGGGCGCCCCCTCTTTCCACCATGGCTTCCACCCCTGCTTCCCCCGCTGTGTCAGCTCTCACCCAGGCCTATGACGTGCGCTGCACGCTGACTTTCGGAGACATTTACGGCCAGATCTTGATCTGGATGGGTGTCATCTTTGCCAGCCTGGCCGCCGGTTTGGCCTTGATGGGTGCCAGCAAGCCCATTTTTGCCCTGGTGGGGGTCGGTCTGATCCTGGTGCTCTCCCTGCCGTTTTTGTTGTTCGCCTTCACCACCACGCTCCTCAATCACATCGCCTTTGTGCCGAAGCAGGGGGCTTGATACAGCCTTTAGGCTCTCGGCAGATGGCTTGGCAGGGTGTTCGATTTGTTTTCCTCCCCCCAGACCCCCACGACGCAAGCCGCTGACTTGCGCCATGTGGTGCTGGGAACAGCGATTGCCGCTGCGGTGCAGCCCGGGCAGGGGGAGGTGCTCTTCGGCTGCGGCTGTTTCTGGGGGGCTGAGAAGGGTTTTTGGCGCTTGCCCGGGGTGGTCACCACGGCCGCGGGATATGCCGGCGGCAGCGGCGCCGATCCCTCCTACCAACAGGTGTGCTCGGGCCGCACCGGCCACGCTGAGGTGGTGCGGGTGGTGTGGGATCGGGCCCAGGTGGGGCTGAGCGATCTGCTCAAGCTCTTCTGGGAGTGTCACGATCCCACCCAAGGGGATCGCCAGGGCAATGATCGGGGCAGCCAATACCGCTCGGTGATTGTTGTGATGGATCCCGCCGATCGGGCCCTGGCGGAAGCGAGCCGCGAAGCCTACGGCGCTCTTCTCAGCAAGGCTGGCTTTGGGCCGATCACGACCGAGATCAGCAGCGCTCAACCGTTTTACTTTGCTGAGCCCTACCACCAGCAATACCTGGCCAAGCCCGGCAGTCGTCCCTATTGTTCTGCCCAACCGTCAGGAATTCGGTTGGGAGAGTTCCCCGGAGCGTCCTACTCCTTGCCCGCAGAGGTTTGGCAGTCCTACGACTGGAGCCTTCCCCATTGCGTCTTGAGAGGAGACAATGCTCCGATTCGTTTGCCTTGATGCCTAGTCATGGCCCTCATTTCCATGATGTTGGGTCTGGCCTTTGCCGCTGTGCCAACCCGGCTGGTGATGACTTCACCCTGGTGGGAAAACTATGACACCAAGGAGCGCTTTCTTTGTCCGGAAAACAGGAAGGTTGACTTGGAGCGCAACACAGCTCAGGCAGCCTTGATCAGCGGCAATTCCCGCACAACTCTGTTTCGAGAGGCCAGTGATGCCCCTGGATTGATCTTCCGCAATGATGAACTGCGCGTGATTTTGCGTGGCGATGAACTCATTCTTGAGCGCCTCCCCCAGAAGATCACCTGTTTACGCAGCGAAGAGGTGTGAGATCAGTGCCATGAAAGATCCGTTCGCCCAGGAGGAGCCACCATCGCAGCCGGAGGCTCGGCAGCTTCACCCCCTGCCCAGGGGCCTGGTGGAGCTCTACGGCTTGCTCGCGGTCCTCTTTGTCTTGGTTCCTGAGTGGATGGCTGGCGGGGCCCTCTTTGGTTTTCGTGAGGTTCGCAAGGGATCCGATCTCCCCGTCACCACCCAGGCCTGGCAGCGGGTGCCTGAGTTGCGCCTGGCGTCCCTCACGATGGCCGGCTTGCGCCAGCTGGCCCGCCAGGAGACGATCAGAGGGTATGCGGCGATGGGTCGCGACCGCCTCACGCAACGGCTGCTGAAGCGTCTCGGTCGAGATCGCCAACCCCCCAGGCCACTGTGATACCTTCATTGGGCCGGGGCGTAGCGCAGCTTGGTAGCGCACCACTTTGGGGTAGTGGGGGTCGTGGGTTCAAATCCCGCCGCTCCGATTCATTGTTAACCCGTGAAACCCTATTGATCAGCCGCTTCCCATAGAGAAGCGGCTTTTTGTTGACATGGATGTGAGCCGCCCGCCTAGAGAAAGAGTCTGATTCAAGATGCAGATGCCGGAAACATCGTCCTGAGCAAGCTTGGCTCGAATCTGGCTTCTGTTTAACTAAGTGCCGCCAATCTCCGCCTGTCCTTGCACCCCCCATCCGCTGAGGAGTTTGCAGGCGCCTTGCCTTGGGAAGCGCTGCAGGCCCTCGCCCCTCCCGAGCCGGATCGGGTGAATGGCCCCACCAATGCCCAAGCCAGCCTGCGCCTGTTTGACCAGGACGCGTCTTGCGTGCGGGTCACCCTGTATCGCGATCACCACGCCTGGTGTCCCTATTGCCAGAAGGTGTGGTTGTGGCTGGAAGAAAGGCGCATTCCCTATCGCATCCGCAAGGTGACGATGCATTGTTATGGGGAAAAGGAGCGCTGGTATCGCCAGCGGGTGCCCTCCGGGATGTTGCCTGCCCTGGAGCTGGATGGGCGCCTGATCACGGAGAGCGATCGCATCCTTGAGGCCTTGGAGCAGGTTTTTGGCTCGATCGGGCCAAGCATGCAGGATGCAAGCGTGCTGCCCCTGCGACAGCTGGAGCGGGTGCTGTTTCGCGCTTGGTGTGAGTGGCTCTGCCAACCCCACAGCGCTGCGTCCGGGGAACGCGCGCGCGGTCAATTTCAGCGGGTGGCCCAGAGCATGGAGCAGGCCATCGAGGCCAGCGGTGGCCCCTTCCTGCTCGGCAGGGACCTCAGCAGCGCCGATCTGGTGTTTGTGCCCTATCTGGAGCGGATGAACGCCTCGCTTGCCTATTACAAAGGATTGCTCCTGCGCCAGGCCCATCCAGCCCTTGATCGGTGGCTGATGGCTTTGGAGCAGCGACCCACCTATCTGGGCACCCAGAGCGATTTCCATACGCACGCCCACGATCTTCCCCCGCAGATGGGGGGGTGTTACCCCAGTGGTGAGGCCAGCCAGCGGGCCCTCGCGACGCGCATCGACCAGGGCCCCTGGCCCATCAGCGGGATGGGGGGCGTGGCCTCCAGCCAGCCGGATGCGGTGCGGGATCCGGAAACCTCCCAACCCGAGCCAGCCGATGCGGCCAGGGTTGCCCTGGCTCGGGTGCTGCGGCATCGGGAGGCGATTGTGGCGCGCAATCCCTTGCCCCCCGAGCGTTTTGAGCCTGCCCTGCGCTGCGCCTTGAGCGTGCTTGTCGCTGCCAAGGGGGAGGAGGGGCTGGCGGCGAGCACTTTGCCGCGTCCACCGGCGGGAAGCGCAGCGGGGCTGCGCCATCTGCGAGATCGCATCAGCGTGCCTCGAGACATGCCCCTCCATGCCGCCAGACGTCTGCGCCAGGCCCTCGAAGCCACTGCCTTGATGGACCCGACCGATCCCCTGGGGGAGGGTGCCCCGATTCCTCTCCATCATCGACGGGATCAGGATCCGCTCCCTTTCCTGCCTTCAGTGGGGCCTGGCCCGGCATGGGCCTGAGCATTGCCGTGCAGGCTCGCCCATGGCGCTGAGCCAGCCCCCTATTTGAGACGGGTGACAACGTGAAAGCGCTCGAGCCACCGGTTCACCCGACGCCGAAGGCGGGGGGGCACCTCCTGCACCAGCCGCATCAGCTCCTCTGCCGCCAGCCGATGGAGAATGCGCACGTCCGCGTGCCAAAGGGCTTCCGCCTCGCGGATGAGCCTGGCCCAGGTGCGCACGGTTTGCCAGCGCTGCACCCGCTCCTGCATCGGATCGGTGTGGGAACGGGCCGGAGGGTGATCCATCGGCCCAGGATGGCCACGGCGGTGGTCAATGGGGCCGCTTGCACCGATGAGTTTCGGAGATCCTTAGCAAATCAGCAGAAGCCATGGCCTCAGGCTGTGGGCACAGGGTTCACGGGAAAGGGGAGGGTGGAGGCTTCCCGCTCGCTCAGCCGTTTGGTCCAGGCGCCCTGCACGGGGTCGTTCCAGCGGAACCCAGCGGCCTTGGCCTGGTGGCGTTCGCTATAGCTGAGCTGAGCCCGATAGAGCAGTCGCGGCTCCAGGGCCCTCTCAAGCAGCTCTTCGAGATCCTCGCAGCGTTGCAGCACGGACACCAGATAGGTGCAATCGGTGAGGGCACGATGGGCCGCCCACACCGGCACCCCGTAGGCGATGGCCAAATCGCGCACGGAAGGGGCCGGCCGCAGCTGCCGGCTCGACGGCCAGGGGATGTCGTCCATCGAGCAGATCCAGGGTCGCTCCAGATCTGGCAGGGGGCCGCGGCCGAACCATTGACGATCAAAGGCCGCGTTGTGAGCCAGGATGGCGTCGACCCCCGCCACCATGGCCAAGAAGCAGGAAAGGGCTTCCTGCCAGGGCTGCTCGAGCTGGCTCACGGCAGCGGGGATGCCGTTGATGGCCTCGGCGCCATTGGCCTGGCAGGGCAACAGAAACGAGACTTGGGTGAGCACCGAGCGGCTGGGGACGTGGAAGAGCACGGCTCCAACCTCGATGCACTCCCCTGCATCGGGATGGAGTGCGGTGGTTTCCGTATCGAGAACGAGCAGACGCTCCAGCAAGCGCGGGGTTGGCCGCCCTCCGCTCTTGGCAAAGCCCGGTAGCGATACAGGCAGCGAAACCTTGAACCTCTCCCTGCCCGCTTTGTCGCCCGCTTCGGTCTGCACCGGCTCGTGTCTGTCCTCCTCCACCAAGGGCATGGCCACTCGAGGAGAGGGAGTTGGCGGATCGGAGGGGAGCGAGAGCCCCAGCAAATCCACCTGCTCCCAACATGGGGTGCCTTCCACCATCGCCTTGATGACTCCGCTCCCATCGTCTCAGCCGGCGCAAGGGGCGGCAGTCCGCCCTGTTGGCTCCAGAGGTGCTTCCTATGGTTGAGGCATCTTTTTTTCCCTGTTGTGGCTTCCTCCCTCGCCCCCGGTGATCGCGCGCCTCTCATCGCTTTGAAGGATGGGGAGGGGGTGGAGCGCCGCAGCGACCAGCTGGCAGGCGCCCCCCTGGTGCTGTTTTTTTACCCCAAGGACGACACGCCCGGCTGCACCCGTGAAGCCTGCGGCTTCCGCGATGCGCGGGCGAAACTCGCGAGGCTGGGGGCGGTGGTGCTGGGCGTGAGCCGCGAC
>JBJTWN010000159.1:0-9516 GCA_046081785.1 Cyanobium sp.
AACGGGCCATGACAGCCGATACCGCCTTGCGCCTGGAACAGAGGCCCCTCAGCCCCCCTGCCGCCGCAACACAAAGAAGAACGGCTGAGCCATCCCCTTCGCATCCATCACCCCCAGCAAGCTCTCGCCATCCAGCCGGCGAAACACATCCACGAATGGCAAGGCGTCGTAGATCATCGCGGCGGACACCTTGCCTCGGTGGGAGACGCTGCGCAGGCGGGCGGCGGAGCGGCGGGTGGCCACCAGCGGCGCCAGCCAGGGGGACAGGCCAGCCAAAGGGGTCAGCCGGCCCACCCAGCTCGCCCGCAACAGCGCCATCGGCAGCCGCGACGGATCCACATGCACCTGGCCGCCCCCCGGGCCCCCAAACACCAGGGGATGCACCTCCTCCACGCTGTCAAACCGCTTGCCCTGCCAGTGCCAGGCCTCCAGCACACCATCGAGGGGATGGCCGGTGGCGAAGCCCTCCCCGCGCCAGCTGCCGATCAGCTCCTCCGGTGTCACCGGATCGAGCTGGTCGAAGAGGGCCAGGGCTTGCTCGGTGGTGAGCGCGCCGGAGGGCCTGGCGCGCGGTGGGTCAGCCGGCGGCACGGGCGAGCGAGGGCAGGGTGGTGACGAGTTGGGGGAAGAGCAGGAGCAGCACCACCACCCCCAGCTGCAGGGCGATGAAGGGCACCGCGCCGCGGTAGATGTCGCCCGTGCTCACCCCTGGCGGCGCCACGCCCCGCAAGTAGAAGAGGGCAAAGCCGAAGGGGGGCGTGAGGAAGGAGGTTTGCAGGTTGGCGCCGATCACCACCCCCAGCCAGAGCAACCCCTCCGCGCCGAGCAGCTGGCGGGCGGTGGGCAGCAGCAGCGGCACCACGATGAAGGCGATTTCAAAGAAGTCGATGAAAAAGCCGAGGGCGAAGATCACGAGCATGCTCACCGCCAGAAAGCCCGCCCGCCCGCCGGGCAGGTGGAGCAGCAGATCGCTGATCAACACGTCGCCGCCCACGCCGCGAAACACCAGGCTGAAGGCGGTGGAGCCGATCAAAATCGCGAGCACCATCGCCGTGGTGCGCAGGGTGGAATCACACACCTGCCGCAGGGCCGCCCGGCTGAAGCCCCCCTGGGCGGCGGCCAGGGCCATGGCGCCCACCGCGCCGAGCACGCCCGCTTCGGTGGGGGTGGCGATGCCAAAAAAGATGCTGCCCAGCACCAGCAGGATCAGCCCCAGCGGCGCCGCCAACACCTTCAACAGCCCAGCGGCCGTGAGCGGCGGCAGGCCCGTGGTGTCGAGCGGGGGCGCCAGCTGGGGCCGAAGGGCGCTGATCACCACCACGTAGAGGGCAAAGGCGCTGCTCATCAGCAGGCCCGGGATCAGCGAGCCCAGAAACAGCTCCCCCACCGGCACCCCCAGCTGATCGCCCAACACCACCAACACGATGGAGGGGGGGATGATCTGGCCGAGGGTGCCGGAGGCGGCGATCACCCCGGTGGCGAGAGACCGGTCATAGCCGGCGCGGAGCATGGCCGGCAGGGAGATCAGCCCCATCGTGGTCACCGTGGCGGCGATCACGCCGGTGGTGGCGGCCAGCACCGTGCCCACGAGCACCACCGCCAGCGCCAGGCCGCCCCGCAGGCGCCCCATCAGGCGACCCATGGTTTCGAGCAGCCGCTCGGCGATGCCCGATTGCTCGAGCATGGCGCCCATGAACACAAACGCCGGAATCGCCAGCAACGTGATGTTGCCCATGATCCCGAAGATCCGCTGGGGCAAGGCCGCCAAAAAGGAGGCGTCAAACACCCCCAAGGCCATCGCCAGGGCGGCGAACAACACCGCCACGCCCCCCAGGCCAAAGGCCACGGGGAAGCCACTGAGCAGGGCCACCACCAGCCCCAGAAACATCCCCGGCCCCAGGATCTCGCCGGGCTCCAGAGTGATCACCCAGCCCAATACTTCCAATTCCATCGCTCAGCCCTCCCCGCCGTGGTCGTGCTTGCCCACCCGCTGGCCGTGCAGGAGGCGAATGGCCTGGGCCACCCCCTGCAGGCCCAACAACAGAAAACCAAGGGGGATCAGGCTTTTCACCCAATAGCGCGGCAGCCCCCCCGGATCGGGCGACACCTCCCCCAAGCGCCAGGAGGCCAGGGTGGGCTCCACAGACGCCAGCAGCACCACCACCACAAAGGGCAGGAGCAGGCCCAGGGTGCCGGCCAGCTCCACCCGGGCCCGCTTGCGCGGGCTCCAGCGGCTTTGCAGCACATCCACCCGCACGTGATCATCCCGCTGGAGGGCATAGCCCATCGCCAGCAGAAACATCAGATCAAACAAATACCACTGCCCCTCGATCAGGGCATTGGAGCTGAGGTTGCGGCCCACGGCCAGGCCGGCGTAGCGGCCCACCACATTCCAGGTGCCGAGGGCGAGCATCAGCAGCAGAGCCCAGCGGCCCAAGCCCGCCGCGGCGCGGTTGAGGGCATCGATGCGATCGGCCAGCGCCAACCAGCGGTTCATGGCGCCTCCTTGGCCTCGCCGAAGGCGAAGCGGGCGTAGGAAAACTCATTCACCCGGTTCCAGGCGAACACATCCCGGCGGAAGGCCTGCCATTGGTCGTACACCTTCTTGAAGGTGGCATCGGCCGCGCTGTCGGCCAGGATCTGATCGGTGGCCGCTCGGGCCGCCTGGAGGATGGGCTCGCCGTAGAACTCCAGCTGGGTGCCGCCCTTCACAAGCCGTTGCAGCACGGTGGCATTCAGGGCGTCGTAGCGGCTGAGCATCAGCCCGTTGGCCTCATGGCAGGCTGTGGCAAACATGGCCTGATACTCCTTGGGGAGCTTGCGCCAGGCCTGCAGGTTCACCAGGGCGGTGAGGGTGGGGCCTGGCTCCCACCAGCCCGGGTAGTAGTAGTAGCGAGCAGCTTTGTTGAGGCCCAGCTTCTCGTCGTCGTAGGGGCCGGTCCACTCCGCCGCGTCAATCGCGCCCCGATCCAGCGCCAAGAAAATCTCGCCGCCGGGGAGCACCTGCACGTTCACCCCCAGGGCGGCCATCACCTTGCCGCCCAGGCCGGGGATGCGCATCTTCAGCCCCTGAAGGGAGGCCAGGCCCTCCAACCGCCGCTTGAACCAGCCCCCCATCTGTGCGCCGGTGTTGCCGGCGGGGAAGCTGCGCACGCCGAAATCGGCGTAGAGCCCATCGATCGCCTCCAAGCCGCCGCCTTCATAGAGCCAGGCGTTTTGCTGCTGGGCTGTGAGGCCGAAGGGCACGGCGGTGCCAAAGGCCAGGGCAGGATTTTTGCCGAGGTAGTAGTAGCTGGCCGTGTGGCCGCTCTCCACCGAGCCGTTTTGCACCGCCTCCAGCACCTCCAAGCCGGGCACCAGCTCGCCAGCGGCGAAGGGCTGAATGAGAAAGCGGCCGTCGCTCATCTCCTTCACCCGGCGGCTGATCGTTTCCGCCCCGCCAAAGATCGTGTCGAGGGAGTGGGGCCAGCTGGTGGCCATGCGCCAGCGCACCAGGGGCAGGGCCGATCCAGCCTTGGTGTCGTCCGCGCGGCGGATGCGGCAGGAGGCCAGGGCCCCGGCTGTGGTGGCGACAGCCGCTGCGCCGAGCAGGCGGCGCCGTTTCAGGGGGAGATCGGGCATGGGCGTGAGTGTAAGGAGGGGGGAAAGGAGCGGCCCGGGGGTGGGGGTTCTGGGAGGATCCGATGGCCCCTTGCCAGGCTGAGATGGCGGATCGGATTCTCTCGAAGGTTCGCGAGCAGCTCCCCGATCTGACCTTCGAGATCCTGGAGATCGGCGCGGTGCAACTCGCACCCGAGCCCGAGCCCTTCCATCGATTGCTCGACGACTTTCCGGGATCGCGGGTGCATGCCTTTGAGCTCGACCCCGCCAGTTGTGAAGCCCTCTCTGCCCAGGCGCGCCCGGGCATGGTGATCCACCCCGCCGCGATCGGTCGATGCAGGGAGCAGCGCACGGTGCATCTCACGAACCATTCCATGTGCACGTCCCTCTATCGCCCGAACGAGGGGCTCTTGGCGGAGTTCAACCACCTTGAGGTGGCCAGCCTGCGCAGTTGCAGCCAAGTGGAGATCTGCTCCCTGGATGAGCTGGCCGCGGAAGGCCTTTTCGAGCGGGTGGACTTCATCAAGATCGACATCCAAGGGGCCGAGCTGGACGCCTTCCTGGGCGCCAACCGGACCCTGCGCTCAACGGTCGGGATCGTCACGGAGGTGGAGTTCTCGCCGATCTACGAGGGTCAACCCCTCTTCGGCGATGTGGATCGCGAGCTGCGTTCCCAGGGATTCATGTTCCACAAGTTTTTCGGGCTCGCTGGCAGGTGCCTGCGCCCGGTTGTCTTGAACAACAACCCAAGGGTGGGCAGCTGGCACCTTTGGAGCGATGCCATGTATCTGAGGCAGCTTCAAGAATGGCCGCAGCTGGATCCTGCAGCCCTGGCTCGGCTGGCGATTCTGGGATGGCTGTACGGCAGTCCAGACGTGTGCTTCCGATGTCTGCAGCTGTGCGACCAGAAGCTCTCGACACGCCTGGTGGAGGCCATGACCGAAACGGCTTGACGAGGCTGAAGGGCAGGATGGCCTGCACCGCCTGGCCCCCATGCCCCACCGCTATGGCATCGTGTCGCCCCCGGCGATCGGCCATCTCAATCCAATGATGGCCCTGGCCTTGGAACTCCAGCGGCGTGGGCACGCGGTGGTGGTGTTCACGGTGGCGGATGGGGCCCGCAAGCTGGAGGGGGTGCCGGTGGAGGTGATCACGATCGGCGCCGGCGCCTTCCCGCCCGGTGCCGTGGAGGAGGCCTACGCCACCCTGAGCCGCCTGAGCGGGCGGGATGGATTGCGCTTCTCAGTGGACTATTTCCGACGGGAGCAGGCCATGCTGCACGCCGACTTGCCCAAGGCGGTGGCGTGCGCTGGCATCGAGGTGCTGCTGGTGGATCAGTTGTGTCCGGCGGCGGGCACGGTGGCCGACAAGCTTGGGCTGCCCTTCGTCACGATCTGCAATGCGCTTCCGGTGAATCGGGAGGCGGCTGTACCGCCCTATTTCACGGGGTGGGTTCCAAGCCCCTGGCCCTGGGCCCGCTTGCGCAACCAGCTCGGCAATCTTCTGCTCGAACGGCTCACCGCTCCGTTGTGGCGGGATCTGCAGGAGCAGCGCCAGCGCTGGGGGCTGCGTCCCCACCGGCGAAAAGAAGAGGCACTCTCACCCGTGCTGCAGTTGGCCCAGCTGCCCCGCGCCTTTGATTTCGCCAGGGAGCGCCTGGCACCGCAGTTTCACTATGTGGGCCGACTGGCGGATCCCTCCGGCCGGGAGCCACTGCTGCGTGATGCCGTGCCCTTCCCCTGGGAGAGGCTGGATGGGAGGCCGCTGATCCATGCCTCGCTGGGCACCTTGCAAAATGGACGACCAGACCTGTTTGCGGAGATCGCCGAGGCCTGTGCGCCCTTGGAGGCGCAGCTGGTGATCTCGATGGGCAATCCAACAAGCGTGCCGCTGGCACTCCCTGGCGATCCGCTGGTGGTGGCCTATGCCCCCCATCAACAGTTGATCGAGCGCTCCACGCTGGTGATCAGCCATGCGGGCCTGAACACCACCCTCACCGCCCTGGACTGCGGCGTGCCGGTGTTGGCGATCCCGATCACCAACGAACAGCCCGGCATCGCCGCCCGCCTGGCCGCCTGCGGAGCGGGCAGGGTGCTGCCGTTGCAACGGCTTGCTGTGGAGCCCTTGCGGGAGATGGTGGCGGAAATGCTCATGAATCCCAGCTACCGCGAGCAGGCCCAAAGAATGCGGGCGGAGAATCAGGCAGCTGGGGGCGTGGTGGTAGCGGCGGATTGGGTTGAAGGCGCGACGGGGGATCGGCCGAAGGGGGGCTGATGAGGCGTTGTTTAGGGCGCTCGACACTTGTGAACCAGGCTTCACAGGATTAAGACCTGCCACTGGTGCCATGGACTACAGCTGTGAAGCTCAAATCAACGTCGACAGAAGGAAAATCTAAGACTTGGCTTTGGAAGGCTCCCTCTGTTGACAAAACGATTCATTCATCTTGCGCCAACTTGTTCGCCGAAGGCTCGCCTTCATCTCAGTTCAGTTGTGATTCGTGTAGATCGAGGCAAGGGCCGAGCCTTTTGCTCGCATCGTTGCTGCTATTTGCTCGGCCGGTGCATCACTGCTGAGTTCGAGTGGTGTTTCGGGCTCTGGGATCTTGGCCATGGCGTCCTGGGAGAAGAACCTCAGGCGATCAAGCCGCCATTCCTCCTGTCGCTCCAGTAGTTGGCTGCCCACCTGGGGGGTGATTTCGGAGTTATTCGAGAAGATGCCAACGACGTTGGCGCGGTGTTGGATTTTTTTATTGAGACGTTTAAGCGAGTGTGAGCTCCAGATCGTGCGCAAGTGCTCTTGCTAGAAATGCAGGCTGGCCAAAACGTCCACGCGTGCGGCCTCCTTGATTGGCTGGGTGGTAGAGAACTGTTTGCGCAGCATCTCGGTGGGCCACTGCCAATGGAAACGCACCTGATCCGGTGTCTGGATCACAAACAGAGATTTCTTTGCTGCGGCTAGCTTGTCCAAGCCCGCTTTGAGGACTTGGCTGGGCAGGTTGCACAGGAAGTGCACTCGCAGCGTCGCCAGGAGCAGACCTGAACCATGCACTTGATCGCCGCAGTTGGCCCAATGTGGGTATCAGAAATCACAGACCGAGTACCCTCCATACCCCGTTCCATGAGCGAACCCGGGAACATGCACCAGAAACTCTCGGCTTCGCTGTCGCCCGGGGCAATGCCGAGCACCTTGCGGTACCCGAGGGCACTGATACTGATCGCCACCACCGACGCCCGCAACACCACTTGCATGCTGCGGCCCAGGTGGCCGTGAAAGCTGCTGGGATCGAGGTAGACGTGGGGGGAAACGGGAGTAATCAAGGGCCTCTCGAGATAGGTCATCGCCTGCTCGTCAAGCCCCTGGCCAATGCCGCTCATCTCAAATGTGGCGATGGCGCTCGCCCGCCCTGGTGCCTCCACCAGAGCATCAACCTCCCCGTGGCGCATGATCTCAGGGCAAGGGCGACAGCATGAGAAAAGGTCGTCCTCTGTGGGTGGTTTGTTGGGGGTGATTCAAACAGAGTCAAAGAACGCCCATCCCTTTGCCACGGCTAAATTCGGGGGGAGGCGGGCCAGCCCCGGCATAGAGATAATCAATTCGCTCAAGTGACACCAGTCACTGAAATGCTGCTACGAGGCCCTGGGCGGGGGAGGGCGAGCAAAGGAGTTTTCAACTTTTCTTAAGCCCTCCCCCACCCATGCCCATAAACTAGTGATTAAGGTTTAGTAGTCTCTAATGGCATTCCTTTTATGGTGTTCGCCATTGGGATTTGCAACTATTGTTGCATCAAACTTCAACCTTATTCAAAAATCCGCCTCTGACATGGAAAACTAGCACTCCAATCCTCATGGCCCTGATCCCCTTCACATCCAAGATGTAAGCGAACTCTCTCTCGAAGAGCTTGCAGAGATCAATGGGGGAAGTTGGTCGACCGTCGCCTTCGGCGCAACCGCCCTCGGGATAGCTGCAGGCGCTGCCGCATCCTTCCCTGGGACCTGGGCTGTTCCATTCGCAGGCGCGGCAATGGTCGCCACTAGCGCCACAATGGGTATCGTGGCAGCAACAGCTGGCTACTTTGCCGGCATGTAATACTTAACTCATGCCCACAAGAGTTGAGTCCCTGAAAGGCCATTGCAACTCTTGTGGGCATTATAATTAGCAAGGTATTTAATTATGAGCGTATTCAACCAGAACAATCATGGGCTGCCCGATATCAAGGTAATATTCCAGAATTAACGCTTTAATCCACGCTTAGATAATTTACAAATCATCTCGCTGTTTCACACTGTTATTGAGCAAATCCCCCTTTGTTATTCTTTTATACACTATAAAGATTTTCCGGGCTTCACATTTCTCATTATTTAGCTTACGTTTATCTTGCCACTCATGAAAGCTTCAAATAATATCATTGAGATCGCCGATCTTCCCCCATCTATTTTTTCATCACTTGACGTTTGTTCTCCCTCTAACTTTCGATATGGTGTCTTTGCTATTTATCTTGCCGATCTAAATCCTAGTCAGTCTAGAACGGCTCTTGAGACTGCTATTTATGTCGAACGGCTAATTGACAGTGGGCTGGAGATAAGAGCCTATCTAGATGTAATTGGTAGACTTGCTGGCCTTGTAGCTTTTGTTAGAAGTTCAGAGACTAGAGTGGATGTTCGGGCTTTCCTGTCTCTTCATGGTTCTGCAATGTCAATTGCCCTGATGACGATTCGTCGTCTGGAAGGATCAATATCACAAATAAGCTGGATGAATCGTCGTATTCCAGGACAGATTATCAACCGAAAAGTAATTTCGCCGCAAAGTGGGTTACCTGCATCATCCTTTTTGAATTATTGGGCGAAAGATGAAGGGAGAGAATGTAAGTCCACAGCGATAGACTTGATAAGGCAATTGGCAACTTTTGGTTTTGCACTTAAACTTGCTAAGTCAAAGAGCTCTTATCCTAGTCTTACTATCAGTCAGTTTTATCGGCTTATTGCTAATTCAGTAATGTTGAGGCAGGTAGAAGTTATTTATGGACAAGATAGACAGCCCAATGGGCTAGAAGCCTGGGCAAGCCTGAGTCGAGAGTCTGCACAGCGATCACCTGAGCTGGAGACCTACATAGATGATCTTTCCTCCTGGAGAAGAGGAGACATTTACCATCCCATTTGGCAAGTCTAAGAATTCATTGGTATGTTATTGACAGCATATAACGGTCATGACTTGTTACGGCATGGCCACTCACAATCATTAATCTGACATGCATTCTCAATCAAACTCTACTTCTATTGTCACTGCTTTATCCTCAGCTCATGCAATCAAGCAGATTTTGTCCAATGAGTACAATCCACGTGTGAGATTATCGACGACAAAAGACCCCAAAGTGATTTGGCATAATCCACGACTCAGATTAATTCCTGATAAGGCTACCGATCATGAGGAGGCAGAATTTCTCTCTAACCTGGCGCGAAAAATTGGACTAAGAATTGAGAAGAGTTCTGAATGCGCCAGTGTAGAAGGCCTAGTTGACAGATATGGAGGACGCGGTTTGGGGCGCAATGGAGGTAGTGGGCGGTCGGTATTAGTTGGCGAAACCTATCTAAAGGGAGTTGGCAGGACCCCCCTTCTTGGTCGCTCGACTGATCCAGCCCACGCCTCAGGAGGTTCGTACCTTGAAGAGTGTGCCAGAGAAATTCTCTTCTCAGAGATTGTTGCGGCAGAGTTTCCTTTTGGCTGTGTTCCAACACTTGCGGTTTGTCTAACTGGAGATTCATCAGTTTGGCGTACATCATCTGGAGAGAAATATGAGCGTCAGTGTATCTTGGCAAGACCTCTTTTTATTCGTCCATCCCATTTTGAAAGAGCGGCAGGCTACGACCCTCTCAGTCGAAATGAGTTCTCTATAGATGAAGCGAGGGTTGCATCATCGAT
>JBJTWN010000160.1:0-45614 GCA_046081785.1 Cyanobium sp.
TCGAAGCCCCGCAGCTCGGTGACGTGAAAGCGGGCGGCCACGAGGGCACCGGCGTCATCCAGCTGCAGGGTGATGAGGGCACTTGATTACCCATTAAGCTCCGCTCCACAGGCCAGGAGATCGATGGCGCCCTGCAAGGCAGAGCAGGTCGGTCTGACTTCTGTGATTCCGGAGGCACGTTACGGAGTGATGTGGGTAATCAAGAAGCTGCATGCCGCCTGGCCCAGACATGCCAACCCCCACTACACTGCGCCGGTCACTAGTTGCCGGGGGATCGACCAATCGCCGACTTGCACCGACTGACCACCTCGTTGAGGGGAGGCTCTGAGCGCCAGAGCAAGTGCATGGTGTATTCCTTCACAGGTCAGCTGGACGCGTATTCAGACAAGCAATTCAGCGAGTTCATTCAGAAAGAGCGAGCTGGCTTCAAGCTCCCCTTGGTGATCGATCTGAGCAAAATCGATTTCATCGATTCCTCAGGCCTGGGCGCTCTCGTGCAACTGGCGAAGGATTGCAATCAAAACAACATCCAATTTCTTGTGGTTGGCAACGCCCGGGTCGTGCAAACCGTCAAGCTGGTGAGACTGGAAGCGTATCTCCATCTCCAGCCCGACCTCGCCACCGCCCTTGACCAGCTCGCCTCCTGAGGATTCCGCCGCGCACCCTCCACGGGAGACACCCCCCATTCAGTGGCTTTCCGCTCTGCCACCCCTTGTGCCAGCGGCCGATCTCCCCACCCTCCAGCTGGCCTGGTTGGGTGATGCGGTTTGGGAGTTGCATCAGCGGCTGCTGCGCTGCCAAACGCCGGGTCGCCCTGCGGAGCTGCACCGTTGGGTGGTGGCCAGGGTGAAGGCCGATGCCCAAGCCTTGGCGTTGGAACAGCTGAAACCCCACCTTCGACCGCAGGAAGAAGACCTCGTGCGGCGGGGACGCAACCGAGCGGGGCGGGGACCCAGGCCTCAGGAGGCCTCCTTCTATGGGCGGGCCACGGGATTTGAGACGATGGTGGGATGGCTCTTTCTCCGGGATCCGCGCCGCCTGGCCGAACTGTTGGATCACCTTGAGCAAACCGACCCCCTCTCCCCCCCTGCGGACCATGAGCCCAGCAACGAATGATTTCAATCGCCGGCGTCCAGTCCGTCGTGGCAACGGACCAGGAATGGGCCCTGGCGGTCCAAGAGATGGCAGCAGAGGAGGACGAACGGGCCGTGGCTTGAGCGATCCCCGCAAGCCGTCAGCCGCAGCCTTCCGGCGCCGCGGCCCTCGGCCCGACGCTGAGGGGACAGGGGAGCCGCGTCGATGGTCGCGGGACCGGGAGGAGGGGCCAGGCCCTCAGGAGTGGCGGCGCAGCGAGGCGAGCAGCCGATCGAGAACCCCCTCCAGCCCGGAGCGCAGGCAGTGGCGCCCTGCCAGGCGTGACGAGGGGCCAACCCGCCCTTTCCAAACCCCCCTCAGGATGAGACCGGCCCAGGAGGCCGAGCCGCCCCGGGGTGAGTCCCATGCCGAAGCCGCCCCAAGCGACTTGATCTGGGGCCGGCACTCTGCCCTGGCCGCACTCGAGAGCGGCCGGCCGATTCATCGGATCTGGTGCACCCCGGAGATGCGCTTCCGACCCACCTTCATGCAGCTCCTGCGGGAAGCCAAGGCTTCTGGCGTGTTGGTGGAGGAGGTGACCTGGGCACGGCTCGGCCAGATCAGCGGCGGTGCGGTGCACCAGGGCATCGTGTTGCAACCGGCCGCCGCCGACACCTTCGATCTGCCCAGCCTGATCGAGGGCTGCCGCCAGCTTGGCGAATCTCCCTTGCTGGTCGCTGTCGATGGACTCACAGACCCCCAAAATCTCGGCGCCATCCTCAGAAGCGCCGAAGCCCTCGGCGTCCATGGGCTGGTGCTCCCCCAGCGGCGCAACGCCGGCTTGACGGGGTCCGTGGCGAAGGTGGCCGCGGGCGCCCTGGAACACTTGCCTGTCGCCAGGGTCGTGAACCTCAACCGTTCCCTGGACACGCTTCGCCAGGAGGGCTACCGGGTGGTGGGTTTGGATGCCAAGGGCACCTTGAGCCTTGAGGAAGCCGATCTGGCTGGCCCCTTGGTGGTGATCACGGGCTCGGAGGGACAGGGGCTGTCCCTGCTGACGCGCAGGAGCTGCGACCAACTGGTGCGCATCCCCTTGAGGGGGGCCACCCCCAGCCTCAACGCCTCCGTGGCCACCGCGCTCGTGCTCTACGAGGTGGCCCGCCGGGGATGGATGCAAGGCATCCGAGGCATGGCTCCGCCCCCCCGCCTGGTGCGCCCCAACATGCCCACCCTGCCCCTGCAGCGCGAGGCTTCAGCGCTGCCGCTTGAGCCCCCTGCCACCCCTCAGCCAGCGGAAAGCCCAACCTCTACCTCTCTTTCCTCTCCGCCAGAGATCGATGACGAGGCAGATGGAGGCGACGCCGTGCTCGCTCAGGAAACCGCAGGCGAACCAGAGGATGGCCAGGAGAACAGCAGCCACGGCTTGAGCCAGGCGGGGAGCATCCCAGCGGCCATCGATCAGGCCAGCGACCTGGCCCCAGAGCGGGCCATCGATCTGCCGCCAGCGCCTTCGCATTTCGCCACCGACATCCATCTCTAACGCTGGCGCACGGTGAGCAGAATGGTGGAATCCCAAGTAACCCTCCATGAATCCCCTGCTCATGCCAGTGCGCAGCCTCGCCAATGCGTTTGGCCTTGCCTGGTGGGCACGGGTGGAAACCCGCTCTCCTGATGCGGTCTACTGGTTTGGCCCCTTTGTTCGCAGGAGCACGCTGGAGGCAGCCCTGATCCCTTTTCTTGAGGACTTGCGCATGGAAGCGCCGGCGAGCATGGAGCACCGTTTCCTGCGCACCTCCCGCAGCGAACCCTTCACGGAACTGCCCAATCCCAATGGTCCTTCGCTGTCGGCCTAGGCCGAGGCGGCTGCGCCTGAGCTGATAGCGTCCAGCAAACCGATGGTGCGCTGGGATGGGCATTGCCGAATGGCGCGGCAAACTTCAACGGGGTGAAGTCTCCGCCAGAGAACTCACGAAAGCTTCCCTGGCTCGCATTGAGGCCGTGGAGCCCCAAATCCACGCCTTTCTGGAGGTGAGCCGAGACCGGGCACTGATGGAGGCCGACCGGATCGACGCCGCCCGTGCCGCGGGGGAGGTGTTGCCTCCTCTGGCAGGCATTCCTGTGGCCATCAAAGACAACCTCTGCACTCGCGGCATCCGCACCACCTGTTCGAGCCGCATGCTTGAGCACTTTGTGCCGCCCTACGAATCCACCGTCACCGAGCGTCTATGGAGGGCAGGGGCTGTGTTGGTCGGCAAGACCAACCTCGATGAATTTGCCATGGGCAGTTCCACCGAAACCTCAGCCTTCGGCCCCAGCCGCAACCCCTGGGATCCCAGCCGGGTGCCTGGTGGCAGCTCCGGTGGGAGTGCGGCGGCAGTGGCTGCCGGCGAATGCCTGATTTCGCTGGGCTCCGACACGGGGGGCTCCATTCGCCAACCCGCCAGTTTCTGCGGGGTGGTGGGGCTCAAACCCACCTACGGCAGGGTGAGCCGCTGGGGACTGGTGGCGTTTGCCAGCTCCCTCGATCAGGTTGGACCGTTCAGCACGAGTGTGGCGGATGCGGCGGAAGTGCTCCAGGTGATTGCCGGGGAGGATCCCCGCGATGCCACCTGCCTTGACGCCCCCGTGCCGGATTATCTGGCGGGGCTCAACGCGCCGTTGGCAGGCTTGAAAGTGGGGCTGATTCGGGAGTGTTTTCAAGAGGACGGATTGGATCCCCAGGTCAAAGCCTCCGTGCTGGCCGCCACCAAGGTATTGGAGAGCTTGGGCTGCGAGCTGGTGGAGGTGAGTTGCCCCCGCTTCGATGATGGGATTGCCACTTACTACGTCATTGCCCCCTCTGAAGCTTCTGCCAACCTGGCGCGATACGACGGGGTGAAATACGGGCTGCGCAGCGAGGAAACCGCCAATGGCGACAACCTGGCGGTCATGACCGCCCGAACCAGGGCTGAAGGCTTTGGTGATGAGGTGAAGCGGCGCATCTTGATTGGAACCTATGCCCTGTCTGCTGGCTATGTGGAGGCCTACTACAAGAAGGCTCAGAAGGTTCGCACCCTGATCCGCAGAGACTTTGAGCGGGCCTTTGAACAGGTGGATGTGCTCCTGTCCCCCACCTCTCCCACCACGGCTTTCCGCTTTGGCGCCCACACGGAAGATCCACTGGCCATGTATCTGGCCGACCTCTTGACCATTCCTGCCAACCTGGCAGGCTTGCCTGCCATCAATGTGCCTTGTGGCTTTGATGACCAGGGCCTGCCCATCGGCCTCCAGTTGATCACCGGGGTGTTGGAGGAAGCCAAGCTGCTGCGCGTGGCCCACCAGTTTGAACAGGCCGCAGCCGTGATGGAGACCCGTCCAGCGGCCCCACTCATCCCAGGGTCCCTGGCTGGGATTTAAGCCCGCCTACGCTATATCTGGTGGCTGACAGGGTTGTGGAGAGGCGATGCACACCATTTTTAGCGGTGTGGATCCCCTAAGCTGGCCTTGCTGCCGGGCGTCGCCGTGAGTTTTGTCTCCCTCCACAACCACAGCGATTACAGCCTCCTGGATGGAGCCTCCCAACTGCCGGCGCTGGTGGAGCGGGCTGTGGAGCTGGGGATGCCAGCCCTGGCCCTGACGGATCATGGCGTGATGTACGGTGCGATCGAGCTGCTCAAATGCTGCAAAAAAGCCGGGATCAAACCGATCATCGGCAATGAGATGTATGTCATCAATGGCAGCCTTTCAGACCCTCAACCGAAAAAAGAGCGGCGTTATCATCTGGTTTTGCTAGCCAAAAACACGACTGGCTATAAGAATCTCGTCAAACTGACAAGCATCGCTCATCTGAAAGGCATGCGCGGCAGGGGCATTTTCGCCCGTGCTTGCATCGACAAACAGCTTCTCCAGCAACACAGCGAAGGGCTCATCGCGGCCACGGCCTGCCTTGGGGGGGAAGTGCCACAAGCCATTCTTCAGGGCCGCCCTGACGTGGCCCGGGACGTGGCGCGCTGGTATCAAGATGTTTTTGGCGAGGACTACTACCTGGAAATCCAGGACCACGGCGGACCTGAGGACCGAGTGGTGAACGTGGAGATGGCGCGAATCAGCCAAGAACTCGGCATCGAGCTCATTGCCACCAACGATGCCCATTATCTCAGCAGTGGCGATGTGGAAGCCCACGACGCCCTGTTATGCGTGCTGACAGGAAAATTGATCAGCGATGAAAAACGGTTGCGCTACACAGGCACGGAATACCTGAAAAGCCAGGCTGAGATGCAAAGGCTATTTGCCGACCATCTCGAGAAGGAAACCATCAGCCGGGCTATCGATAACACAGGAAAAGTTGCTGAAAAAGTCGAAGACTATGACATTCTAGGCCGCTATCAAATGCCACGCTTTCCTGTGCCAGAAGGGCACACATCCGTGAGCTACCTCCAAGAGGTGGCGATGGCTGGCCTGAGGGAGCGCTTAAAACTTGAGCCCAACGAAGAGCCCGATGAGATCTATACCGAAAGACTCCTTTTTGAGTTGGGGGTCATGGAAGAGATGGGCTTCCCCACTTACTTTTTGGTGGTTTGGGACTACATCCGTTTTGCCCGGGAAAATGGCATTGCTGTTGGCCCGGGGCGCGGATCGGCCGCGGGGTCACTGGTGGCTTATGCGCTCGCGATCACCGCGATTGACCCTGTGAAACACGGCCTGCTCTTTGAACGTTTCCTGAATCCAGAACGCAAATCAATGCCCGATATCGACACTGACTTCTGCATCGAGCGGCGGGGTGAAGTGATCGAGTACGTCACCCAACGCTATGGCGAAGACAAGGTGGCCCAGATCATCACCTTCAACCGCATGACCTCCAAGGCGGTTCTCAAAGATGTGGCCAGAGTTTTAGATATTCCCTATGGCGAAGCAGACAAACTCGCCAAACTGATTCCCGTGGTTCGCGGCAAGCCGGCCAAGCTCTCCGAAATGATTGGCCCAGACTCTCCAGCTGCAGAGTTCAGGGAAAAATATGAATCAGATGCCAGGGTCCGCCATTGGGTTGATTTGGCCCGGCGCATTGAAGGCACAAACAAAACCTTCGGCGTCCATGCTGCAGGGGTGGTCATTGCCGCCGACCCTTTGGATGAGCTTGTGCCACTGCAGCGCAACAATGATGGCCAAGTCATCACGCAATACTTCATGGAAGATGTGGAATCCATGGGACTTCTCAAAATGGATTTCCTGGGCCTAAAGAATCTAACAATGATTGAAAAGGCCACTTCACTGATCACCAAGAGCACCAATCAGGAGCTCAATATGGATGAACTTCCCGAGGCCGATCCAGCCACCTTCCAATTGTTAGCGCGTGGCGATTTGGAAGGAATCTTCCAGCTGGAATCCAGCGGCATGCGTCAGATTGTCAAGGATCTCAAACCCTCCTCACTGGAAGATATTTCCTCGATTCTTGCCCTCTACCGGCCCGGACCTCTCGATGCCGGATTGATTCCCAAATTCATCAATCGCAAGCATGGCAGAGAGGTCATGGACGTTGCCCATCCCAAGTTGGAGCCGATTCTCAAGGAAACCTACGGGATCATGGTCTATCAAGAACAGATCATGAAAATCGCCCAGGATCTTGCTGGCTACTCCCTGGGGGAGGCTGATCTACTCAGGCGAGCCATGGGCAAGAAAAAGAAATCTGAGATGGAAAAACATCAGGATATTTTTGTTAAGGGTGCTGAGAAACTTGGAGTGGCCACCAGCGTGGCCACAAGCCTCTTTGAACAAATGGTGTTGTTTGCCGAATATTGCTTCAACAAGAGCCACTCCACAGCCTACGGGGCTGTGACCTATCAAACGGCCTATCTCAAAGCGCACTATCCAGTGGCCTATATGGCTGCCCTGCTTACGGTCAATGCAGGAGACAGCGACAAAGTACAACGCTACATCTCCAATTGCAATGCAATGGGCATTCAGGTTTTACCCCCTGATGTGAATGCATCTGATGTGGATTTCACTCCAGTGGAGCAGCGCATTCTTTTTGGACTTTCTGCCATCCGCAACCTTGGCGAGGGAGCCATCAGGCTCTTGATCGATAGCAGGCGCAAGGGGGGGGCCTTCACCTCCCTTGCCGACCTCTGCGATCGCATCCCCCCCCAACAATTGAATCGCCGCGGCCTGGAAGCCTTGATCCACTCCGGTGCTCTCGATGGTCTGGATCCAGACGCGAACCGGGCTCAATTGATGGCCGACCTTGATCTGGTTCTGGATTGGGCCAGCGCCAGGGCTCGGGATCGAGCCAGTGGTCAAGGAAATTTGTGGGATCTCTTGGGTGGCTCCAACACGGAAGGAGCCAACGCAACCGTGGAGGCCATCCTGGCCCCGAAGGCAGCGCCGGTGGCGGAGTATGCGCCCAACGACAAACTTCGCCTGGAAAAAGAAGTGGTGGGTTTTTACCTCTCCGATCATCCACTCAAGCAGTGGAGTGGCGCACTCCGGCTGTTAGCCCCCATCGGGTTGGCCAGCTTGGACGAGCAAGCCGATCGTGCAAAAATCAGCCTGCTGGCGATGGTGGCGGAGTGCCGACAGGTCACCACCCGTAAAGGTGATCGCATGGCCGTGTTGCAGCTAGAGGATCTCACTGGCAGTTGTGAAGCCGTGGTCTTTCCAAAGAGCTACGGTCGCTTGGCAGACCACCTGATGGTGGATGCCAGGTTGATGATTTGGGCCTCGGTGGATCGGCGCGATGATCGTGTGCAGGTGATCGTTGACGATTGCTGCAGCATCGAAGATTTGCGCTTCTTGATGGTGGAATTGCCGGTGGAGCAGGCCGGCGACATCACGATTCAACACCGGCTCAGGGAATGTCTCCAGCGCCACAAGCCTGATCAGGAGCTAGGTGTTCAGCGGGTGCCCGTGATCGCCAAGCTGCAGGCGGCTGGATCCAGTCGCTACGTCCGCTTGGGCCATCAGTTTTGCGTGAGCGATGCCACCTCTGCCATGCTCACCCTTGAATCCGCTCAGTTTCGAGCGAGCTTGCTGAGCGCCTCAGCACAACCGAATTAATCGGGCCCCTTGCCAGAGATGGTGGGGCCATCGCGCAAGGCTTTCAGCGAGAGCTTGACTCTGCTCAGATTGAGGGGGATCTGCTCAGCACCAAAAACACTGCCGGGAGCCTCCTCCCAGCTGGCTGAGAGCACTCCGTAACTCAATCCAACCAGCCCTAGCAGGAAGCATGCCCCTGAAGCCAACAGGGTGGCCGAGGGAGGGATGTCGAGGATGTGGCGACTCACCAACAGATAGCTGGCAATGAACACTGCCATGCCCAGGAGCGTGGGGAGCCCTGTTGCGATGGCGATCCGTCTGGCCATTCGATTGGCGACAACCTCCGGAATCACCTGGCTGGTGCGAGCGCCCGCCGTGGAGTTTGAGCGACCTGCAGCCAAACCCAGCCCCCTGCTCGGCTTGGCCGGCGTGGGGCGAGCCTGCTTCCCTTTGCTGGATGCACGACGTTGGCGATCAGGCGCCATCGCAGATCAACCGCGGATGCCGAGCTTCTCAATCAACGCGGCGTAGCGCTCTTCGCTCTGATGGCGGAGGTAGCCGAGCAGACGCTTGCGCCGTCCAATCATTTTCAACAATCCCTGACGTGAGGAAAAGTCGTGGATGTTTTTCTGCAGATGGCTGCTGAGTTGGCTGATCCGATCACTGAGGATGGCCACTTGCACTTCCACAGATCCGGTATCGGTACCGTGTTGCTGATGGGTATTGATGAGCTCCTGTTTGCGGATCGTGGGTAGCGGCATGATCTGCGCCAGCTTTTTGCAATCAATGATCAACTCTACCGTGCGGCCGTCAGGCCTCCCTCAGGCGGCCGTGCGGGACAACCAGCGCAAACAATCGCCAAGCCACCGTTCCGGATCGGCCGTGGGATCCAGACCCTTGGCCGCCACCGCCCTGAGAGCCGAGAGGATCTCCAGCCTGTCGTAGCCCATGGCGCTCAATGTGCGCTGGACCTCATCACCGTGGAGGAGGGCCCCATCCCCGCAGCCAGACGCCCCTTCGCCGTCCCCATGAACAGCCACCGCCAAGCCCGATGCAAGGGAAGCAAAGCGCTCAAGCAGTTTTTGCCTCAACTCCAGGCACAGTCGCTCAGCCGTGCGTTTGCCCACCCCTGGCGCCTGGGTCAGCCCCCGCCCATCTCCTTCGATGATGGCCGTCACCAGCGCCTCGGCTCCCATCGTGCCGAGAAGGGCCAAACCCATCTGGGGGCCCACACCATTGACAGCCACCAATTCCCGAAACAGATCTCTCTCCTGGCGGCTCTCAAAACCAAACAGATTCCAAGCATCGTCACGAATGATGTGGTGCGCATGCAACGTCAGCCGTTGGCCCGCTGGGGGCAGGCGGGCCCAGTGCCTCTGGCTCACTTGCACCTCATAACCCACGCCATGGCAGTTGAGAAGCAAGCCCCAGCGGGTGGCCTGCTCCCAGGCATCCACAAGTTCGCCCTGCAACCAACCGATCATGGATCCCCTGAAACCGCCTCCATGGTGCCCTGCTTGCCAAGGGGCAGGGATCGCTAGCGTCTAGCCAGTGCGCTCTGCCATCGTGCTCGAACGCTGCGTCAGAGAAGCCGCCGCAACCTTGCTGCGAAGGGGAGGAAGGTGGAGGCGGAGGGGGATCCAACACCTTTGGTCCGTCGTCCTCGTGGGCCTTCTCAGTGTTGGCTTGGCCGGCTGCGTCTCCCCCAACGGCCCACCGCAAGGCACCTTGCTGAACGCCCTGGCCCTGCAAATCCAGCTCACCCAGGCGGATGTGGCCCAAGCACTCAGCTTGGAGAGCGTGGGCGCACCTCTGGTGAGCCGGGTGCGGGTGGAGGAGCAAGAGCCGGTGACCATCGGGCAAGGCAGTGGTTTGCGCATCGCTGGTCGTTTTGATTGGCGCCTCGGCAGGGATCCCTTCCGGGTGGATGCTCCTTTTGAGATCTTCCTGGAGCGGGGCGCGCGAGGGGAAAGCTGGCGGCTGGCCCGGCCCGCGGGCCGGGCCCCGGAGGGCGAACAGGAGTGGCTCACCTATCCCCTGCCCCTGCGGCACAGCAGCCGTTCCGCAGGATGAGCCAGGGCTCTGCCCTGGACCCACCCCTCACAATGGGAAGCAACTTTGGCAGTCTTGCGCTTGGCTCTCCCCCGCCTGCACCCGCGCACGATCGAAGCCGTCAAGGAGCGCGCCGACATCGTGGATGTGGTGGGCGAGCACGTGGTGTTGAAGAAGAAGGGTCGGGAATTCGTTGGCATCTGCCCCTTCCACGACGACACCTCCCCCTCGATGACGGTGTCGCCGGCCAAGCAGATCTATTACTGCTTTTCTTGCGGGGCCGGAGGAAATGCCATCAAGTTTTTGATGGAGTTCCAGCGCGCCACCTTCAGCGATGTCGTGCTCGATCTGGCGCGTCGCTACCAGCTGCCGGTGGAGACGCTCGAAGGGCCCCAGCAAGAGAGGCTGCGCCAGCAACTCTCCCGCCGTGACCTCCTGCACCGTGTGCTCAGCCTGGCGGCGGGCTGGTACCAGGCCCAACTCCGCAGCCCCGAGGGTGTGGAAGCCCTGCGCTATCTGAAGACCACACGGGGCCTCAGCGAAACCACCCTCGCCGATTTCCAGCTGGGCCACGCCCCCGAACGTTGGGACGGTCTGCTCGCCCACCTCTCCACCGTGGAGGGTTTCGGCCCCGAGGTGTTGGAGGCGGCGGGCCTGGTGGTGCCCCGCAAAGGGGGTGGGGGGTTTTACGACCGCTTTCGCCATCGGGTGATGGTGCCCATCCGCGACCGGCAGGGGCGGGTGATCGGCTTCGGTGGGCGCTCCCTGGACGGCACCGAGCCCAAATACCTGAACTCCCCTGAAACCGAGGTGTTTGCCAAGGGGCACCACCTCTTCGCCCTGGATCGCGCCGCCGATCCCATCCGCCGTGCCGATCTTGCGGTGGTGGTGGAGGGCTATTTCGACGCCATCGCCCTCCATGCCGCTGGTGTCACCCATGCGGTGGCCGCTTTGGGCACAGCCTTGAGCCGCCAACAGATCACCCAGCTGTGCCGCTGCTGCGACAGCAAACGGCTCGTGCTCAACTTCGATGCCGACCGAGCGGGCGTTCGCGCAGCCGAACGGGCCATCGGCGAGGTGGAACACCTCGCGCTCCAAGGGCAGGTGGATTTGCGGGTGCTGCAACTGCCTGCGGGGAAAGATGCCGATGAGTTCCTGCGGGCCCATGGGGTGGGGAATTACCGAGCGTTGTTGGAAACGGCGCCCCTCTGGCTGGATTGGCAGATCGATCAGGTCTTGGAGGATCGTGATCTTTCCCGCAACGATCAGTTTCAGCAAGCCGTGTCGGCCCTGGTGGCGCTGCTCGGCAAACTGCCCCAGAGCGCGGTGCGCAGCCGCTACCTGCAAAAGGTGGCTGAACGTCTCTCAGGAGGCCAGGCGCGACTCACCCTCCAGCTGGAAAACGATCTGCGGCAACAAGTGAAAGGCCAGCGCTGGCATGGGCGCGCCAGCCGCTGGGAGACCCCCGCGGCGGTGGGGATCCAGGAGCGGGCGGAGGGGGAAATTCTTCAGCTCTACCTGCATTGTCCCCAACTTCGCGGCGAGATCCGTCAGCACCTGCGGAGTTGGGAACAGGAGGATTTCTGCCTGCAGCACCATCGTCAGCTCTGGGCTGCGATTTCCGAGCTCGAGGAGGGGCATCTCGGGGCGCCCCGCCTGGAAGCCATCAGTCGCGGCATTGATCCGGGCCATGACCTCGGGGATCTGCCCCTCCTCCAACTGCTCACCAATCAGCTGGCCATGGAGGAGTCCGCGTCCTTGGACCGTTTCATGCCTCTGTTGGAGCCCAACGAGCTGAAGCGGCAGTCCTTCCACCAACCCCTGCTGCATCTGCGCGGCGCCATTGCCAGCCGAGCCCGATTGGCCGTTGAGAAGCGCTGCCGCCATCTGCTCGACACCTGGCAAAGCCAGCGACTGTGCACTCTGGAGCAATGCCTGGCAAGGCTTTTGGAGAGCGAGAACACCGCTACCAGCCCCTCCACCGCTGGGGAGGACATGGAGGCGAGGCTGCAAGGCCTGTTTGATGATCTCAATCAAGATGCCCTGCGTCTGCAAGCGGAGTATTACGCCGAGCGCCGCCACCTCGAGGACCTGGATCAACACCGCCGCTCGGATCTTGTGGAGATCGTCCAGACTCCCTGATGCCGGGGTTTGCTGCATCGTGCGGGCAAGCAAACGTTTCCTCTCTTGCCGCTTAGGGTGAAGCGTTGTGTAGGGGCCCCATGTCCAGCCCTGCCTCGCCCTCCCCCTCGGAGCCGTTCCCCATCCCGAGTGATGAGGAAGAGCGCTTGCGGGATCTGGAGCGGTTTGGCCTGCTCGGCAACCGCAGTGACATCCACCTGGATCGACTGGTGGAACTGGCCTGCCTCATTTTTGACGTGCCGATCGCTGCCATTTCATTGGTGACAGCCAATCGTCAATGGTTTCTTGCCGAGAAGGGTCTCAACATCAGGGAAACCCCCAGGGGTGTTGCCTTCTGTGCCCACGCAATCATGGGCAACTCTGTGATGGTGGTGCCCAATGCCCTGAAAGATGAACGCTTTTCCAGCAATCCCCTCGTCACCTCCGAGCCCCAAATCCGTTTCTACGCTGGCGCCCCGCTGCGCAGCAGCAGTGGTCACAACCTGGGCACCTTGTGTGTGATCGACTGCCAACCAATGGAGCCCACCGCCGTTCAGATTCGTCAATTGGAATTGCTCTCGCAGCTTGTGATGCGCGAGCTGGACTTGCGGCGTCAGAGATTTCTCTGCCCGGTCACTGGCCTGCCCATACGCCAACAGTTTTTGCGCATCGCCGAACGAGAGTTTCAACGGGCCATGAGCGACGGACAAGACTTATCCCTGTTGCTCTTTGATCTTGATAACTTCCGTGCCGTCAACAACCGCTGGGGGCATCATGCCGGCGACGAGGTGATGGCAGATGTCTACAAAATGACCCGCCAATTTCTGCGGGAGGAAGATTTTGCTGGTCGCCTCGGTGATGGGGAGTTCGCCCTGCTTCTGGTGGATGCATCCCCTGAGCAAGCCCTGCAAACCGCTGAGACCCTTCGCCACGCCGTTAGTACCATGCCAGGTGTGCACAGCCATTCCGATGTGCACTTGCACATCAGCGGTGGGCTCACCTGCCTCGGTTCGGAGGACAAGACGTTTAGCGATCTGCTCCTGCGAGCCGAACAGGCACTCCATCTGGCCAAAAGCAATGGCCGCAATCAGATCGCCACGTTATTGAATAGCAGCAGAAACTAGGCCCACACCAAAGGCACATCCCCCAGCCGGGTGGTCGCCGAACCCGAAAGGCGGGAGCGACGCATGGCCCAGCTGGCGTGCAGACCACAGGCGGCCCACTGGATGGTGCCGCGACCATAGCGGGCATTAAGGGCATCAATGGTGGCGAGCAGGGCCTGGCGCCGCTCCTGATGGGAGGGTGTCATGGGCGTGAACAGATGGTGCTGCAGCTGGTGAGCCGGCTGGAGGGAGTGGAGGAGCACACCCGCTTTCTGCAGGGGGTGATGGGGCCGAAACAACCGCTCTGCCAGGGGGAGGGCAGCGGCCAGAAGCACGGCGGTGTCGTCACTTGCCACGGGAAGGGCAACGGTGGCTGTGTTGCTGTAAAAGGCGGAGCCAGAAAAGGGGCTGCTGCGCACAAACACCGTGATGGCATTGGCACATTGCCGCTGACGGCGCAATTTTTCTGCCCCGCGGCTGAGATAGGTGGCCACTGCCTGGCGCAGCTCGCCAACCGTGGTGATGGGTGTGCTGAAGCTGCGACTGACGCAGGTTTCCTTCTTGGCGGGTGGCAGAGCCACCAAGGGCAGGCAGGCATGCCCTTGCAATTCTCGCTGGAGGCGCAGGCCCACCACACCGCAACGGCGCCGCAATTCTGCTGAAGGCATGTCGCGCAGTTGACGAGCCGTGCTGATGCCCCGCAGGCGACACCAGCGGGAGAGACGGCGGCCGATGCCCCACACCTCTTCGATGGCGATGGTTTCCAGCCAGGAATCGGGATCAGCGGCGGCTCCCAAATCAAAAACAGCTTGCTGACGCAGGGAGACAGCGTGTTTCGCCAGACGATTGGCCACCTTGGCGAGCACTTTGGTGGGGGCAATGCCAACAGCCACAGGCAGCCCCAGCTGCTGACGCACGGCCTGACGCAGGGCCAGCCCCCAGGCGGTGAGATCGGCACTGGCTCCATCGCGGCCGAGGGGCCGGTGCAACAAACCAAACGCTTCATCAATGGAATAAATCTCCAGCTCTTCCACCCAGGCCTCAAGAGTGGCCATCAGCCGCTGGCTCATATCGCCATAGAGGCTGTAGTTGGAACTGCGCACGATCACGCCATGGCGCTCCAGCTGGCGTTGCACCTGAAACAAGGGCGTGCCCATGGGAATGCCGAGAGCCCTGGCTTCCGCACTGCGAGAGACGATGCAACCATCGTTATTGGAGAGCACCACCAAGGGCCTGCCCACAACAGCGGGGTCGAGCGCCGCCTCACAGGAGGCGTAAAAGTTGTTGCCGTCGATCAGAACAGTGGCCAGGGGCACAACAGGGACGGTGCAAGGCGGGAACGCCCAGCGTAGTACAAACGCACTATCAATGCGCGGTTTCGTCGGTCAGGGCTTGTGTCAGCCAATCCATGCGAATGTTGATCATCTCAAGCTCCTCGGCGGAGAGATGGCGCCGCTGCTGTGATTCCCGTGTCACCGCAGCCAGGGCTGCTTGCACTTCGACGTAGCGAAGCGGCAAAGCAGGTGCCGAGAAAGCAGGAGGGGTGGGTTCTGAAGAAAACCCGGGGGTGGAACTGTTCATCTCTGGACACTGGCCCATCTGCGACCGGCAATCTGTAGCAAATCCACCATCAAAAAGACTCTTCACGTTTCTTATTTGCCCAGGCCCCGATGGGCTGACTTGCATGGCTTATGCTGGATCAGATGCCTGTCAAAACAATGAAAGAGAAATGGTTTTTAACAAAAAATACGTGATTTGCAAAAAGGCTTCCCCGTTCTGTCTAGGTTCCAGCTGCATGCATCTCTCCCATGCCTTTCTCGTCCTCCGGTCGCCGCGGCCGCCTTCAACAGATCGTGGCCGGCACGATGGCCGCAGGCCTTTCTTTCTCGCTGGCAGGCTGCGGGCCCACAAGCACCCTCAACGGAGCAGGGGCATCCTTCCCCGCTCCCATCTACCAGCGCTGGTTCCAAGAGCTCTCAAGCCAGGGCTTGCGGGTGAACTATCAATCTGTGGGATCGGGGGCAGGCGTGCGGCAGCTGGTGTCGAAAACGGTGGATTTTGCGGCCAGCGACGTGCCGATGAAGGCAGAAGAGATGGCCAAGGTGCCGCAGGGAGTTGTGCAGATTCCGTTGACAGCGGGGGCCATTGCCGTGGCTTACCAGCACAAGGGCTGCGAGCTGAAGCTCAGCCAAGCCCAACTGGTGGCCATCTTTCAGGGCAAGATCAATAACTACAGCCAGCTGGGCTGTGCCGCCAAGCCCATCAAGGTGGTGGTGCGATCAGATGGATCAGGCACCACAGCCAATTTCACCGCTCATCTGTCAGCCATTGATCCCGCTTGGAAGCAACAGATCGGGGCGGGCAAAAGCGTCAAATGGCCTGTAGGCACAAGTGCCAAAGGCAATGAGGGCGTCGCGGCCCAGCTCAATCAGGTGGATGGTGCCCTGGGTTACGTGGAGGAAGCTTTTGTCAAGCCTCCCCTGCAGGCCGCCGCCCTCACCAATGCAGCGGGCCGGGTGGTGAAACCCACAGCCCAGAGCGAGCGGGAGGCCCTGGCCTCCATCGATCTCGGCCCGGAGCTCACCGGCAGCAATCCCAACCCCTCCGTGGGCTATCCAATCGTGACCTTCAGCTGGATTCTTCTTTACAAGACAGGCAACGGACCTCGGCACGGCACTCTCAACAAGGTGTTCGGCTACGCCCTTTCTGAGCCCGCCCAGGCCATGGCGGAGAGCTTGGGATTCATCAGCCTGCCACCATTGGTGATGGAGAGAGGCAGAGCTGCTCTCGCCACCATTCAGCCATGAGCGGCCTCAACAGGGAAGGGATCGGAAAATGGTTGGGAGACGCGGCGTCAGAGGGGGGATCCCTGGACGCACCATCCAAACTCTCAGGCGTCTAACGATCGATCGACCATCCGTAGAACTCATTCGATCGCTCAATTGGCAGTTGTGTTGATTGCCGGTGTATCAGCAACAGTGACGACTCTTGCGGATCCGCCAGTGCGGATGCTCGCTCAGCCCCGTCGCAGGGTTGAGGCGACGCAGATGCCCTCGGCTGGCCAACGGATCGGGTGCGCCGCCAGCGATCATCGGCAGGCTTCTTTTGGGCAAGCAGAGTGGGCTCAGCCAGGCTGACGTTGTGGAAGGAATGGCCAAAGGCACTCCCTATCTTGAAATGAAGGACGTGGAAGCCTGGCTCGGTCCACGCCAGGTGTTTCACGCCCTCTCCCTGTCACTCCTGCAAGGCGAGCACACCGTTGTGCTGGGGCCCAATGGATCAGGGAAAAGTTCCCTTCTCAAGCTCCTCTCGAGGGAGCTCTATCCCGTGGTGCGGGAGGGTTCGTGGCTGCGCCTCTTTGGTCAAGAAACCATCAATCTTTGGCACCTGCGCAAGCGCATCGGGGTGCTTGGCCAGGATCAACCCACCACATACCGCGGCGATGTCCAAGCGCGTGATGTGGTGCTCTCAGGTTTGTTTGGCTCCGTTGGGTTGGGGAGAAGCCAGCAGCCAGAGGCCCGACAACGCGAGAGAGCAAGAGATCTGATGGCGCAGATGGGATTGGCTGGTCTAGCCGATCAACCCTTTCAGGAGCTTTCCGAAGGCCAGCGGCGTCGGTTGTTGCTCGCCCGCGCCTTGGTGCATCACCCGGAAGTTTTGGTGCTGGATGAACCCACGAATGGGCTGGACATCCAAGCCAGGCATCAACTTCTCGATCGGCTTGGCAGCTTGGCTCGCAATGGCACAACCCTTCTCCTGGTCAGCCATCGCATCGAGGAAATCCTGCCGGAAATAAACCGTGTTGTGCTGCTCAAGAGGGGAGCTGTGGTAGGGGATGGTTCAGCCGCTGAAATGCTGCGAGATGGACCGCTCAGCTCGCTTTTTGGCACCCCCTTGAAAGTGGTGGGCCACGCTGGCTTCCGTCAGGTGCTACCAGCAACAGAGCACATCTGATCAGGCTCGCAGAACGCCTGGCTGGGAGCCGAGGAAGAAGGAATCACAATGGTTTTGACCCAGTTGCGGGCTGGGCATCCTCCGAGTTTGACAAAGATTAGGAATGCTGTCCGGGGAAGACTGTTGTCTTTGACGTGCCAACAGCCCAACAGGGTGATGGCGAGGAAGGTGCAACGCATCGAAACCTCTTCCCACAAGCGGAGTTTGGTGATGCAGGCGAGTCCAATTGTTTTGAGCCCAGCCATGCTGCTCTCTCGTTTGCGGATCAGTTGCGGAATTTTCAAGCGCCATCCAGTAGCCCAAACACCCCTCGACTCGTTACACTACGAATGTTCTATGGGGAACGAATCATGTTGACTGGAGCAGACCTTCTCAGCAAAGTGAAAGAGCTGGGTGATGTCTCCAAATCTGAGCTGGTGCGCAGCTGCGGCTACGTCAGCACCAAGAAGGATGGCACCGAGCGTCTTAACTTCACCGCCTTCTATGAAGCACTCCTGGAGGCGAAAGGTGTCAACCTTGCTGAACACGGCTCTGGCAAGGGGAAAGCAGGCCGCAAACTCAGTTATGTGGCCACTGTGCAGGGCAACGGCAATCTGCTGGTGGGCAAAGCCTATACAGCCCTGCTCGACCTCAACCCGGGAGATGAATTCGAAATCAAGCTCGGTCGCAAGCAGATCCGTTTGGTGCCTGCTGGCTCTGCAGAGGAGGAGTGAGGCCAAGGAACTCGTCCATGCCGATCTACAACACCGGGGGCAGGGGCCTGCCCCTCCAACAATGGAACGCTTGCTCCTAAGCGGCGACATTCCGCCCAGCTGAGATGCTTGAAGTAGCACTGGCCATGGTGAAGCAACAAGGACAATGGCTCCTTCAACTCCGGGATGATCTGGATTGGATCGTGGCGCCAGGCTGCTGGGGCTTGTTTGGTGGCCACCTGGAGAGGGGCGAATCCCCTGAACAAGCTCTCAGGCGTGAATTATTCGAGGAAATCCGCTGGGACGCCGGAGAGGTCAACTACTGGTTCGAGCACAGGAATCACCAGCGTGTTGCTCATTTCTTTCTGACCTCCCTCCAGGAGCCCTTCCACAGCCTTCAGCTGCAAGAGGGACAAGATCTACGGCTTGCTTCGTTGGCAGAGCTGCAAACGGGCCTTCTCTGGAGTCCTGCCATCGAGCAGCACAGGCCCCTGGCCCCATCACTCCAGATGGCCGTCCAGAGACTAGGCGGCGAGGCTTGCGAGCCTCAAAAATGAGAGGCTTTACAGTTCTCAACCAAAAGCTAGGTAGCTCTGCTTAATTTGCTTGTGTCAGAAGTTCAACACGGATACTTTGGATCTATCAACTCCCCCCTCCGCTCCGATGACGCGTTTCAACTCATCCGGCCATTCATCCGAAGCGTTTGGCCATGAGAGCAGCCAAGAATTGGATTACATGAAAAGCTTCGACGGGGGTGGTGATGCCGTCGAAGCCTATTTCGAGTGCATCAGTCAGTGTTCACTTGATGATGGAGAGTGCGTCACTGTTTGCACAACCATCCTAAGGGAAAAAAGCTGAGCTAACTGAGGAAGGAAGTGCCTAGAACCACTCTGGAACTGCATTTTCCTTGCTGTTCACTCTGGCATGAGGAGTGCTGCGGCGAAAATCGATGGTGATCGAGCGTTGCTGTTCACCATCGGCAGCAAGAGCTCGAATTGGGTAATTCTGCTCACCATCGGGAAACGCCGTGTGCAATCTGAATGTGCCGTCTTTGGACAATGGCGTCACTTGATCGCCAACCGTAAGGGTGGCAGCAGGGTCAGTGGCGCCATACACCACCAGCTCCGCATCTGCGACCAACCAAAAGCTTCGCTGCCTGGACGGCATGCCTGCGCCCGAGGCTTCGCGACCGCTGGCCCAGGCCCCACCCACGCCAGACAGTTGAGCGCCAGCTGCACTGGTCAACCGATCGTGTTGCTCGTGGAATGCTTCTGAACCCTGACTGATCCGCAAACGTCCGGCACTGGCCTGTTGATAAAGCCGCTCGTGCAAGCCTGGAGCAGGCACAGAGCTGGGCTGGCTGACATCTCCCTCCACCTCAATGAGGCTGAAGGGCGCAAATGGGGCAATGGGAATCTCAGCTTCGGGTTCGATCCGGGCCACTGTTGAGAGCGCAAGCGAATACCACCCTCCTGTGGGAATGCGGTAGCCCAGTTCAACGCGGTAGTCCCTGCCTCCCAAGGGAACGGGCAGGTGCCACTCGTTTGCGCCGGAATCCACAAGCACCTCCTGCAGGATGTGGGGCCGGCCGCTCAAGTCAGAAGGGTCGGTGACATCGGTGAGACGGAGAGCGAGCTGTTGGCCACCAGCCATGAGCGCGCCTTCACGGTCAGCTGGGCTGATGCTCCAGCAAACGGTTGCCCACTGGGGCTCAGGCGTCAGCAAGGCAACCCATGTGGCAGGCGAGGATGGGTTGACGACCGCGAGGCCGGGTGCAGGGGGTTTGGCCGTTGCTTCCTCTGGCAACGAGACAGGCGGAACAAGCTCTGTTGGGAGGGAAGTGGGCTGGGATACAGCGGCAGTAGGGAGGGGGATGGCCTCCTCTTGAAGAGGCGAAGGACGGGGGACATCCACCGACTGGGGGGGGGTGACAGATTGACCAGCTGAAATCGCCACCGCTTCAGAGGACTGGGAGAGAGGCTCTGGAGAGAGGGGAACTGATGGGCTGGCGTCAACTTTGGCCGCTCGAACCTGAATGGAGGCGATCAGCTGGTCCCGGAGCATGCCGCTATACCGCCCAACGCCTAAGCGGCGGGCCAACTCCCGCAGTTGGCTGAGACGCATTTTTGCGAGGGCATTTTTTGCAAATCCAGGCGCACCCATCAGCGGCTTTGTAAAAACTTCACAATCTTCCCTGACAATGGAGGGTTTGGGATCCCTCTGTCAGCGCTCCCTGATGCCTGAGGACCCTGGTTGCAAGCTTTATGGGTTTTTGGGGCGCTGTTCGCTGAACAGTGGGGCAGATCGGTCAGCAATTTCTGATCGAGCTGCTGATCCGGCCCTGCCATCGCTCGACATCCAGCGTGAACCCCACTGATCCATAGCAAATGAGCAAATGTACTTGGCTGATGGGTAGCGCAACCCTGCCCTGCTGATCGCTACATTCAGATCTGTGCTTGACCCCCGCTCGTGGGGCCCATCAGGAGCAACGGGATCCATGGCCACCATCGCTGATCAACTCCAGAGCTACCGCTCGGCGCTGGAATCAGCACAAACCAATGGGGATGGAGCAACTTTGCGAAAAATTGAACAGCAGATTCGCGAGTTGGAAGATTTCCAAAAGCGTCATCCCGCAGCGACGGAAGCTCCATCTCCCATGGAGGTGTTCTGTGATCTCAACCCATCCGACATCCATTGCCTCGTCTACGACGACTGATTTTCAATGGATTTCACTCCCTACCTCCTGACACCAGAGGCGGGATCGTCTGAGGAGGGACTCCTTTCGGTTGAAATACCCGGGAGAATCGCTGTGGCGATGAAAGGACGATTTTTGCTCCGGGCTGTCTGCCAAAGTTTTGGAGATCTCAATACAATCACCTGTGCCGTCACGGATCAGGTCAGCTGTTTGGCTTACCTTGATGCCGATTCAGAGCCTCCATACGAGCTGCTAATCTGTACAGACTACCTTGAATCCGGCAACGGCTTTGAGTTGGTTCGCCTCGCCAAGGAACGTCACCCAAAGTTGCACTGTGTTGTGCTTGCGCTTGGAGATGTGATTCCTGCTGAATATGTAGAAGCCCCCTGGCTAGAAGCTGTGGTTGCGGAGGCTGATTTTGTTGAGGACCAGCAACCGTTAAAAGCCGCTGTCCTCTCGGTCATGGGCGGTCACTCCTACCGCAGCCCCTCCTTGCGCACAGGCCAGCTGCCCTACCTGAGTTGTCCGCGGCTAACGCCAAGGGAGTATCAGGTGTTGGATCTCTTAGCCAGCGGCTTGAGCGATCGCGACATTGCCAAGCAATTGATGGTCAGTGAGGAAACAGCTCACACCTACAGCAAGCGCCTGCTCCAGACCCTTGGCGTGAACAACCGTCTCCAAGCTGTGCTCAAAGGCATGCGTTGCGGCATGGTGCAACTTTGAAGCCACAATCTTGAGATTGCCCCCAAACGGGGGCAGCCCCCCCGACAGGCGCCGGTCCATGCTGTCAGATGTCTCCGATGCAGTGCCATGGGTCAGGCCCCCTCATCCACCCTCACCATAGGAGAGCTGCAAGCTGGCTATCCCATGTACTGCAAGGCCATGCGGATCTTGATCAGGGAGGAAAAAACGATGGAACAAATCAAGAGGAGCGTGTGCTGGCACCGGCTCACCACTCTCCATGCGTGCATGCCTCGGCAATACAAGGATCCCGAACACCTTTATTTTCATCTCAGGCGCGAATTGAGCCAGTGACCGACTGGGGCCACCTCGGGGGGTGACGGTGGGTGGCACGTAGTGAGCAAGAGATCGGGCGGGCCATTGGCCTTGCTTGCTCTTCCTTGATCTTGCGCTCCTGCAACCATGGCGACCGATTCCTTGCCTGCCGTTCCGGCGGGAGAAGACAAGCTGGTGTCCTCCTTGATCGGCCTGATGGAGGGCGGAACGGCCCCCTGGCGCAAGGAATGGGATGGCAACATCGGCGGCCATCACGTCAATCTGATCTCAGGCAGGCCCTACCAAGGCGCCAACCCCATCCTCCTGACGATCGGCATGCACCAACGCGGAGCCTCGCTGCCCTACTGGTGTGGAGCAGCCGAGGCACGGGCCCATGGCCTTCTGCCGAAAAAGGGGAGCAAGGCTGTCACAGTGTTGCGGCCCCTGGTGAGGCAGCAAAGCGCTGCTCCCGCTGCACAAGCCGCGTTGTCCACAGCCAACTCGGCCGAGGGGCGTCCCGTTGAGAATCGCCACGACCGACCCTGGGTGCGTTATGTGCCCCTCCCCCTGTTCAATGCCGGGGATCTGGAAGGTGGAGCCCTTGTAGAGCTGATCAACGCTCGTCAGGCCGCCGATCAGCTCTCCAGAAAAGCGGAACCGGAAAGACTGGCCAAAGCGGAGGCCGTGCTGCAGGCCTGGGTCGTGCCCATCAACCATGGGGGCAACCGGGCTTACTACAACCCCCACGATGACCGGATCCAGTTGCCCGATCGTTGCGCCTTCCACTCCGCCGCAGCCTTTTATGCAACCTGGGCCCATGAGGCTCTCCACAGCACGGGCCATCCGGCCAGGCTCAAGCGAGATCTCAGCGCGGCCATGGGCAGCATGGCCTATGCCAGAGAAGAACTGGTGGCAGAGCTCGGTGCCGTTCTGCTCGGCGATCGACTGGAGATTGGAAGCAATGTGAGCAACCACGCGGCTTACATTTCCGAGTGGATCAAGCTCCTGCAGAGCTCTCCAAAGGTGCTCTATCGGCTGCTCAGCGAAGCTCGACAGGCGGCTGATCTGATCTATCCAACTCCAACAGCAGAGACCACCTCCGCTCGCGGGGGGGAGTGCTGCAGGAGCTCCAAAAGGGGGGCAAGGGCCACGCGAGCCAGCTTGGTGGACCGGTCGGAGACCGCATAGGGAAGCCAGAGGTGATCGGCATGGATCAACCCGCCACAGCTGTAGACCACGTTGGGGACGTAACCATCGCGTTCATCATCGGCGGCCCGCAGAAGGGGTTGCCTGAGCCGCCCGATCACCCGAGAAGGATCGTGAAGGTCGAGCAGGGCCGCACCGATGCAGTATTCGCGCACCGGCCCCACACCATGGGTGAGCACAAGCCAACCGGCTTCCGTTTCCAAAGGAGATCCGCAGTTGCCGAGTTGGATGAACTCCCAAGGTTCTTGGGGGCGAAGCAAGACCTGCGAATCATGCCAACAATCGGGCTGGTCGCTGCTCATGAGATGGATGTTCTCGCTGTCTTGGCGGCCGAGCATCAACCAGGCCCCGTTGACGCGCCGGGGAAAAAAAGCCAGGCCCTTGTTGCGGATGGCCGAGCCCTGAAGGGGGCGCAACTCGAAGCGGCGGAAATCCGCGGTTTCGATCAGCTGACTGTGGATTCCCTGGCCGTCGTAGGCGGTGGCTGTGGCCAAGTAGCGCGGCTCCCCCCCTTCCAGCCGGACAAAGCGTGCATCCTCCAGTCCGTTGCTCTCCCGGGCTGTCACCGGAAAGAGCACCCTCTCACTGAGGAGGCTTTCCGGGTCGTAGCTCACCTGGTAATGGTCGTCGCTGCCATGGAGGCTGGTGATCTCCCCTTGAAAGACAAAGGGTGAGACGGCATCCAATTGCATCTGCCCATCGGCGCTGATCACCCCGCTCCGGAACTCAATGGAGGAGATGTGGCCTTCTCCCGTGGCCCGGAGGCTGAGCACCACCCGCAGACTGCCAGGCGCCAGGCCGCCCTGCACAGGATGGGGCACAAGGGAAGGGTTGAAGAGGGCAGCCGATTCCAGAGAGTATTCGTGGGTGAGGTAGTACCCCAGGAGCAGCTGTTGCTCGGCCGACAGGGGATGCTGGGGTTGAAGTGGCGCAAGCACATCCTGCCAGCGCTGTTGGGCGAGCCTCTCCAGGGTGCGGTGACGCACGCCGAAGCGCTGCCTCAACCGCTCCAGCTCCAGGTCACACGTGGAAGCATCAAGGGCGGAGAGGCGCTGCATCAGACACTCCAATCGCTCCACGTGGCCTGGGCTGCCCGTGGGCTTGACGACCAAGGTGGGAAGGAAGGGACGCAACAACACCCTGCGGGGATCAGGCTCCAGATGGAGGGGGAGCCGCTCCAGGGGGAGGGTTGCCGCCAAAGCCGCAAGGCGTTCGCTCATGGATGAATGGTGACGTCTTCGCTGGTGAGCAACTTCATGTCGGCTAGGGCCATCAGGAAGGAAAGGGTGGATTCAGCCCCCTGGTTGCGATTCACACCGGTGGGTTGCAGCCCGTCAAAACAGCCTCCGTTGCTGGCATCGTAGAGGGGTTGGTGCAGGTCATTGCGGCCCAAAAACCACTCAAAACTACGGATGGCCTCCTGACGCCAATGCTCATCGCCCGTGGCATGGAAAGCCTCAATGCAAGCCGCCACGCTGGCGGTGGCTTCCAGCGGCTGCTGATCGTGGGTGGGGGGGAGGTTGCCTTGCAGCCAAAAGCCATCCGAGCCAATCGGGCGGAAATGGCCTTCGGAGGCTGATTGGGCCTGCTGCAACCAGCTGAGGGCTTGCAGACCCACCGTCAACATGTCGTGGCGCTGCAGCCAGCGACCACTGAGGATGAGGGCTTGCGGAAGGCGGGCGTTGTCGTAGCTCACGATCGGCTCCAGCCAAGGCCAGTCGCTGGTGGCATGGGTTGCGAAGGCGGCCAACAGCCGTTCGGAGAGATCCAGACGCCAACGGTCTGCCAGCAAATCACCATGGAGCACCCGCAAGTATTCATGCAGCCCGAGCACAGCAAACGCCCAGGCTCGCGGCGACGTGAATCCTTCCAGCACGGGCAGGGCTTGCTCGAACAAGCGGGCAGCCCAGTTGCGGAGGTTGGTTTGCTTGGTGCGGCCAACGATCGCACCGAGGGCCCAGAGGGCGCGGCCATGGCTGTCTTCTGAGCCCACGCTCTCGAGCCAGCGCCGATCAAAACCCATGAAATTGCGAAAGCGGCCTGTGTCAGCCAGGAAGGCGTAGTGCAAAAAAGCCGCAGCAGCTGATTGAAGCTTGCGCAAGCCGTTCAGGGGTTCCCCCAAATGCTCAAGCTGGGCGGTGAGCAGCAGAGCGCGGGCGTTGTCGTCGGTGCAATAGCCGTGGTTGAAATCAGGGACGCTGTGGACGGCGTGTTGAAACACCCCTGTGGAATCGGCCATCGCCTCGAGATGTTCAAAGCGCCACAGCGGAAGCTCTGCCCCTTCCACCGCGAGCGTGGCCGCAGGCCGCAAGGTGCGGCCCCGGCCTTCCCCCGCCTCCAGCAAGCGCTCAAAGAGTTGGGCGTAGCGCTCCCCCACTGCGTTCCACACCATGTCGCGACCAACCAGATAGGCCTGCTTGCGCATGGCGTGGAGGCGCGTGGGTTCGCTGAGCAGGCCGGCTACGGCCGCGGCGATGGCGGAGCCATCCCGGAAGGGAACCAGCACCCCGCGATCCCCAGCCAACAGCTCTTCGGCGTGCCAGTAAGGGGTGCTCACAACCGCCTTGCCGGCGCCATAGCAATAGGCCAAGGTGCCAGAGGTGATCTGAGCGGGGTTGAGATAGGGCGTGAGATAAATATCCGCCGCACCAATATATTCAACCAGTTGCTGATCATCTACATAGCGATTGACAAAAATCACGTTATTTTCCACCCCAAGACTTTGGGCCAATCGCTCCAAAGACAGGCGATAGGTTTCACCTTCCGCCCGAACCAAATTGGGATGGGTGGCACCGAGAATCACGTAAACGAGATCGGGGTGGCGAGCGAGGATCTCTGGAAGTGCCTCGATGCCATATTCAATTCCTTTGCCGGGCGAGAGCAAGCCAAAAGTCAGCATCATTGGCCTGCCCGCGACACCAAATTGATCCTTATAAAAATTCGGGTCAACGAAGGGTTGATCAGGAATGCCATGGGGAATCACATGGATTTTTTCGGAGGCAACTTGATAGATGTTGTGAAGAATTCCTTGCCCCCGCTGGGTCATCACGACGAGGGCATCGCTCTGGTGCAACAACTCATCCATCACCCGCCGCTGCTCACTGCTGGGATCCTCCAAAACGGTGTGAAGGGTGGTTACCACCGGCAAGCGGAGACGCCGCATCAAATTCAAGAGATGGCTCCCGGCGGGCCCTCCGTAGATCCCGAATTCGTGCTGGATGCAGAGCAGATCGGTGTGGGAGAGATTGATGAAGTCGGCAGCGCGCTGATAACTTGAAAAACTTTGCTCAGGCAGCTCAAAGCGCACGACATCTGGATAGTCGTAGCGAAAGCCAGGGTCGGTGACGCTCAGCACCGGAGTGCTCCATTCAGGCCGTTGCTGGGCCACCGCTTGGTGGATGTCTCGCGTGAAGGTGGCGATGCCGCATTGGCGGGGGGGAAAATTGCCAAGAAAGCTGATCTTGCGCTCGTTCCTAGCCCCCATCTTTACGCAGTTGCCCCTTCTGTTCTCGTCAGAGAGTATCTCTGATGCTTCCAATCTGCCGAGCGCTGGTTGGGAGCCGGAAAACCGTCCCCATCTGATCTGACGTCAGAGCCAAAGCGTGGAGGCCCCTCACAACTCCAACAACCCGGGCGGCGGGGTCAGCCCAATCCAACCCTCCTCCAGGTGCACTTCCGGCACGATGGCCTCCACAAAGGGGATGAGCACCCGCCGCTGGTCCGCACGCAGCTCCACCTCCAGCAGATCATTGCCGCCATGAAGCAGATCCTTCACCGTGCCAATCAAGGAGCCATCCGCCAGCAGTCGCACCTGAAGGCCCTCCAGATCAAGGAGATGGAATTCCCCTGGAGCCAGTGCCGGCCGATCGGATGCATTCACCAGCAAGGTTTGGCCCACCAGGGCTTCCGCTGCTGTGCGGCTGTCGACCCCCGCCAGGCGAACCACATAGAGCGTTTTGCCTGGCAACAGGCGCCCCGCCCGCAGGTCCACCGGTTGGATCGCCCCCTGACGGGATTGCAACCAGCGGGGGCCGGGGGCGGTGAACCGTTCCGGGAAATCACTCAGGGGCAACACCCGCAGCTCCCCTTGCAGCCCCTGGGCCGCCACCAGCCGGCCCACCTCCAGCAGGGGAGGCTCATGGGAGGAAAGGGGATCCGCAGGCATGCGAAGGGGACAACCAGGGCCAGGCTATGGAAGGGTGCGGCCGAGTGGTCGCGCTCCCACCCCTCCGATCCCACCAGCCATGCCCATCGCCAGTGTCAGCGCCCCCGCCGGAGTGATGCTGCGCAGCCAGCCAAGCACCACCGCCAAGCGTCTGGCGCTCCTGCCGTTGGGCGCCAGCCTCAGCATGATGGCCACGGTGAACGGTGGGCCCTATGACGGCCCGGGGGGAGAGACCCGCAGCGATTGGTGGCAGGTGGAAACAGGGGGGTTGCAGGGATTCGTGGCGGCGGGGTGGTTGAAGATCAGCGGCGCAACCGGCGGGGAGGGGCGCCCCCCGCTGCGGGAGTTGCGGGGGGTGTGGATCGCCAGCCACGCCCACAGCGCGGTCTGGCAATCGCGGGAAGCCCTGGCCAAAGCCCTGGATCAGCTGGTGGAACTGGGCTGGAACACGATTTTTCCGGCGGTGTGGAATCAGAGTTTCACGGCCTGGCCCAGCGCGGAGATGGAGCGTCTTGGCCTGCCCCGCCAAGACCCGGTCCATGCCCAAGCCGGGTTGGACCCCCTGCAGCTGACCGTGGATCTGGGCAAAGAGCGGGGCCTCACGGTGATTCCCTGGCTGGAATATGGCTTCGCGGCTGAGCCGGTGGGTGCAGCGCGGCCACTCTTGGCGGCACGGCCCGAGTGGGCGGCTCGCGATCGCCGCGGTCAGGTGGTGGAGCATGGGGGACTGCGCTGGCTCAACGCGCTGGAGCCAGATGTGCAGGAGTTTCTGGCGGCGTTGGTGATGGAGGTGGTGGAGCGCTACGGAGTGGATGGGGTGCAAGGGGATGACCACATCGCCCTGCCCCTCACCGGCAGCCATGACGCTCCCACCTTGGCCCGCTACCGGCAAGCCACAGGCAAAAGCCCTGCAGCCAGGGATGACGACCCCAGCTGGAGCCACTTCCGCCGCACTGGCCTCAACCAATGGGTGCGGCAGATGGGAGAGCGGATTCACCGGGTGCGTCCCACACTGTTGTGGTGCCTCTCCCCCTGCCCGCTGCCGACGGGACAGAGCCAGCTGATGCAGGACAGCGCCTCATGGTTGCAGGAGGGCAGCGTGGATCTGCTCTTGCCCCAGCTGTACCGCACCAATGTGGCGGCCTTCAGGCAGGTGTTGGAAGGCAATCTGCGACCCCTGGCAGCGGCAAAGCGACGGCAGGTGGTGGCGGGCCTGGCCTTGCGGGCCAATGGCCAGGATTTGGATGCCGACACCCTGGTGCAGATGGTGCGCCTCAGCCGCCAGGAAGGGCTTGGGGGTGTGGCTATTTTCCATCACACGCCACTGGTGGCAGGTGAACAGCGAATCGGGCAGGCCCTGCGGGCAAGCGCTGGATTTGATCAAGTGGCAGAGGTGCCGAGCCTGCCGGGAGGCGTCGTGACAAAACCTGCCTGATGGGCTGGAGGAGAGGGGAATGTTGAACCGTCTAGGGCCCAAGATGCTCAACAGGCGTGAACGCCTCGCTGCCACACCGCCCAGCCTTGCTTGCCTGGGCGAGAGCCCACTCCCACCCGCTCTCTTGATCCCCCTGCCATGACTGACGAGCGAGCCAACGACCGCGACATCACCTTCATCATTCCTGGCGTGCGCCAAGAAGGCCTCAGCAGGGGTGGGGTGGGGGCCCAAAGCGTGGGGTCGGGATCCGTTTTGCCACTGGACTGGAAGGTGAACGACTCCGTGCGTGTGGAAAACCGCAGGGCGGGAGGCGAAACCCACCGCATCAGCGCCCGGCCGGGGCGGGATGTCGTGGTGTTCACCATCGAGAACGGACCATCCCTTGTGCTTCACCCCGACTCCGCCCGGGACCTCCTGATGGCCCAGTCGTCCAAGGCGCGGGGTCTCCAAAGGAGCGCAACAGGAGAGTTTCAACTGGAGCTGGCGCCCGGGGAGGTGGAAGTCTCTCCCCAGCTGCAATGGCAGGGTTGGGCCAATGCCTCCATCGACACTCAGGGGGGAACACGGGGCCTGGTCGCCGACGTGGTCTTGAAGGCGGTCGATGTCCTTGGACTCAAGGAACACGCCCAGGAGATGGCCGCTGAAATGCTGGCCCGCCGTCTCGACGGCCGGGTCAAGGAGGGGGTCTACAGGTTGCGCGCGGAAGCCTTCACGTCATTGAAGTCTCAGAACAGCCTGGAGATGCTCCCGCCCACACCGCCTGGAGCCGCCTCGCTTGTCTTCGTGCACGGCACCTTTTCCACCACCTTCGAGAGCGGCTTCGCCAATCTCTGGAGCCAACACGCCGACCTGGTGGACAGCCTCTTCAAGCATTACGACGACCGGGTGTATGCCCTCGACCATGCCACCCTCGGTCGCTCGCCGATCGAAAACGCGCTCACCCTGGCGCGCGCCTGCCCGAAAGGCACCGTGCTGCACTTGATCACCCATTCCCGCGGTGGCCTGGTGGCGGAGGTGCTGGCCCGAGCAGCCAACTTGACAGGGCTGGACTCGGCAGCGGAGCGCCACTTCAGCGGCGAACACTGGCAAGGGCAGAAAGGGCTCCTCAAGGAGCTGATCGACGTGATGCACAGCCATGCGATCAAGGTGGAGCGCATCGTTCGGGTGGCTTGCCCAGCCCGGGGCACCCTTCTGGCCAGTCAACGGCTGGATGCCTACGTTTCGGTGCTGGGCTGGGCCCTCAACTTGGCGGGGGTGCCGGTGGTGCCTGAGCTGGTGGACTTCCTCGCTGGCGTCGCCCGGGAACGCACCGACCCAAGCACCTTGCCAGGCCTTGCCGTCATGGCACCGGACAGCCCCCTGATCCGCTGGCTCCATGACGCAGAAGAGGTGGTGCCTGGCGAACTGCGCGTTGTGGCTGGCGATCTGCAGGGGAGCAACGTGGGCTCCTGGGTCAAGGGCCTGATGGCGGATGCCTTTTTTTGGACGGACAACGACCTGGTGGTGCAGACCCGTTCGATGTATGGCGGCGCGCCACGAGCGGCAGGGGCCACCTACGTGCTCGATCGCAGTGGGGCCACCAGCCATTTCAACTACTTCAGCAACACAAGCACCGCGAACGCGATCGTCACGGGCATGACGAAACCCGATCCAGCGGTGTGGAATGTGATCGGTCCCCTCTCCTATGCCGGGGAGTCCAGCGAGGGCATGCGGGGAGCACGATTTGCAAGGGAGAAAGGCCCAGCTGCGGCCAAGAAACCCGCCGTGTTTGTGCTACCGGGCATCCTCGGCAGCCACCTGCGGGTGAACGACCAGCGGATCTGGCTCGGCTTGCGGCTGTTCAACGGTTTGGCTCAATTGGAGTATCCCGACTCAACCGATCGTCGTGTGGAACCTGATGGCCCCATCGGTCTGACCTACGACGCCTTGATCACCTTCCTGGCAGAAAGCCATGAGGTGATTCCATTCAGTTACGACTGGCGCAAACCGCTGGAGGAGGAAGCCAAGCGACTCGGCAGGGACGTCGAAGCTGCTCTGAAGGAACGGGAGGGGAACGGCCAGCCCGTGCGGATCCTTGCCCATTCCATGGGGGGGCTGTTGGCGCGCGCCATGCAGATCGTGGCTCAGGACACCTGGAATCAATGGATGGCGCAGGAAGGCTCCCGGCTCCTGATGCTGGGCACGCCCAATGAGGGGTCGTGGGCTCCGATGCAAGTGCTCTCCGGCGATGACAGCTTCGGCAACACGCTCACCGCGGTGGGTGCACCCTTTCAAGACTACAAAGCGCGGGCGTTGATGGCACGATTTCCGGGCTTTCTGCAACTGCAAGCCGGGCTGCTCGACCCTTCTCTCCCCTTGGGCCAACGTTCCGGCTGGCAACAACTGGCGGCAGCCGATTTGGACCAGGCAAAGGCCTGGAGTTGGTGGCACCATGATTCCCGTCAGCTGGAGGAGTTCCGCTGGGGGGTGCCTGAAGAGGAGGCGCTCAGTCGCGCAGTCAGCTTCTGGGAGAACATGCGGAGCCAGCGCGATCGCGACTTGCCCTTGTGGAGCGACAAGGTGGTGATGGTGGTGGGTTCGGCACCGTTCACCACTGAAGGCTACGAGATTGGAGCCGATGGCCTGGTGTATCGCGAAGCGCAGGAGAGAGGTGATGGGCGCGTCACCTACCGCAGCGCGATGCTGCCAGGGGTACGCACCTGGAAGCTCGCCTGCGACCACGGCAAATTGCCAGCGCACAAGGAGGCCTTCCGCGGGTTCAAAGAGCTCCTGGAAACCGGCGACACCAAACACAAATCGCTGCTTCCCTTCACCGACGCAACCACCAGCCGGGGAGTTGGCGAGCCAGCGACACCCATCCAGGTGCGGCGCAGGCGCCCCTCCAGGGAAGGACGCTCAGCCCTGCCCCGGAGCAGCGACGATGATCTCTACACACTTCCCTTTGAGGATCTCACAGACTCGCAGCATGCACCGAAACAGGGCCCCCTGGCCATCACGGTGCACAACGGCAACCTGGCCTTCGTCAGCCATCCCCTGATGATCGGCCACTACAACGCCTCCCGACTCACCGGCACGGAAGCAGAGGTGGATGGCCTCATCGGCGGGGTCATGAAGGAGGCGCTGGCGATCGGCTGTTATCCCGATCGTCCCGGCAGCCACCAAGTGTTCATCAACACCAACACAGCCAACCCTCGCCAAAGTGCTCAGCCCGAATCCGTCATCGTTGTGGGCTTGGGGGAGGAGGGCAAGCTATCCGCCACGGAGCTGGCCAATTCAGTGCGCATGGCAGTCTTGGCCTTCGCCCAGCGCTGCAAGGAGGGACCGGCGGGGGGAGAGACTCCTTTTGAACTATGGGCAACCCTGCTTGGCAGCGGTGGTTCGGGAATCGATGCCGGACAGGCCGCTCAGATGATCGCCAGGGGAGTTCATGCCGCCAACGAGGTGCTCTGCAAACAGGAACGCTGGCCCAAGGTGGGCAGCCTTCATTTGGTGGAGCTCTACCTCGATCGGGCGAGCTCGGCCCTCAGCGCACTGAAGACCATGGAGAGCTCCCAGGCGGGGATGTTCGCCATTGAGCCGATCGTGAGCGAGGGGGAAGGCGGGGAACGTCGACCGCTCGATATGGGTTACCGAGGTCATGGCTACGACTTCATTAGTGCTTTGACGGGCAATGCCACGGCGACGGCAAGCAGCCACAGCGTGATTCTCTACACCATGGACACGCGCAGGGCCCGAACGGAGTTGCGAGCCCAGATGGCCCAACAGGGCTTGGTGGAGTTGTTGGTGGATCAGGCCAGCAACGCAGACTGCAACGATGGCCAAATCGGCCGAACCCTGTTCAAGCTGTTGGTGCCGATCGAGTTGGAAGCCGCCTTGGGGGGCGCATCCTCGGTGGTGCTGGAGCTCGATCAGGGAAGCGCGCCCATTCCGTGGGAGATGCTCGAGTCGGAGAGTGGCCGCACGTCTGACACTGAACATGAGCCCTGGGCGATCCGCACGAAACTGATCCGCAAGCTGCGGTTGGAGGAGTTCCGCCAACAGCCCCGAGATGCCAGCCGAGACAACGACGTGCTCGTGATCGGGGAACCGCTTTGCACAGATTCCCGGTTTCCCAGGTTGCCAGGGGCGCGGAGAGAGGCTGCTGCCGTCCGCGATCTCTTGCAACGCGAGTTGGACAAGGATCGAGTGGTCGCTGCAATCAGCAAAGACGGCGACGATCGCACCGAGCCAAATGCGAAGACGATCATCGACAAACTGATGGAGCGCGACTGGCGCGTCGTGCACATCAGCGGCCATGGCATGCTGCCCGAGGAAGGCCATCCACGCGGTGTGGTGCTCTCCAATGGTCTCTATTTGGGTCCGCAAGAAATCGGCATGATGCGGGTGGTGCCCGAGCTGGTCTTTGTGAACTGCTGCCACCTTGCCGCCAGTACAAAGCCCTACAATCGAGCCAAATTTGCGGCGAGTGTGGCTGAGCAGCTGATTCACAACGGCGTGCGGTGCGTGGTGGCAGCTGGCTGGGCTGTGGATGACAAAGGAGCGGCCATCTTTGCCGAAACGTTTTATGACCAGCTGCTGCATGGTCAGCGGTTTATCGATGCCATCGCCACAGCACGAAAGGCTGTTTGGAACTCGAATCCCCATAACAACACCTGGGCGGCCTACCAGTGCTACGGCGACCCGGATTGGGTGTTGCAGACTGAGGCCAGCGATCCCCAGGGCACCCAGAGCCAGGATGTGGATCTTTACGCGGGTGTGGTTTCCGCCTCTGCACTCACATTGGTGCTCGATTCGCTCACCAACAGAGCCAAATTCGCGAGCCGTCAAGGGCGGGGTGCGCGAGAGGCAAATGGCAAGGCGCTGCAGAGGCAGCTGCAGGAGCTGGAATCACGCTTTGCACCATTGTGGGCGCAGAAGAGAGGGGCAGGCGAAGTGGCGCAAGCCTTCGCGCGAGCCTGGGAGCAAGCAACAGATTTGGATCAAGCCATGCAATGGTGTGAAACGGCCCTGCAAACAGAGGATGGCAGTGCATCCCTGGGGACCTACCAGAGGTTGTGCAATCTGCGTGCACGGCAAGCCTGGCGCAACGTGGAGGCCGCCCATCAAAGGCTGGCTGGAGAGCGCGCGACCGCTTCAGATTCAGCCCGGGTGGCGGAAGCCGAGGTGCAGTTTCAGCAAGAGGTTGAGCGGGCCCGCACCACCATCGGCAAGACCACCAACACCCTGGAGCGACTCAACGAGGACCTCGGCCCGACGATGGAGCGTTGCAACCTCTGCGGATCAGCCCAGAAGCGCCTGGCGATGGTGGAAAGGATCGCCGCAAACCTGAATGCAAAAGACGCGGCTCTGAAAGAGATGAGAAAGTGGTATCAAAAAGGCAAAGAGGTGGGCTCCACAAAGAACCTGGCCAATGTGTTTTACCCCGCCCTCAACCTCATGGCCACAGAATGTCTCCTCCATGTCAGTGAAGCTGGCAACTCTTTTGATCCGTCATTGTTTGCTGACTGGCGCCAAAAACTGGAGGAGAAATCACACGTAGATCGAGACTTCTTCAGTGAGGTTGGTGTCATCGAGTGGGACATCTACGCCGCCCTGGCCGCCAGAAACCTGGGCACCGCACTGCCCCAGCTGTTGAGGCGCCTGGAGATTCTGAGGCAGAGGGTGAATGATCCGATGCAATGGGGATCGGTGCACGAGCAACTGGACTTTGTGCTGCCGGATTACATCGAATCCATCGAGAACATCAATACGGCCGAGGCCTTGGCCGCCAGGCAACTGCATGAGAGGGTGGGGGCTTATGCCATGGCCAGCTGAGACGCCAGCGCGCCAACCACAAGCAGGGCCACGCCTGCCGCGGCGGCGGCAACCGGTGTGTGGGCTCCGGTGCGCCTGCTGATCAACAAGGTGGCCTGCAAAGCCGGAAGAGCGATCAGCAAACCGATGGCGGGAATCGCCGTGAGCACCCAGGAGGCTCCCGCACGAAAGGGAATCAGCAACAGGCAAGCGATGGCCACTCCCGTGGCCAGACAACCGCCCCCAGCCGTGCGCATCAGCCCCAACAGGAGCGCCTGCAGGGCAGGATCCAGGCTCTGCCAGGGGATGCCAAGGGCTTGTTGGTGATAGGGCAGGAACTGGCGTCGGGTGAGATACACCAGGCCAAAGCCCATGGTGAGCAGGCTGGCCAGGCCATAACACAGCGCGGCGACGGCCATCGGAGAGGCGCTCCACATCAGGGGACGTTCAGGTTGGGGAGGGCCATGTTGGCAGCCTGTTGCGCGAAGGTTCGGGCTGCTTCCAGAGCGGTGGAGGTCTTCAACAACGGATCCGTGCTCTCAAGCCATCAAACAACGCCAGCCCCTGCGGCCAATCGCCAAGGCCACTGGAGTCGTTGATGTGGCCCAAGGCTCCCAACCGCACCACCTCAAGGTCCCAGGCAGCGGCTAGATCCAGGCTGAACGCCTCCTCGGCATAGGGATCATTGCTGCTGATCACCACCAAACCGGGAACGGCAAAGCGGGCGCGGGCCGGCGGAGCAAAGTCGGCAAGTTCGGGTGGCGTGTCCGCCCGCGTGGGATCGGGAGGTGCCACGAGCATGGCGCCGGCAATCGATGGTGGCATGGGCTGGGCCATCAGGTTGGCCGTGGCCAGGCAACCGAGGCTGTGGGCGATCAACAGGGGAGGCTGGGGGCAGGCCTGCACGGCTTGATGCAGAGCCGCTGTCCAAAGCTGCACTTTGGGATGGAGCCACTCGCCAAAGTCAACTCGGCCAAGCTCGGGCCGCAGGAGTTGCCAGTGGCTCTGCCAGTGGGCCGGACCTGAATTGAGCCAGCCCGGCACCAGCAACGCAGGCATGGAGCGATCCAGGCTGAACTCAACCATACGGTGTCTGGCTCCGATCCAAATCGCCCACGGTTTGTCGATCAAGGCAGCCGAAGATCGCTTCCTGGTTGGTGTAGTGCTTGAACTCCAACCAGTGGTGATCAGGATCGATCAAAAAAAAGGTGTGATGCTCAAGCAAATCACCGCCATAGCGAAGTTTGGGCTCCACTCCAAAGCGCAACCTCGCCTGCACGGCGCGCCCCCGCCAGGCGTCCCAGTCAGAAAGGGTGTCGAACACCAGGCCGAAATGGCGTGGATAGATGCCTCGTTGGGGCAAGTCCTGGCCCGATGGAGTGTGCTGAGCCACCAATTGGTGTTCTCCCAGGTTGAGGATCAGAGCCTGGGCGCTGCGTCGTCCCACCCCGCAGCCCAACCCATCCGCATACCATCGCTCGGTGGCCGCCAGATCCGCCGAGGGAATGGAGAGATGGAAACGCGGGAGAGCCATGGCATCGGGATGAGCGGGGGGAGTTCAAACGCTTGCAGAATCAGTGATGGTCTTCCATGGCACCGTCGGGCTGAAAAGGCTGGAAGCTGTTGGCCAGCCATCCCCGCGCTCAAGGAGCGTTCGCCTCCATGGTCTGCAAGGCTTGGCTGCATTGGGCCTTGGAGGCATAGATGAGGTACTCCCGGCCGCCTGAGGCTTGACAGCGGTGCATCGGGTAGTGAAGACCAAAAGCATTGGCTTGCGCTTCAAAGACGCAGCGCTGAAAACCAGCTGCATCAGCCTGTGTGATCGTTTGGCAGGCCGCCCTGCCAGGGTGCAGCCAATCAAAGCCCACACCACCTGCCACCGGAAAGCCATCGGCAAAGGCAGGCTTCGTCAACACAGCAAACGCGCCTACCAGCAAACCAAACGAGAGGAGCAAACGGCGGTGAAACCAGGAAGAAGACATCGCAGGGCTTGAACCACTCGAATTCAGTTTAATTGAAGGGTCAGGCAGGCTCGTACGCCCACGCTCAGGCCTTGGCCTGTTGATCAGGTCGACGCGGCTGACGGCGGCAACGCTCTGAGCAGTAGCGCACGTCCTCCCAGACCTGCTTCCATTTTTTGCGCCACTGAAAAGGCCGGCCGCAAACCGGGCAGATCTTTGTGGGGCGATCAGCGTGGTGGGGCATGCAGTCGAGGTTAGGCGACGGTGAAACCCGGCTGGCGCTACACGGTGCTGTGGTGGAGAGCGCATGGGTTGGTGATTGCTTCAACGAAGCGAATAAGCCACCAGATCTACCTTTGCCGAGTCGATCGTTTTGATGTCAATGGCCTCCGATCACTTCTATCTCTTCACAGCTTGGGCAAGCTTCAGCTCAGAAGCCCAGAAAATCCTCCAATCGGTGCAGTCGCCTCAGGAGATTGTCGATCTCGCTGCTGAGAAGGGTTATGAGATCTCCGTTGAGCAGTTGCGACTGTTTGCCCGTCGCTTGCAGGAGCCGCACTGGGTTTGGAATCAGCATGATGATCAGTGGGGGCAGGAGTTCTTCTCTGGCCAAAGCTTGGGCCAGCCGCTGGCATGGAGGCTCCAATAGGACTGCTGCGGAGCTGCGCCGGGGGTGACCAACATGAAGTCGACATCTCAGCTGGCACGGAACATGAGTGGGCCTCCCAATAACTTTGGCTCGTTCCTGCTGATAGTCGCTGGTGGCCTGAGCGCACCGATCGGGATCGGCATCGTGCTGATCCTGATCGGACTGGCTCTGTTGCGGGAAGCGGATGGCAAGCGCAGTTTTCCGCGCCTGAAAGGCTGGATCAAGTTGGGTCAAATGGTCCAGTTTTGGCGCATTGTCAAGCTGTAGGTGCCATCGCCAACGGAGACGCGCCTAGGGATCAAACGCAAATCATGCAACATATCGGCTTGATGCTGCAGGCCTTTCAGCGCTTGCGCGTCAAGGGGAACAATGGAACGTTCCGCTGAAAGATCACGCAGGCGGGCCACCCACTCATCATTCACTTGAAGCTGATCGCGCAAGCGCTCCACCGCCGCCAGATTGTCGCGATTCACCTGGGCACCGGCTTCATTGATTTCTTCTAGCAACACTTTGAGAATCGCCGGAAAATTGCGCACAAACTCCAATGAGCCGTAATACAGGGTGGGTAATTGCAAACTCGGATCATCGTCGAAGAGATCTTGCAAACTGGCAATGGAGCGACCTGGATACTGCTTGCGCCGGGGGGAATCAGCGTAAGGCACCCACACCGACCATGCCTGCACCACCTCTGAGCGAAACTGGGGCAAAGCTTCTGCTCGGGACAGAAACACGATCTCCACAGAGGCTGGATCCAAGCCCGCTCTGATGAGGGCCCGCACCAACACATAGTGGGCTGTGGAGCCTTCTTCCACCGCCACGCGACATCCCTTGAGCTCCGCAACCGACTGGATGGGGGAAGACGTGGCCACCAGGATGGCTTCACCGCCGGGGTTGGTGTACTTGTCCCGCGCCACCCGCACAAACAACAGCTCAGCCGCTTGAGCAAACACACTGGGGGTGCCGCCGCCCCCACAAAAATCAATCTCTCCGGCATTGAGGGCCTGGAGCAGGGCGGAGGCGGAGAGGAAATCCCGCCACACCACACCCACCCCCAACGGTCCAAGGCGTCGCTCCAAGCGGCGCTGGCGCCGCAGGGCCTCCAGATGCACCAATCCCTCGGGCACACCGATGCGCAGTTGGCCTAGCTTGCGGGCCTCCTCCTGCTCAGAGGCGACAGGTCCAGAGGCGCTGCGACGCTGCGGAATCAAACGGTCCAGCACCAGGCAGACGAGCACAAAAAGACAAAACAGCGCCACGGTCTCCACGGAGCGGCGGCCCACTGGTTGCCCCTGGGCCAGGGCTCCGAGAAGGAGCACAGCAAGCGCGCCACCGAGCAGAGCGAGCCAGAGACGCCTGTGATGGGCGGTCACGCCTGAACGGGCAGCTTGGCCCATCCAACACCATGGGGGCTGAATTCCAACGACCGCGAGGCAGTTCCCACTACACGGGCCTGTGCCTGGATCCACGGTGAGAACGGGGCGAGCTGCATAGGTTCAGGCAAAGGGCTGGTTTGCAGGCGACAGGGCATGGAATGGAGGCAGTGATTGGCAGCCTGCAAGCCGCTGTGGCTGTGGCGATGGCCACGACCTTTGACGACAACATTTATCTGACAGGATTCTTCAGCGAAACGAATCGCCAGTTCCGGCCGATCCATGTCGTGGTGGGTGAATTGCTTGGCTTTACGGCCTTGATCTCCACCAGTTTTCTGGCCAGTCGCCTGCTGGCCAACACCATTCCCCTTTCGATGGTTGGCTGGTTGGGAATGATGCCCATCTTGATCGGCTGCATGAACCTGGTGCAGCTGCTCCAACCAACGGAGACACGGGAGCTGGGCCCCATCTCCATCCCCGGAACCGACGGGCAGTGGCAGGGATTCCCATCGAAACGCCCGAAGCTTTCCACCGTGCTGCGTGAGCACCACACCTACAAGGTGTCCGCTGTCACCGTCTCCAATGGCGGCAACAAACTCTCCATTTACATTCCCCTGATGGCCACGGGCAGCACGGCCTCAGCTCTGCTCACCATGTTGGTGTGTTATGGGGCTGTGATCACGTGGCTCAGCCTCTCCTTTCGTCTCACCAGACTTCCAGCGGTGGCCATCCACTTGAGCCGCCATGCCAAACGTGTGTTTCCTTTTGTATTGATGTGGCTGGGGTTTCGCATTTTGCATGACAGTGGTGCCTTGCACATGCTCAAGAACCTTTCGTGATCAGGGGCGGCACAAGCTCTTAACGGGAAAAAACGGAGCAGAAGATCGCACTGAGCTGCTCCAGCTCCACCAAAAAGCCATCATGGCCGTGCAAACTGCGAATCACCTCGACCCCAGTCGCCCCCGGACAGCCCACAGCGATGACATCTTGATAGGCCAATGGGAAGAGACGATCACTGTCCATGCCCACAACGGTCAAGGGCTGCCTGATCTGCGCCAATGCTTCGCTGACTCCGCCTCGACGGCGTCCGACGTCAAACAGACTCATGGCGTTGGTCAGAGCGATGTAGCTATTGGCATCAAAGCGATGCACAAGTTTGTTGGCGTGGTGATCGAGGTAGGAGGTGATGGCAAAGCGGCCGCCCATCTGCCCATGGCGCCATTCGTAGGGATTCTCAGGATGCTGATGGCTGCGACCGAAGCGTTCCTCCATCTCCGCACCACTGCGATAGGTGAGTTGGGCAATACGGCGTGCCACACCCAAACCGCGATGGGGTCCACTTCCCGGTGGGGCATCGTAGTAATCCCCTCCACGGAAGCCCCCATCGGCCCGGATGGCCGTGATCTGCGCCTCATGGAAGCCGATCTGATCCGCTCCCACCGCAGCCGCCGCGCCAATCACAATCGCGGATGCCACGGATTGCGGATGGGCGACCATCCACTCCAGCACACGCATTCCGCCGAGAGAGGGCCCCACGATGCAGGGCCAACGGCTGATTCCCAGGGCCTCGCTGAGCCGTCTGTCCACAGCCACCATGTCAGCCATGGTGATGGTGGGAAAACGGCTGCCCCAGGGCCGGCCATCCGGGGCCAAGGAAGCCGGGCCCGTTGTTCCTTGACACCCCCCCAGAACATTGGCGCAAACCACAAACCAACGCCGGGTGTCGATGGGTTTGCCAGGGCCGACGATCGCATTCCACCACCCTGGTGATTTGTGACCAGGCACTGTGCCGCCGCACACATGGGAATCACCGGTGAGGGCATGGCAAACGTACAAAGCGTTGGAGTGATCAGCAAGAAGGCGACCCCAACATTGGTAGGCGACGCGGATTTCGGGAAAGCAGAATCCGGATTCGGTCTCGAACGGGCCGAAGTGGAGAAAGCGACGTTCACCCGGCGGATCGCCCTCCCGCCAGGCCCCGCTGGCGGGAGGGCGGGAGGCTGACATTGCTCGCCTAAGGGGCGATGGAGGCAAAGCCCAACTCGAGATCAGCCAAGATATCGACCAGGGCCTCAATGCCGACCGACAGCCGAACCAAGCCTGGCGTAACGCCGGCACTCAGCCGTTCCTCCTCGCTGAGCTGGGAGTGGGTGGTGGAGGCGGGGTGAATCACCAAGCTGCGCACATCGCCAATATTTGCCACATGACTATGGAGCTGCAATGCTTCCACAAATGCCTTCCCAGCGGCGAGCCCGCCAGCCAGCTCAAAGGCCAACACTCCCGACGTGCCACGGGGGGCATACTTGCGACCAAGGGCATGCCAGGGGCTGCTTTCCAAGCCGGCGTAATTCACAGAGCGCACATCAGGGCGGGCTTCAAGCCAACGTGCCACCGCCAGGGCGTTGGCCGAGTGGCGCTCGATACGGAGGGAGAGGGTTTCCAATCCTTGCGCGATCAACCAAGCATTGAAGGGAGCCACAGAGGCGCCCAAATCCCTCAGCAGCTGGACGCGCGCCTTGAGGATGTAAGAAAGATTGGCAGCCAGCGGACCATCGACACCCAGATCCCTCGCATAGACAATCCCGTGATAACTGGGATCTGGCTCGTTGAACCCAGGAAATCGCTCAGGCGATGCGGCATAGTTGAAGCGTCCACTATCTACAATCACTCCACCAATAGCAGTGCCATGCCCACCAATGTATTTCGTGGCGGAGTGCACCACGATATCTGCCCCCCATTCGATCGGCTGAATCAAGTAGGGGGTGGCAATGGTGCTATCAATGATCAAGGGAACACCCACCTGATGGGCGATGGAAGCCACAGCCTCGATGTCTAGAATGTCATGCTTGGGATTGGCGATGGATTCTCCAAAAAAAGCCTTTGTGTTGGGTCGAGCAGCATCACGCCAGGACTCTGGATCATCGGGATTGGCGACAAAAGAAACATCGATCCCAAGCTTTGGCAGCGTGTAATGAAATAAGTTATAGGTCCCTCCATAGAGAGAGGGGCTGGACACAATATGATCACCCACCTCTGCAAGATTCAGGATGGCAATGGTTTCGGCAGCCTGCCCACTGGAGAGCAACAGAGCAGCCACGCCACCCTCCAAGGCAGCCAGACGCTGCTCCACAGCGGCCTGGGTTGGATTGGTGATGCGCGTGTAGATCTGACCAAGTTCCTTCAGCGAGAACAAATTCGCCGCATGCGCTGTGTCTTTGAAGGTGTAGGAGGTGGTCTGATAAAGAGGCAAAGCACGGGAATGGGTGGTTGGATCAACGACCTGCCCAGCGTGAATCTGCTTGGTTTCAAAGCCCCAGGCTACGGACATCGAAGGTCTGCTATTGCAACTCTATTTAGGCTGGATCAACGTCCCAAGATTGTGGTTGCAGGCACAGGGGAGGGTGAGGAGAGCAACAGACTAAATAAACATGCCGATAAAATCGTTCAATGCGTCCTTATTGGCGGCCTCCATCTTCTCAGCCTGATGCTGCTCATCATGAAGCTGCCCACAGTCAGACTGATATTCATCAGCGGGAAGCAGATCGCCAAGATAACGGTTTGCAGGCAGGGCACTGGCAATTTGCTTCGGTGGCGCCAAGCGAAGGTTCTTCACGATTTGGATGAACTCAGCTCGGCTACGTCCAGCGAGCCTGGGATTGCATTCTCGCTCTTCACGGATGGTGGACTGACAACGACCTTTGCTGTCGTGGCCTGGGAGCTGATCTGCATTGCTGATCCCCGGTGCGGCAGGCACGATCAGTCGGCATCCCGTGCGGCGTCGGAGCTGACCGGCAGCTGTGATGTGATCCGCGTGCAGATGGGTCTCCAAACAAAACCGCAAGCTGAGCCTTAGCTCCTGCAACAGCTGAAGATCGCGATCCTCATAGCCCAATACAGGATCGACAAGGGCAGCATCGCCGCTGCGTGGGTCGGCCAGGAGATAGGTGAACGTGCTGGTCTGCGGATCAAACAACTGACGGAACAGCAATGGCTGGGCCTCCATGGAAGAGGAGGGGCCGACTGGTGCGCCGAGACGTTGGCTGAGGGGAGGGAGGCCCTGGAGGTGAGGAGGAAGGGATTGAAGCAAACTCCTTGCCAACATCTCGGCCTGCTTGCGCAATTCCGGCACGGCGATCGACTCCCACAGCTGGCCGCGAAGCGGCGTTCCCAGGGTGTAAAGCCAGGGCACCACCTCGCCACTGGAATTCAGCAAGGCGCCACCTTCGGACGCTTGAAGGCCCAGGCCGAGCGGATCAGGCTGCAGCAATCCTCGGGACTGAAGGCGACTCTGCAAAGGTGGCAGAGAGTCTCGGCCGTGGGAGGGCAACCCGGTGCAGTGGATCAAACGATCCACCACAAGGGTTTCGGTGGCATGGTCACCACGACGGCGAAACGCAATTGCCAATCGCCCCCCCTCAGGCCTCACGTCCTTGAGGCGACCAGCCAGAACCTGAAGTTGGCCGCTACGGAGCAGGCGTTGCAACTGCTCATGCAGCTGGGGCGCGATTCTGTGGCGGTGGACATCCCAAAACACGGCGGCGTGACGAAGGAAACGCCGCCGCTCCTTGTCGTTCAGCTTCCCCCAAAGCCTTTGTGTGATGGGGCGGAGCCCATCAATCACCGGGCGCCAATCAACAGAAGACCCATCAGCCTGGCGGATGCGCTGGCGAATGAGGCGCCAAAGCCCCAAAACAGTCGAAGGAGCTGTGTCAGTATCCAGCCAAGGCCCGATCGGAGGGGCAATCCTGTGAGGAAGGGGTTGAAGACCCCTGCGCGAGAGGGCTACGACGGAACCGCGATGACCCTGTCGCATCAGGGACACGACCATGTCCACCATGGTGAGGCCGGTGCCCAACAAGACCACCGACGCATCCGGTTCAAGGTCGCTTGTGGCATCAGGGGCCCATCCGTGACGCTCCAAACCGCACAACGCCCCCAGCGGTGGGGAGGGGCTGTTGCCCCATGCCAACACCACCCGGTGGGCCAGGAGGGGCTCTCTCCCCTGGAAGAGGAGGCGGTATCCGCCTCCCATCGAGAGGACGTCGGGATGGGAGGGCTGGAGAGGTTCCAAGTCCACCAGCTCTGCCTTCAGACGCTGCAAAGACGCCTGGCCAGAAGCCAGGGATTCCGCGTCATCAAGAATGGATCGCAAATACAGTCCATAGATGGTCCGCGGCAGAAAAAACCCCGCGTCAATGGAAGCAGAACAATGCGCGGCCAAAGACTCCCGGTTGAGATCCAACCAACGCAGCAAATGGCTTGGGTCCTCATCCCAGGCGCTCATGGCCCCGACAGACACATTGAGGAGATGGCCCGGGTCTGCCGTGCCATAGGCGAGACCCTGGCCAAATCGTCCTGACCGGTCGATCAAGACAACGCTCAAGGGCCTGGTTGCCCTGCGAAGCAAGTGGCAGGCCACCATGGTGCCGCTGTATCCAGCTCCAACAATGGCAATCAGGGGTGGAGGATCACCAGAACGCATAACGAAAAAGGTCTATACCTTTCAGGCGTAGAGAGGACAAAGGAAAGTGGATTCAAAACAGTATGTATACTCATGCGATAATGATGTGAGCGAGACTACATCTATGACACAGGGCGTGTAGCCAGAAACACAAGAGCCGGCAGAAGATCCCGACGCAAAAGGCCTGAGGTCATTGACCTTGACAAGCCATGGAGATCGAAAACCAAGCCTTTCAGCGTCCGCTATCGAGACACGAGCCACCGCTAGAACGGTGGCGGAGAACACAACCAAACAAGCCAAAGGTGGAAGAAGGATGACTCTTTGTTAAGTCAGCCGATCGGAGTTGCGTGACTTAGTTGATAGTGCAGCAGTGAAGTCAGCATTCGCCGCTCAGGCGTTCCGGCTTCTGGAGCCCTGCCACTCTGGATCAACCCAAGTTCTTCTTCCCTAATGCCATGACGTTCGACGTATTCACCAAGGTTGTTGCCCAAGCAGATAGCAGGGGCGAATTCCTGAATGCCGGCCAGATTGATGCCCTGGCAGCTGTCGTTGCTGACAGCTTCAAACGGCTAGATGCCGTGAACCGCATCACCTCCAACGCTTCCAAGCTCGTGACGAATGCAGCCCGTGATTTGTTTGAGCAGCAACCAGCGCTGATCGCCCCTGGAGGGAATGCGTATACCCATCGCCGCATTGCGGCTTGCCTGAGAGATTTAGACATCATTCTCCGCTACATACCTATGCAATTTATCTCGGTGATGCCTCGGTCCTTGAAGACCGCTGTCTCAATGGCCTACGGGAAACCTATCTCGCTCTCGGTGTCCCCGGAGGATCAGTTGCGGAGGGTGTGCGCAAGATCAAAGAGGCCGCCATTGCTGTCGTTCTCGACAAGAACGGTATCACCCAGGGTGATTGCTCCGCCTTGGCCACCGAGATCGGCACCTATTTCGATCGAGCCGCAGCCGCTGTGGGCTGATCCTCATCAGCCTTCATTCCTCGCAGCACATTCACCATCTCACCCAAGATTTCAACCATGTCAAAAACACCTCTCACTGAAGCGGTGGCAGCAGCTGATTCCCAGGGGCGCTACCTCAGCAACACTGAATTAAACGCTGCTTTTGGACGGTACGAACGGGCCACTAACGCGTTGGCGGCGGCCAAGGCCCTCACCGCAAGAGCCGATGAACTCGTGAACGGTGCCGCACAATCTGTCTATAATATGTTTCCATGCACCACCCAGCTACAGGGGCCAAACTATGCCTCAGATGCCAGAGGCAAGGCCAAATGCGCGAGGGATATTGGCTACTATTTGCGTCACATCACCTATTCCCTCGTCGCAGGTGGCACTGGCCCTCTGGATGATTATCTGATTGCTGGCCTGGATGAGATCAACCGGGCATTTGAGCTGTCTCCCTCCTGGTATGTTGAAGCACTAAGTTATATCAAGGCCAATCACGGCATTCAGGGAGACCCTGGAGTGATCGCGAACAACTATATTGATTATGCGATTAACGCACTTGTTTAGTGACCGGCTTATCGACTGATGGGCCAGCGGCGCATGTTGTCATCAAGGAGGGGCTATGCCCCCCTTTTTTTCACCATCGGAACCCTGGAGCCCCCTCTGCCAAGAAAGATGACGCCTCTCCAAAACGACCATTCCAACCAGGGGGTCTGATGGAGTTGTTCAATGCGTCCTTACAGCGATGCGGTCAATGCGGATGTTCGTCGTCGAATGAGACCTCCCAACCGCCAGAGCGTGGTGGAGATTGCCCGGGAGTTGGGCATTCATGCGATCACCCTCTACAAATGGCGTAAGGCCTGGAGGCTCCAGGGAGAAGTGGTGCCAGCCAGCGAGAAGGAAGCCGAGAGCTGGAGTGCT